>JALOOU010000048.1 GCA_025454255.1 Desulfobacterales bacterium | reverse complement strand
CTACCGGGCAAAGCACCAGTACCGCTACTACCCCAGCCGCAACGTCTACTACGATCAGGGCCGGGGCGTCTACTTCTACATCAAAGGCGACGGCTGGGCAGTGGGGGCATCCTTGCCGACCCACCTGCAGTCGGACCTCGGCTATGCCGTGAACCTCGACCTGGACACCGATACGCCCTACGAGTTCAATGCCGACCACCTGAAACAGTACCCGCAAGAAAAGTACCAGCGAGGGAAAGCTGCCAAGAAATAAGAGGGGGCCTGCCGGCCATGAGTTGGACCGCCGCATCTTGACACACTGCCAAACCAATACTTACTATTTCTCATCTTAACCACTGACTTGCCATCATCCTCGCTGCGCCGGCCACACCCCCGGTGCTTGCACATACGCCCTTCGGCTGCACCTCCACCGGCCGGACTCATGCCCTGCCGGAAGCTAATGGCAGCCTGCTCTCTCGAACTTGCTGTAGAATTTGCTTCCATGCTCCCCTTCGGCGCGAGGCGGCCATGGCACCGAACCCGGCTTCTGAATGGGTCGAAAAAAAGCGATTCCGCCGGACGGCCTCGCCCCGGTTCCTGCTCCACCAAATCCGTGTCGTATTCCTTCACCGCTGCGATCGGCTCGCCGGCAGGAGCACGGGTACTCTTCCTTCCAGCCCGTCGCCGGGATCGAAGCGCTGCGGCGTAAAGGCAGGCCGGCGGGGTTTTCGAGCGGCTCCATTGGGAATGATTCAAACGGACGGCCCAACGGGTGGACGCCCATAAAAGAAAGGAGGCATCATGGCAAACGGGATCGCTTTGACGATCGGGTTGAATTCGGTCGATCCGAAACATTACGGCGGCTGGTCGGGGGACCTGAACGCCTGCGAAGCGGACGCCGCGGATGTTGCCGACATCGCCAAATCCAAGGGCTTCAAAACGCAAACCCTGTTGACCCAGGACGCCACCCGCAATAGCGTGATCCAGGCCTTCGGCCAAGCGGCCGAGGGGCTGTCGTCGGGGGACATCTTTTTGCTCTACTACTCCGGCCACGGCGGGCAGGTGCCGGACATGAACAACGACGAAGACGACTTCCAGGACGAGACCTGGTGCCTTCACGACGGCGAGCTTATCGACGATGAAATCTTCGGGCTGCTCGGCCGCTTCGCCAAGGGGGTCCGGATTTTTTCCATGTCGGACAGCTGCCACAGCGGCACGGTCACCAAAGCGGCCTATTATCAAGGCACCGTAGCGGCGCGTTCGGCCTCTGTCGGCGTCGATCAACCCCGCTTCAAATTCATGCCGCCGGACGTCGCCTTGCGGACCTATCGCCAGAACAAAAACTTCTATGACGAACTCCTCAAGAACCCCAAGCTGACCAACGCCATGGACGAGGTGAAGGCGTCGGTCCTTTTGATCTCCGGCTGCCAGGACAACCAGTTTTCACTGGATGGCACGTTCAACAGCCTCTTCACCGCGAACCTCCTGGCGGTGTGGAACAACGGATATTTCAAAAAAAACTACAACAATTTTCACCGCGCGATCGTCAAGCGGATGCCGCCGGAGCAGACTCCCAACTATTTTTGGGTGGGCGGATACGACCGGAAGTTCGAACGGCAGACCCCTTTCACGATTTAAGCGCCGGGTGTGGATCGGGCGGGGCGCCGCCGGATGGGGCGGCGGGCGTGCGGCGCCGCGTCCCAGGCGCAGCGCACGCGCCGGCCGCCGTGCGTTCGTGAGCCGGGCGTGCACCGATCCAACGCTTGTCGCTGAACGATTTTTCAGGAGGTGACGCGGCCATGAAATACGATCTGGTCTTCGAGGGGGGGGGCGCCAAGGGCATGGTCTTCGTGGGCGCCCTGGAGGAGTTCTTCAACCGCGGCCACAGCGCCGGCCGGCTTCTCGGCACCTCCGCCGGCGCCATCTCCGCGGTGCTGCTCGCCGCGGGCTACCCGCCCGCCAAAATGCTCGAGGCACTGCAGGAGAAGGAAAACGGGCGCTCGGTCTTCGCCGGTTTCATGGGCGACCCGGAGCCGTTCACCAGGGAGGAGATCAAGAAGAGCGCCACGCGCGATGTTCTGGCCAACATCGACCTCAAATTCGTGCCGGGCTTCCTGGAGAAGCCAATGGACGACGCCCTGGCCCGGTGGCTGGCCGACAACCGTCGCTCGCGGCATTTTGTCGCATTAGTGGAGCGCGGCGGGTGGTTTTCAGCGGCCCGCTTCGTCAGCTGGCTGCAGGCGAAGCTCGACACCGACCCCGCCACCGGCCAGCGGCGCGACTACAGCCGGATGTCCCTGAAGCGGTTTTTCGAAGCCACCGGTGTCGAGCTCTCCGTGGTGGCGGCCGACACCAGCGGCGGCCGGCTGCTCGTGCTCAACCACCGCACGGCGCCGGAGTGCCCCGTCGTGTGGGCCGTGCGGATGTCCATGAGCATTCCGCTGGTGTGGGACGAGGTCGTTTGGGATCAGGGCTGGGGCGACTATCTGGGGCGGCCGATGGCGGGGCACGTCGTCGTGGACGGCGGCATGCTCTCCAACTTCCCGATCGAGCTTTTCATCTCCGGCGAGCCGCAGGTGACCAAGCTGATGGGGCCCAAGCAGGACGATCCCGTATTGGGTTTGCTCATCGACGAATCTCTGGCGGTTCCGGCCAGGAAGGGGCTTCTGGTCGACATCACCATCAAGCCGGGAGAGCTCAAGACCGTGCAGCGCCTCAAGCGCCTGGTCGACACCATGACCGGCGCCCACGATAAAATGGTGATCGAGGAGCACGAACACCTGGTCGTTCGCCTGCCGGCCGCCGGGTACGGCACGACCGAGTTCGACATGAGCGACGAGCGCCGCGATGCCCTGGTCGCGGCCGGCCGGACCGCCATGCGCCTCTACATAGACAGCCACCCGGCCAAAAAGGCCGGTCCGCCGAGGGGCGCCGCCCCGCAAGCGGCAAAGGGAGCGGCCACACGAAAAGGCGCCAAAGGGGTCGAAGCGCCCCCGTCTGCGGCCGACCGGCTGGCGCGCCGCCTGCTGCGGCTGAAGCGTTGAACACGGCGCGAGGCCGATCTGAATTCAGGAGATGAGCTATGTCACGGAGCCCGCACGCACCCGATCCCTTCGGTGCACTGGAAGGCAAACCGTTGATCAAGCCGGGAGCGAAGCTGCCGCCGCCGCCGACGGAGGGTCTTGCCGGAGCGCCGGAGGAGATCCGCAAGGCGTGGATCGACTACATGGTGAAGGGCTTCAGAAACAACGAGGAGATGTTCCGGCGCACCCTGGAGGCCTTCATGAAGCCCTATCATCTGACGATCCGGATGTACACGGCCCTCTTCGCCCTGGGCCTGGCGCTCTTTGCGGCGGCCGTCGTGATCGGCTGGCGCGACAGCCAATCGGCGGTGGCCATCGCCTTTGCCGGACTGGGGGCCGGAGCGTTCCTGGCGTTTTTCATCCGGCAGCCGGTGCAGGCTCTGGAAGAGAACCTGGAGTTCATCAGCTGGCTGGGGGTGGCGTTCAACACCTACTGGACCCGGCTGATGTACATGCTGGATTCGCAAACCGTGCAGCAAGAGCTCAAGGCCGCCGATGAGGATTTCAGCAACACGATCGCGCGGATCATCGACCGGCATGCCGAGTTGAGAGGCAAGCGCCCCGGCGGAGATGGCCCACCGTCGGCCGGCGGCGGCAGCGCATAGAGTCCGGGGAGGGCGCCATGCCGGGAAAACCGCGCTGGACGATCCTTACCTACATCGCCGCACACAACAACCTCCAGGCCATGGGCGATCGCAGCCTGGACCAAATCGTGGGTGTCGGCAGCAGCGCGGAGGTGGCGCAGGCGGTGCTTTTCGACGGGCCAAGCGGCGCCGTGCGATGCATCGCCGGCTCCCCCGGCAGGGTGCGGGAGCAGGAGCAGCTGACCGACTTCGACTCGGGGGACCCCCGCCGCCTGATAGAGACCGCCCAATGGGCCTTCGACCGCTGCCCCGCGGAAAATTTTGCCCTTGTGCTCTGGAGCCATGGCAGCGGTTGGATGCCCCACGAGATCGAGGCCGTTGCGCAGGCGGCGCACGGGGCGACTCCTGCGGCCGCCCGGGAATCCATCGAACGCTCAGGCATGCCGGGCAGCCGGGTCCTTTTCCGCTCCTCTCTGGCCGGGATGCTCAAGCCGATGACCGCAGCCGAGCGGGCCATTCTTTTCGACGACGGCACCGGCCACTCGCTCGACACCCTCGAGCTCGGCCGGGCGCTGTCCGAGATCCGGGCCGCCATCGGCCGGCCCATCGAATTTCTGGGGATGGACGCCTGCCTCATGGCCAACCTCGAAGTGGCCTACCAGATTCGAAACGCCGTGCGGTTCATGGCTGCCTCCGAGGAGCTCGTCCCCGGCCACAGCTGGCCCTATGACGTCCTCTACGCCGACCTGCGCTGCCGCCCGGAGATGGACGGCGCCGAACTGAGCCGCCGGGTGGTCGCGCACTACACCGACTACTACACGGCTGCGCCTCCGGCGGCGGGCGATGTCACCCAGGTTGCGCTGGACCTGTCGCGGGTCGAGATGCTCGCGACGGCCGTCGACGGCCTGGCCGGCGTGCTGGCCGACCGGATGGAGGCGGTTGCGGAGATCCTCTGGCAGGCCCAGCTCGACGCCATGCGGCTCGAGACCAACCGCAAGGCCCGCACGCCGAACAAGTTCGACTACCACCTCTGGGACATCGGCTCGCTCGCCTTCGGGCTGGCCGGGCAGGCAAATGCGCCGGCGGGGGTCAGGGCCGCGGCTGCCGGTGTGAGCGAGGCCCTGCGGGTCGGTGCAGGGCCGGTCCTCGCGGAGGGCCACTTGGGAAAATGGTTCGACGGGATCGGAGGGGTCTCCATATACCTCATGCCCTCCGGACGCCACAATGTCTCCCCCTTTTACAGACAGACTGAGTTCGCAGCGGAGACCCGTTGGGGCGAAATGCTCGCCGCCTATCACGACGCCCTGTCGTGAACAACGCGAAGGGGAGCTAAGGGAGGGCGATTGCATGGTCTATCATGACATGGAGCTGGAGGCCTTCGATGCCGCCGTGGAGCGGAATGCCGACAAAAGCCGCCGGGGCCGTTTCAAGGTGCGGGTGCTGCGCTCCCCGGCCGGCGAAATGAAGGCGGAGGAGGCCGCGGCCGTCGAATACGACGACAAGGCGCTCCAGAAGGCGTTGGGGGAACTGGAGCGGCGCTCCCTGGACCGCAGCGGTTTGGTCGCCATGGGCCGGCTGCTCGGGCTGCTCCTTCTGCCGCCCAAGAGAGAAGGGGCGGCCACCGGGGTGCGCGAGCTGCTCGACGCAAGCCTGATCAAGGTCGGACCGCAGGAGGGCCTGCGGCTGCGGCTACGGCTGCCGGCCCTGTTGGCGGTGATCCCCTGGGAATTTGTCTACGTGGACAGGGTCGGGGGAGGGGAGGGCATGGACGGGTTCCTGGCGCTCGACCCGCGGATTGCCGTCGTTCGCCACGAGTCGCTGGCTGCCCCGGCCAACCCGCCGCTGCTCAAGGGCGACATCAAGCTGGTGGCGGCCTTTGCCTCGACCGAAGGGCTGGCGCCGCTTGACGTAGATAAGGAGCGATCCGACCTGGAGGAAGCGCTCAAAGATCAGACCGGACTCACGGCCCACTATCTGCCGGAGGCGACCCTGGATGAGATCCTCTCATTGCTGCCGGGCGCAGGGGTGTTTCATTTTGCCGGCCACGGGGTCTTCACCCGTCAGATGGGGGACATCCCCGGCACCTATACGGGCAGCGGTGCGCTCGCCTTCGAAGACCAGGCGGTCGGCGCCGAACAGCTGGGGGTCAATCTGCGCGGAAACGGGGTCCGGCTGGCGGTGCTGGGCGGCTGCGAGAGCGGTCGGCGGGACGCCGTCAGCGTCTGGAGCGGGATCGCCCCGGCGCTGGTGAAGGCAGAGATCCCGGCGGTTGTGGCCAACCAGTACTCGATCCGCGACAAATGCGCGCTCGCCTTCAGCCGGCAGCTCTACCGGTCGATCGTGGGTGGTTTGGGCCTCGAGCGCGCGGTCGTTGCCGGTCGCATCGCGGCCTACAACGCGGAGCCCGATGGCAGGGACTGGGGGGTGCCGGTGCTCTATCTGCGCGCAGGCGACGGCCGGCTCTTCGAAGGTGCCGCCGACAGCGGGGTGCGGGCCAATGCGGCCAGGGAGGCCGAGGTGGTGGCGAAGCTCCGGTTGAAGGAGGTGGCGAAGGGGGGCTTCGCCTGCGGCGCGGAGGTGAAGGAGATGCTGGCGGGAAAGCTGCAGGCGGACCTGATCGTCGACGGCGTGGTGTACGGCAAGGTGGTCGGGGTTCGCATCGGCACCCTGGGCGGCGGGAACGTCACGGCGGCGGTTGAAGTCCAAACCGTCGAAACGGACGGAAGCGTGACCGGGGTCATTATCGACAAACTATGACAACAGCCGCCGCCGGGGTCTGCCTCGGCAGAGCCGGGCATCCAGCTGCTAAAGCCGTCGCCCGGCGGGCCGCATGGCCTGAGCGCACGAGGAGCAACCGTGGTGAATTGCAGCAGGTGCAACGCATCTCTGTCCGCCGGTTCCAAGTTCTGCCACGAGTGCGGGGCCCAGGTCCCCCCGGAGGCAGCCTCCGTCGGCCGCCCGCCGGATTTTTCAGATTTGATCGCTGAGAAGACCCGCGACTTTACCGGCCGCGAATGGGTCTTTCGCCGGATCGAGCGGTGGCTGGGCGATTCTGCTGGCGAGCGCACCTTCCTTTTGGTCGGCGGGCCGGGAACGGGCAAGAGCGCCATTCTTGCCCGGCTGGCCCAGTTCAGCCGGGGCCAAACCGCCGCCGACGGCTTCCCGCATCTTTCGGCCAATTTTCTCGCTTATTTCCATTTCTGCCAGGCGCGGCAGGATGCGACTCTTCACCCGCTTCGTTTTGTCGAAGCGCTCTCCCAGGCCCTGGCATCGCGCCATGAGCCCTTTGCGAAGGCGCTTCTCGAGTCGGCCCAGGGCGACCGGCACATCACCATCAACGCCACCCAGTCGGTGGGAACCGCCGCCGACGGCAGCCAGGTTCAAAACATTGTCATCCAGAACCTGAACCTGGGCAACCTGTCCGCCCGCGTCGCCTTCGACCGGGTCGTGCGCCGGCCGCTGGAGGCGCTGTGCCGGGACGGTTTCCGTGAATCCATCGTGGTCCTGGTGGACTCTTTGGACGAGGCCCAGACCTGGCGCGAAGAGGAAAATATCGTCACCCTGCTCGCCGACACACTGGACGACCCGCGCGATCTGCCGGCGCAGGTGCGCTTTGTGATGGCCAGCCGGCCGGACGAGCGTGTGCTGGGCGCCGTCGACCTCGCCCCGTCCCTGGACCTGATCGCCGATGCGCCGGCCGATGCCCAGGAGGTGAGCCGGTATGCGTCGGCCCGGCTGGCGAAGGCTGCGCTCGACCCCGAGGCGGCCGACGGGCTGGCGCGCCGGGTGGCCGAGGCGAGCGCCGGCAACTTTCTATACGCGCGCTACGTGCTGGAGGACTGGCTGACCCGACCGGGGGGCGTCCCGCTGAAAAATGCCGAAGTCGACCTCCCGGAGGGGCTGCGCGGCATCTACCGCCGGTTTCTGAAGCGCGAGCTCGCGCGCGACGACGAAAAATGGGAAGACCGCTACCAGTCGCTGCTCGGCCTGCTGGCGGTCGCGCGCGACGAGGGCCTGACGCTGGAGCATCTGGCGGGCGCGAGCGGCCGCAAGCGGCGCGAGGTCGCCAATGCCGTGCGGGCCTGCGCCCAGTATCTGACCGGAACGCAGCCGGAGGGGCCCTTCCGCATCTACCATCAGTCCTTCCGCGACTACCTGCTCGAGGAGACGACCTATCCCATCGAACCGGCCGAGGCGCACCTGGCGCTGGCCGAAAACTTTTTGGAGGAGAACGCCGGCGCCTGGATCCGCTGCCGGAGCCGGTATGTGCTGGGCTACAGCGTCTACCACCTGGTGGAGGCGATTCAGGGTGCGCAGGGCAACCGCGCTCGCCGCGAACTCCAAACCAAGCTCAGCGGGCTGCTGACCGACTTCGGCTTCCTCGAGGCCAAGGTGCGCGTCCTCTCCGCCTTCGAGCTTTTAAGCGACCTGCGCTTGGGCGGCAGCCGGGTCCAACCGGAGGAGCCGCAGCTTGCGCTGATCCGCATCCTGGAGAAGATCCTGCGGTTCGACGGCCAGTTCATCCACCGGCATCCCGGCCTGCTGTTTCAGTGCTGCTGGAACCGCGGCTGGTGGTACGACGCGCCGCAGGCCGCGGCCTTTCTCGAAGCGGCGGAGGGCAGCGAAAGCACCGCCGACCCTGCGTGGAGCCGGCCCGGGCCGAAGATGCATACCTTCATGGAGGCGTGGCGCGCCTGGCGCGAGGGGTCGGGATCGAAAGCCCCCTGGCTTCGCTTCCTGCGCCCGCCGCCCGACCCCTTGAACAGCCCGCTGACAGCGGTGCTGCTGGCGGACGACGACTCCCCCCGCTTGGCCGTCTCCGCCGACGGCCGGCGGTTCGTTTCCGGTGGGTCCACCGGCACGGTTCGGTTGTGGGACCTGTCGACGGGCCAATTGCTCGCCGAGTCGGCCCTCGGAGAGGCGTGCTACGTGGGCTGGATTGGATTTACTCCGCGAGAGGATGCGATCGTCGTCGGATCGGGCGACGGCTCGGTGCGCTGGCTGGAGCCGGCCGGCTTGCGCGAGGTGCGGCGCTTGCAGGCGAGCGCCGAGCCGATCAGTGCGGCGCTTTTCGTCGAAGGCGGCCGGCTGCTGCTGACCGGGGATTGGAAAGGCCAGCTTCAGCTCTGGGATATCGAGCAGGCGCGGGAGGTGGCGCAGGTAAGGGCGCACGACGGCGAGGTCACGGCCCTGGTCTTGATCCCCGACCGAGCTGAGGTCGCTGTGGGTGTCAGCAACATCGGGGGCCCGAGCGTGGTCGGGGTCTGGGGGATCGCGTCGGCCGGTTTGGAGCTGATCAAGGCATATCATCTGCCCAAGAGAGCGAGCGTGGAGGCGGTGCTCGCCTGGCCCGACCGGCGGCAACTGGCCTGGGCTGAGAATGATGACCGCATTACGCTTCTGGACCTTGAAAGCGCAGCGCTGCGGCAGCTTGGCAGGCCGACCGGGAACCTGCCGGGCTGCCTGGCGTTCCTGCCCGGCGGCCGGCACCTTCTACACGGATCAGGGGATGTCCAGGCGGGTGCGGCGATCACCTGCTGGGACCTCGACACGGGCGCAGCGCTCTGGCAACTCGAGGGCCACACGGGGGGGATCACGGCCATGGTCGTTTTCGATGGCGGCCGGCGCCTGCTCTCCTCCGGGGCCAACAACGACAACACCATTCGCGTCTGGGACTTGGAGCAGGCCGCCGCGGGGGCCATCTGGTCGCAGACCGAGGCCGATGTGACCGAGGTGCTATTCGCCGCCGGCGGGGGGCTGGTCTGCGCCTGCAGCGAGAAGAGCGAGCTCGTCTTCGTGCGCAACTTAAACGACGGGAAACTGGTCCAGCGGCTCTCCGGCCACACGGGTGGTGTGGCGAGTGCGGCCGTCTCCCCCGATGGCCGTCTGCTGGCATGCGCCTGCGCCGGGGGCCGAGTCAAAGTCTGGGACCTGCCGGAAGGAACGGAGTGGGCCGGTCTGACTCTTCCCAAAGAGATCCGCCAGGTCGCATTTTCGCACGACGGGAGGCTGCTGGCGGGGCTGACCACAAAGTCGGTTCATCTCATGGATGTGGCGGGCAGGCGTATCGCAGCGGAGTTCAAGGCCAAGGCGGCAGCCGAATTTCGGCTCTTCGGTTTCTCGCCCGACGACCGTTTTCTGGCGGCCTTAGGAGAGGCCACATGGGTGTGGGACCTCGAATCCGCAAAACCGACCCCCCGCCAATTAGAAGGATTCCCCCTTGTGTATTCAGTCTGCTTCACTGAAGACAATAGACACCTCGTCCTGGAGGGCCCCCTGGAGGCGGTGACCGCGGTGAGCCTGGAGAGCGGGGCGGCCGTTGAAGCTGATGATCGCCACCGGCGCGCCTTCGCGCTGGCCAAGGGGCGCGGCCCCGACGGCCTGCACTGGCATCTGCCCGATCCCCGGCCCAGGGAGGGGCAATCGCGCGCCGACATCGAGATGACGCTGATGACCCCCGGGGGCCAGGCCGCCGCCTGGCTGCCGTTTCGATACGGCAAAGCGTATCACCACCCGGACGGCTGCACCTGGGCGGTCCTGCGGGAGGGCCAATTTTTTCTCCTCACGCTCGAGGATGCCGAAGCGGGGCCGCTGGGGCCGAACCCGCCTCCATGAAAATCCCGGAGGGCGCAGTGGTCCGCTCGGGGCCCTATCGACGAATGCAAAGGAGAGATCCGCAATGGCCGCAACGCCCCCGAACGACAGGCAACCGGAGCGCGAGCTCTTCTACGACGAATTGATCCGGGGTTACGTCGACTCCCGGCGCTTCCTCCCGCGGCCTTGGCTCGCATCCCGGGTGGAGGAGGCACTGGAGTCGCCCCGCTGCCGCTTCGTGCTCGTGACCGCCGAGCCGGGCGCCGGCAAGTCGGCCTTCCTAGCCTGGCTCGCCGCCGAACATCCGCACTGGCCGCGCTACTTCATCCGCCGCGATCAGACGGCGCCGCTGGCGGACCCCGGCCGGCGGTCGTTTCTAAGACGCATCGGCTACCAGCTGGCTGCAATCTACCCCGGCCTCTTTCGACGCGATGCCATCGTGGTCCAGGTCGAGCAGCGCCTCGGCGCCGTGGCCGCCGGGGGCGAGGCGGTCGGCGTCGAGATCGACCGCATTCTCACTTCGCCCTTCTACCAGACCGCGATCCAGATCCGCCAGGATGTGGAGCGGGTGGGGGGGCGGGTCGCCGGCCTGCGGGTGCGCGAGATCGTCGCCGACCCCGGGCAGCTGCCGGTAGAGACGCTGCAGAACATGGCGCTCTTCGACCCGCTGCGGGCGCTGGGCGCCGATTCGGCCGCGGCGCCGGTGGTGGTCCTCGTCGATGCGCTCGATGAGCTCAAGTTCCGGGCGCCGGGCGAAACGCTGCTCAATTGGCTCGAGACCTGCCCGGCCCTGCCGCCGAACCTGCGCTTCGTCTTGACCTCGCGGCCGGACCCCGACCTGCTTTCGCGCTTCCGGGGGGCCCAGGCAGCGGGGATCGTCGAGATCAAAGACTTTCAGGAGGACCCGCACGTCTCGGCCGACCTGGAGGGGTTCGCACGGCAGCTCGCCAAGGAGCCGGCCGTCCACGCGGCCTTGGGCGGACCCGGTGCGGTCGAGGGTTTTGTGGCCGCCGCCCGCGCAAAGGCGGGCGGCAACCTGGGCTACCTGGACGCGATCGCCCGGGCGGTCGACGGGGCCGCGGCCTCCGGCGACCAGGGGCTGCTGGCCAACGTGCTCGCGCTGCAGGCTCTTCCCGGCACGCTGAAAGAGCTGTACGGATTCTTTTTGGGGCTGATCAAGAATGACATTCAGGGCCGGAGCGTGGCGGTGACCGACCCGCAGACCCGCCGCCGCCGGTTCCTCGATGCCTGGCCCGCGGTCTACCGGCCGATCCTGGGAGCCTTGGCCGTGGCGCGCGAGCCGCTCGCGGCCCCGCAGCTCCGCCGCCTGGCCGGGATCGATGCGGATCAGGCCGAGGTGGACGCGGCCTTGACCCGCTGCACCCAGTTCCTGGACCGGGCGGGAGGCGGGGTGCGCCTCTACCATGCCACGCTTCCCGAGTTTCTGGCCTCCGCTGAGACCCGGGACAACCCCGACACCGCTGAGCTCTGGAGCGACCCCCTGGATGCGCATGCCCAGGTCGCGGCCGCTTACCTGGACCCGGCCGCCGGCTCCCTGCGCGCGGCCGCGGTGGACGCCTACGGCCTGCGCCACCTCACCTCCCATCTCTGGGAGCTGCGCGGGCTGGCGCCTTTCAGGGCCGCGCTGCACAGCCTGGCGGCAGACCGCGGCTTCCTGCAGCAGCGGCTCGACCACCTGGGGATGCCCGGGCCGGTTTTGGACGACATCGACCGCGCCCTTGCGGCGGCGCTGGAGGATGACGACCTGGCCTGGTGCTGGCGGCACATTCTGGCGCACCGGTCGACCGCCCACGCGGAGCGCGACTTCGGGCGGGTCGTTGCGGCAGCCAGGGCCGGCGACTACCCGCGCGCCCTCGAGCGCACCGCGCTCTACGCGGACCTGCCCAACTCCCAGGCCATGGCGCGGCTGTGGGTCGCCTGGGAGGCCGCGGCCGCCTCCCGCTGGGAGGATGCCCTGACGGCAACCCGCCGCGCCCTGGAGCAGCTTCCCGCCCGCGGGGTCATGGCGGCGCAGCTGCGGCAGGCCGAGCCTTACGCCGCAGACGGCATGGGCGATGCCATCGGAAACACCCTGCAGATGCTGCCGGCGCGCATCGCCCGGCTGGCGGCCGACCCGGAGGGCTGGCTTGCGGATGCGACCCGGAGCTGGCCTCAAGACGGCGCCGAGCGGGCCCGAGCTTTTTTGCAGCTGCCGCCCGAGGCCTGGGGCGGCGGCTTCCGCAACCAGACCGGCGGGGAGCCTTTCCCCGAGATCCTGCAGCGCATCGCCGGCCACCTCTCCTCCGCCGACCGGCCGGAGAATTTCAGGGCGGCCTCTTTCATTTATCATCGGCTGCTTGCGAGCGGCCTCTACGAGGCCCGGGGCGAGGCCGGATGGCTGGGCTACGTGCGCCAGGCGGTGGACCGCGTCGCCCTGGACGACTATCCCAGCTACCGGGAGGCGTCCATGGGCTGGCTGGCGCAGTCCGTCCTGGCCCAGGAAAAGGACGACGAAAGCGGCAGCGCTTCGCGCGCGGCCCTGGCAGCGGTCCTGAAGGGGCTGTTTCGGCCGGCGGCGCCCGGGTTCTGGGGGGATGCCGTGGCGGCGGCGCTCGATGCGTTCGACCGTGAGAACGGCCAGGCGGCCGCAGCGGAGCGTTTGATCGATCATCTGAAATGGCTCGAGGCCGCCAACGAACAGGTCCTGGACCCGACGCGGCAGCTGAAACCGGAGGAGGTTCTCGCCTGGCGCGCGCAGGTCGGCCTGCCCCCCGACCCCTGGGCCTTCGGCATGCGCCAGCGCAGCGCGGTCGCTGCGGTGCTGCATCGCCGCGGGGATGCCGCGGGGGCCGAGGCGTTGATGCAGGAGGCCGAGCAGGAGGGGTTCTATGGCAGCTACGCCGGCTTCCGCGTTCTGGCCCGGCTCTCCCTCGCCTGCCGCCGGCTGGAGTGGAACCAGGCCGATAAAGCTCTCGCGCAGGCGCAGGCCGCGGCGCAGGATGCCGTCCACATGCTCGACCCGGTGCTGAGGCAGGAGCGCACCGCGCTCGTGAACCGTGTGCAGATATGGATCGCGGCCCATCCGTCGGGGCCGGACCAGGGGCAGGGGCTTGCGCTGCTTCAGGGCCAGGTTGGCATGGGGCGCGGCATCGCCCTGGATTTTCTTTCGGCCCACTGGCACGACGACCCGGTCCGGCTGAAGCGGCTTCTGCCGCTGGCGCTAAACGATGCCACCGCCGCCGGCGCGGTGCTGGGACGGCTGTTGGGCAGCTTCGCCTCCCGGCCGCGACCCGCGCACACGTTCGCCAACCTTTTGGCCGCCATGGACCTTGCGCAAACCATGCCGTGAAAGGCGGGCGGCGCTGCAAACGCATTCAAAAGACAATCTCTCCATGCCGACTGCAGCTAAACGCCATGAGCGGAGAACCCGATGACTGCTTCGGAAGAGCCCCCGGATGATGCCTGCCCGCCTGCAATCATCATCGACGAGGTCCAGCTGATACTGGCGGAGAAGCGGACGTCGTTGTCCAGCCTGCGAACCGGCATCGCTGTTTTCGCCATTCCACTGTCCGTCATGGGGATGCTGGTCGCCACCTCGCGCTATTACGAAATTGCCGACGTCATCCCCCTCTTCATTGCCGTGATGGTGATCAACGTCCTGCTGTTAACCTTGGGCGCCTTTTTGGTCGCACGCGCGATCATCAAACTTCGCAATGAGGATCGCATGATCAGAGACCTCAAGCGCAAGCACAGTGTGATCGCCGAGTTCATCGACTGACTGCGGCGGCGCTGCGCTGGGATACAAAATTGGCGGCAGCCGGGAAGGTGAAAAAAATTGCGGGAAAACCCCGCATCGCCTCCGGCGGAAAAGTTCCGATCGTGGATCGATTCGGTTAAAAGCGCTTGGCATATTTATCCTGATGGGTCTTCCCTCATCCCGCAAAGGCGATCGGTTCAGCGGAGGGCGGCGCTTCGAAAGCGCCCAGATGCCGGGCTCGGATGCGAGCACTACGAATTGCTCGCAAACCGCTTGCCGACATCAGCCCGGACACGCCGGTCGATGCGCGCGGTTCGTATTCGGCGAGAGCATGTGGCGCCGTTCGCAACGCGGTTTAAAAAACAGGGTTGACATCCATGCCGCATATCATGTACTTATATACATAAGTAACTTTTACCGTCGCGGTGACCATGGCGCGATCCTCTTCGGCTTTCAACGGTCCAACGCCGCCGCTCGGATATCCCGGCGAGCTCGATCCCTCCTCGTATGTTCCTCTCTACCACCAGCTTAAAGAAGTCCTGAAAAGCCGCATCGGCGCCGGGGAGTGGAAAACCGGCCAGATGATCCCATCGGAAAACGAGCTTGCTGCCGCCTTCGACATCAGCGCAGGCACGGTCAAAAAGGCTTTGTTTGAGCTGGTGCGGGACGGGGTGGTTGTCCGACGGCAGGGAAAGGGCACTTTTGTAGCGCGGCCCAGCTTCAAGCGCAGCTTCTTCCGCTTTTTCCGGCATGGCGCCGGCCAGAACAGCGAGGACGTGATCCCGGTCTCCAGGGTGCTTTTCTCGGGAACGGCTGCTCCTCCGGTGCGCGTGCGGGAAGCGCTGAACCTCTCCGCCGACAGCCGTTGCCTGCTCATAACGCGCATCCGATCGCTGGGCGGTACGCCGCTGATGTACGAACACATTCACCTGCCGCGCAAAATCTTCAAGGGGTTCGAAAAAATCGACATTTCCCAGGAGCTTCTCTATCCCATTTACGACAGCCGGTATAACACCCCCATCGTCTGGGCCGAGGAGTTCCTGGAGCCACGCTTGGCCGCCGGCGAGGTCGCGGGCCATCTCGGGTTGGCCAAGGGTGCGCCGTTGATCTACATCGAGCGCATCGCCTACACCTTCGGAGATCTGCCGGTCGAGTTCCGCCGCAGCTACGGCCGCGGCGACCGCTTTCGCTACCACATCGAACTGCGCTGAAAGGCACCCATATGGCACTCGTCGATCTATCGGGGGCTTACGACTTACACGTTCACGCCAGCCCTGAGATTTTTGTCCGTTTGGGGGATGAAGTGGATTTAGCGCGCCATGCGCTCTCTTCAAACCTGGCCGGCATCCTGGTCAAAAACCATTTTGAGTCCACGGTCGGCAGGGCGGCCCTGGCGGATAGGCTGATAGAGGGTACCCGGGTGTTCGGGGGGCTTGTGCTGAACCACTCGACCGGGGGGCTGAACCCGCTCGCGGTTGAGAGCGCGCTGCAGCTGGGCGCCCGGCAGATATGGATGCCGACGGTGGACGCGGCCGCCCATGCCCGCTCCTTCGGCCATGTGGGCGGGTTTGGCTACCAGAAAAGCGGTTTGAGGCTCGAGCGGGCCCCCATCGGGATCCTGGATGCAAAAGGCAACCTTACACCCGAGGTCGAGCTGATCCTCGAGCTGGTCCGGGACGCCGGTGTCATCCTGGGAACCGGCCACCTGGATCGCGCGGAGATTTTTTCCTTGGCGCAACGCAGCCGGGAGATGGGCTTTGCCAAACTGCTTGTGACCCACCCGGAGTTCAACCCGCCCGCGCTGAGCATCGAGGAGCAAAAGCAGCTCACCGAACTGGGGGCCACACTGGAGCTCTGCGGCGGCAACTTATACCCCATCCCCGGCTTCGGCCGCATCGATGACTTCCGCCGCGTTGTGGCCGAGGCCGGCGCCCGATCCGTCATTCTGACCAGCGATGCTGGACAGCCCCGGAAGTCCTGGCCGGCTGAGGTGCTGCGGATCTTCGGCCAGTGTCTGCTCGAAAAGGGGGTGAGCCAAGAGGAACTCGACCTGATGACCAAGATAAACCCGGCCCGCTTCCTGGGCCTCTAACGAAGGAGGGAGTCATGAAAAAAAGCATCCTGTTGGTCACATTGGCTTCATTCTTTTTGACGCCTGCCTGGGCGGCGGACTATCCGGAAAAACCGATCGAACTCATGGTTCCCTCGCCGCCCGGCGGCGGGACCGACATCGCCATCCGATTGCTGGCCGAGTTGACCGAGCCCTTCCTCAAGCAGAAGCTGGTGGTGGTGAACAAGCCGGGCGGGGGCGGGACCGTCGGCGTGAGCCTGCTCACTCAGGCCAAGCCCGACGGCTACTCGCTCGGCGGCGTGTGGAACAGCCCCCTGACCGCTATCCCGCACTCGCTCCAGGTGGCTTACACCCCGGACGACTACCAGCCCATCATCCAAATTTCGTCGGCGGCCTATGTGCTCTGCGCCGCCCCTGACTTCCCGGCCAACACGGCCGCCGAGCTGGTGGCCGAGTTGAAGAAAAACCCCGGCAAATACACCTACGGCAATGACGGGGTGGGGGGCACCATGCAGCTGGCCGGAGAGCGGATCTTCAAGGCCTTGGGCGTAAAGGTGAGGCCGGTCCCCTTCGGCGGCGCCGGTGAAACCGCCAAGAACTTCCTGGGCGGCCACATCACCTTTTACGGCGGCTCAGTGCCGCCGATCATGCCTCACATCAAGGCGGGTAAAGCCAAGGCGCTGCTGCTAACCTCCGCCGCAGACAACCCGGCCCTGCCGACCGCCAGCGGTCTGAAGGCGCTCGGCATCCCCCAGGAGGAGACCGTGCTGTGGCGGGCGATCATCGCACCCAAGGGGCTGCCGCCTGCCATCGTAAAAACGCTGGAGGACGCCTTCCGCCAGGGGGCGTCGCAGCAGCGTTTCAGCGATTTTCTGAAGGATCAAGGCGAAGAGGCGCTCATCGCCGGTGCGGCCGACGTGGGCCGCTTGATCAGGGCGGAGTACGCCGCGCTGGGTGAGGTCGCCAAGGAGCTTGGGGTGAAAAAGTAGATGAGCATGCCGCGGCCGCCTGCGGGGTGCCCGCCCGCCTGCAAAACCGCCTTTGGGGGACGAGCCGGGGAGAGGAATGCGTTCATGATGGCACCGACGAAGCGCCAGGGTGAAATCGGAACGGCACTGGTGTTGCTGGCAATTGCCTGCTTTCTGATCATCAGCGCCGCACGCATGCCGGCCGGAACCGTCGCTTTGCCCGGGCCCGGCCTGATGCCGATGGCCATCGGTGTTCTGCTTGCCGCCACAGCGGCAGGGCTGCTGCTCGGGCAGCTGAAGAGGAGGCTTCCGCTCGAACCGGAGACCCTCCCCCTCGGCGGCCGCCATCTCCTTGTTGCCGCCGGCGGCCTGGTTTGGGTGAGTCTGTTTTTTGAACGGCTGGGCTTTCTGATTTGCATGGGCCTGTTTCTGCTGGTTCTATCCAAGGAATTCAGCCGGGCAGGG
This sequence comes from Desulfobacterales bacterium, assembly GCA_025454255.1. Classification (GTDB taxonomy): domain Bacteria; phylum Desulfobacterota; class Desulfobacteria; order Desulfobacterales; family SpSt-501; genus SpSt-501. Next base: position 8,296 of record JALOOU010000048.1, on the reverse strand, counting down.
TGGTTTAAGCCGATCGTTTTCGCCCTCGCGGGCGTTTTCGGTGCGTACTGGTTTTTCGTAGTGATTCTCGGCGTTCAACTGCCACTTGGCCCCCTCTGAGGTGCATGCCTCATGGAAACCATCCAATTTTTTCTCGACGGATTCGCGGTGGCCTGCCAGCCCGTCAAATTGCTTTACTGCTTTATCGGCGTGTTATGGGGCACCATCGTGGGAATCCTGCCGGGGCTGGGGCCGCTGGCGGGCATGACGCTGCTCCTGCCGCTCACCTTCAAGCTCGATCCGGCTTCAGCGATAATTATGCTTGCGGGTATTTTTTATGGGGCCATGTACGGTGGTTCTCTGACGTCGATTCTGGTGCGCATACCCGGGGAGGCGGCCTCGGTGATCACCTGCATCGACGGCTACGAAATGGCGCGCAGAGGCCGCGCCGGCCCCGCGCTGGCCATCGCCGCCATCGGCAGCTGGTTCGGGGGGGTGGCCAGCGTGGTTGGTCTGATGCTCTTTGCCCCGCCTATGGCCGAGGCCATGCTGAAGATCGGCCCGCCGGCAGAGTTCGTCCTCATGCTGCTCGCACTGCTGGTGATGAGCTTCGTCAGCTCCTCTCCACCGCTCAAGACCATCGCGATGATCCTGATGGGGCTCGCTATCGCGACCGTTGGCATGGATCCCATCACGGGGTTCGCCCGCTTCACCTACGGCAACCTGCGATTGGCGGACGGGTTGAGCTTCGTCGCCATTGCTCTCGGGCTGTTCGGGGTGAGCGAAATTCTGCTCAATCTCGAGGACGTAACCGAGATGAAGGCGATCCGCCCCACCTTTCGCAGCCTGCTGCCCTCCAAAGCGGAGTGGAAGGCTTCGGCGCCGGCCGTGGGCAGGGGGACGGTGATCGGGTTTCTCTTCGGCATGGTCCCCGGGGTGTCGCACATCATCTCCACCTTCGTTTCCTACGCGGTTGAGCGCCGGGTCTCAAAGCATCCCGAGCGTTTCGGCAAAGGCGCCGTCGAGGGTGTGGCGGGGCCGGAAACCGCCAACAACGCAACCACCGGCAGCGCCATGATCCCTCTGCTCGTTTTAGGGATTCCGGCCATACCGGCCACGGCGGTGCTCCTTTCGGCGATGCTCATCCACGGCGTGCAGCCGGGCCCGCAGCTGCTGCTGGACCACCCGGACGTCTTCTGGGGGCTCATCGCCAGCATGGTCATCGGCAATGCCATCCTCGTAGTGCTGAACCTGCCGATGGTGCCGCTCTTCGTAAACATTCTCAGGGTTCCTTACCCTTACCTGGCCCCGAGCATCCTGTTGATCAGCGTCATCGGCGTCTACAGCGTCAACGCCAACCCGCTGGACCTGTGGCTCATGATGATCGGTGGCTTGGCGGGCTACCTGCTGCGCAAATTCGGGTTCGACGTCGCGCCGCTGCTGCTTGCGATAGTTCTGGGGGACCGGATCGAGATGGCATTCCGGCGGTCGTTGACCATCTCCGACGGGCACTATGGGATTTTCCTCGAGGGGCCGGCGGTGAAGGTCTTGCTCATCAGCGCGCTATTTCTGGGGCTGCTGCTCGCTCTGGCGCGTTTCCTCGGCTACCGGCGCGATAACGGCAGTGTTTAGCCGCCCTTGCCGCCCGCGCCGGTGGTTCGTCAGCGCCTAAGTTGAGATTTGGGGGACTGGCTTCCAGTCACGATTCGATGTCTGCCTCTGCCTTCACGGTCGTGCGTGCTGGAACCGCCCGCATCCTCAGAGGCCTCACCGGGGGTCCGCCAAAACCGTGCTTGGTGTCGCGTCCTGGCACCGACTTGATTGTGACGCCTGCCGTGATTACGTAACATCTATACACGATCCGTACTTCCAATCTTCCGATCACCGTCGCTGAGAGAAGAAGCAGCTTGCAAACGGGTGGAGACTTCACAAGCCCACCCCTCTTTCCCGGCGTTGTCATCTCAATTTGGAGGCATCGATGGGGTTCTGCAAACTTAGGCAGAGATGGCCGGAGCAATCTCCCGCGGAGCGCGAAAACGAGCTCACAGAGTACATCAACGACCTGATGCGGGACTGGGGGATGGACCCGCACCGCTACTCCCTAACGTACCAACCCGTTCCGGACAGGCCCAGCGCCAATGGCGGCTACGACCATCACAGCCAAACGATTTACATCCATCCGCGGCTGCTTGAAGACGACGAACCGTTCGGTGACACGATTGCGGCCGAGACGGCGGCGCACGAAGTGCGGCACGCGATGCAAGACGAGGTCTACACGGAGTACGGGGCACCGGACGGGACCGGCAACCCGCACGATGTCGGTTGGCGCGAAAAAGACGCCGAGGCGTTCGCTGCCAGCATCGTTCCGGACGGGCTGGAGGAGTGCAAGGATCCGGATCCATATCCGGGCAGCGGCCAAGTGGATGAGATGCCGCCGCCCGCCTCGCCTGCCGGCGACTTCAACCTTCCTTCCGGAGACACAGCATATGCCTGAAATCTCTGCCCTCGATCCCGACGGCGAACGCCAGGTGCGCCTGATGAGAAGGTTTCAGCACAAAAAACGGCACTATTTGCTGCGTGCGCACATCTCCAGGGCCGCCTTGCAAATCACCGAGGCAATCGTTCCCAAGCTGCGGGATGACAACCCGGACGAACTGCGCACGAAGTCCCGCCTCCTGAAGCGGAGCTCCGGCGCATGCGATCGGCTTGCAAACTATCCGGGGGCGCTGCGCTTCTGCGAGTTCCGAGTTCAAAAAGCAGCGCAGTGGCTTAAACGCAGGGGGGTTCTATGAACACTAGCTCCGTTGGTGTCTCAGCGGCCCGCGTAACGCTGCTGCCGGATGACGCTTATGCGGCGGCCATTAAAAATGCGATCCAGCGTGCCTATCGGCGCGTGCTCTGCAGTGTCTTCATCGTGGATCTGAACCCCGGGCGCGACCCCGACTTGATGATTGATTCTCTTTTGGTTGAACTCAGTGCAGCCAAATGGCGCGGGGCCGATGTCCGGCTGCTCATCGGCGGGTCGCGTACCAATTTCGATATTGCCCAGCTTGGGATATCCGCCCGCGCGCGTGCGCAGAGCCTGGGCATCGCATGTCGCGCGCTGATGGCCGCCCCCGTCCGCGGAAGCCATGTGAAACTGGTGGTCACCGACGATGTCGTGCATCTCGGTTCCCACAACTGGTCGCCGGGGTCTTTCACCAATCAGATTCAGGATTCGGTAGCCATTGCGTCGGAGGCAATGGCCGCAATCATGGCCGAATACTTTGAACTTCAGTGGAAACGAGCGGAGGTGCGACCGTGATGCAGGTCAGGTGCGAGCACTTGGCAAGCGATGCCCTTCTTGAACGGATTCGTGCCGCTGCCGGATTGGACCCGGCGGCGGATGTTAGCCACTTGCGTTCGACCGTAGGGTCCATCCTGGCTGCGGTGGGAGGCTCGCTTTTTGTAGATGAGCCGCCGTCGGCCGCCGAAACACAGGCCCTGGCTTTTCGCCTGATCCACGAGGCGTTGAGCCATGCGCTGTCCCGGCTTTCAAGGCCTCCGCTCAACAGCGGCGTCGTGCTTCGCGCGGCCGCAAACGGGGTGTTCGGCGCGGAAGCCGTGGCGGTGCCGACGGTGCCTGTCAATCGCGCTAAGGAGGCCGAGCTCAAGGGACTACCGGTCATCGGATCCGTTTTGGCCGCTCGAATCGTTGCCGAGCGGAAAAAAGCCGGCCCTTTCGAATCCGTTAGCGACTTGGCGGGGCGGATCCGGGGCTTAGGCGAGCAGGGGGCCAAGGAGCTTTTAAACGTGCTCAGGTTTGACGATCTCTCCGACGTAGTGCGCGAGCACCTGATGCCCAGCGATGACTTCGGAGCCAACCTGCGAAAGCTGATGTCCGTTCAGCCGGGGGCCGCGGGGTTGAGTGCGCTGGAGGGGGCTTTGGAGGCAACGGCCGTGACGTGTGCCGCGGAGCGGCATCCCTATGAGGAGGCCGGGCTTCAATACCCGCTAAGGGGTCCAGACGAGCTGCCGATGGCGGCGGCAGCTGATGCCCGCATTCTGTGGGGGTCCGCTTATTATTCCGCACTTCCTCCTTACTTCCAAAATGCGTCCGTCTCTATCGATGTGTGCATGTTTCATATTGCGATGCCCAGCGAGGCCCACCCGACCCGAACGCTGCTTGAAGAGTTGGTCAAAGCGAAGGATCGAGGCCTGTCCGTCCGCGTGCTCATGGATGCGGACCGCGACTCGGACCCCTACCTCTCGACCGTAATCAACTCAGGTGCGATAGAGTATTTGAAAGCAGCCGGAGTGCCGGCGCGCTTCGATCCTGTGGAGAAACTGCTGCACTCCAAGTTCATTGTCATCGACAAAAGACTCGTCATCATCGGCAGCCACAACTGGTCGGCGGGCTCCTACTTCCAATTCGATGATCTGAGCGTCGCGCTTGCATCGCTGGCTCTGGCGGAAATTCAGGCCGCCCGGTTTGAAATGCTTTGGGAAGAAAGCATCTAGTCGATTCTGATTGCTTTTTACGGTTTCAGGTGCTTTGAAGTGGTTTCAGGCGAGGTCACGTTTCACGAGCTTGAGGCAGGCCCGCCTCGCCGCCGCCGCCAAGGATGGCCCCCGGAGGATCCAAAACATGAAATACATCGGCGCCCACGTCAGTGCCGCGGGCGGGGTGCACAACGCCCCGCTCAACGCCAGCCGGATCGGTGCCACCGCCTTTGCGCTCTTCACCAAGAACCAGCGCCAGTGGAGCGCCAAGCCGCTGACCGAAGAGGAGATCCTGAGTTTCAAGGCCAACTGCCGGCAGGCCGGCTACGCCCCGGGGCAGATTCTGCCCCACGACAGCTACCTCATCAACCTGGGACACCCGGACCCCGAGGGGCTGCAGCAGTCGCGCGCGGCCTTCATCGACGAGATGCGCCGCTGCGAGCAGCTGGGCCTCATCTATCTCAACTTCCACCCGGGCAGCCATCTCAACCGCATCTCCGAAGAGGCCTGCCTGGCGCGGATCGCGGAGTCGATCAACCTCGCCCTGGATGCGACCCGCGGGGTGACCGCCGTCATCGAAAACACCGCCGGCCAGGGCACCAACCTGGGCCACCGCTTCGAACACCTGGCCGCCATCATCGCGGGCGTCCACGACCGCTCCCGCGTCGGCGTCTGCCTCGACACCTGCCACAGCTTCTCCGCGGGCTACGACCTCGCCACCCCGGAGGGCTACGCCGCCGCGCTGCAGCGCTTCGATGCCCTGGTGGGCTTCTCCTTCCTCAGGGGGGTGCACCTCAACGACGGCAAGAAACCCATGGGCAGCCGCGTGGATCGCCACGAGAAAATAGGGGAGGGGACCCTGGGGCTGGAGGCGTTCCGGCGGGTCATGAACGATCCGCGCTTCGACGGCATCCCCATGATCCTGGAGACCCCCGACGAGAGCCGCTGGGCCGAGGAGATCCGCCTGCTGACGGGGATGGCGTCCGAGGGGAAGAAGGCTGCAGGGGGCAAACGGGGCCGGTGAGGGTCTGAAAAAACGGGGGGACTCCCGCCGGCATCGGAAATCGACGAAAGGGGATTCGTGTCATGGCGTCTTTTCGTGAGCGTGTTCTGGGCGGGGAGGTGTTGGCCGGGGCCTGGTGCAATCTGGGTTCGAGCATCACGGTCGAGATGGCGGCGCTGGCCGGCTTCGACTGGCTCTGCATCGACCAGGAGCACGGCCCGGGCGAAACCGAGCAGCTGCTGCACCAGCTGCAGTCGATCGGGTCCCACCCCACGGCCGGGATCGTCCGGATCGCCTGGAACGAGATCCACCTGTTCAAAAGAGCCCTGGACCTCGGCGCCGCGGGCGTCATGGTGCCCTATGTGGAAAACGGGGAGGAGGCGCAGCGCGCTGTCACGGCGATGCGGTACCCCCCCGAGGGGCGGCGGGGCATCGCCGGAACCCCCAGGGCGGCCGGCTACGGCCCGGGTTTCGAGAACTACCGCCGCCGGGCCAACCGCGAGCTTGCGACGGTGGTGCAGGTTGAAACCGGAACCGCCCTGGGCAACCTGGAGGCGATCGCCGCCGTGGAGGGGGTCGATGTGCTCTTTGTCGGACCGCTCGACCTCAGCGCCAACTTGGGTCTTGCCTCCTCTTTCGGGAACCCCGTCTTCGACGAAGCCATCCGCAAGGTGGCGCAATCCGCCCGGCGCCGCGGCAAGGCCGCCGGGATCCTGGTGCCGGGGCCGGAGGGGGTCGATCCGGTCGTCGATATGGGGTTCACCTTCATCGCCTCGGGAACCGACGGCGGGTATGTCGTCAAGGGGATGAGGGAGAACCTCGACCAGCTCAGGCGCCATCAGGCAGGAAGAAAAGGAGAAATCGATGATGGACGTTGACACCGCGATCTACACCCGCCGCAGCGTGCGCAAATACAAGCGCACACCGGTGCCCAAGCAGCTCGTGCAGGAGCTTTTGGAGGCGGCCAACATGGCCCCCTCGGCCACGAACCGCCAGCCCTGGGAGTTCGTGGTCGTCAATCGCTCGTTTCTGGACCGGCTCGAGGAGACCTTGAAGGAGGCGTTCCAGGAGCGGGTGGCCTCCGTGAGCGAGGAGGCCATGCGGCGGGCCATAAAGGACCTGTCGCTGCCGGACGGGGCCGGCGGGGACCGACTCCAGGCGCTGGGGGCGTTTTACCGCACCCTGGGCGGCGCGCCCGTCGCCGTCGGCGTGTGCCTGCCCCGGGAGAAAGACCCCTGGGTGTGGAAGAACAACATCAGCGACTCGGCCGCCGCCATCGAAAACCTGCTTCTGGCCGCCTGGGGCAAGGGGCTGGGGAGCTGCTGGATGACCGGGCCGCTCAAAGGCCGGGCCGATGCGATCGCCTCCTTCCTGGGGGTCCCGGCGGATCGGGAGCTGATCGCCATCATCGCCCTGGGCTACCCGGACCACCAGCCGTCCGTGCCGCCCAAGAAGGATGTCGCCGCGAAGACCCGGTGGATCGGATTTGATTGACGCCCGGCAACCGGGGATCTCGCATAAAATCAAAAAAGCGATATGTGACACCCACTTAAAAATAAAAAGCGACAACTGGGAGAGGAACCCGTGGACTTTCTGACAGAAGTTCGGTGGCCGCCCTATGTGGTCGGCATCGGCATCGGCATCCTGAGCTGGCTCAGTTTTCTCATCTCCCGGGAACCGATCAGCTGTTCCACTACCTTTGCGCGCGCCAGCGGCGGGATCGAAAAGCTTTTTTGGGGCGAAAAGGTGGAATCGAAGCCCTACTACCAGGAGATAAAAGTCGTCGTCGGCTGGCAGGGGATGCTGGTGATAGGGATCGTGATCGGTTCACTGATGTCGGCCCTGCTGTCCGGCGATTTCCATTGGCAATGGGTGCCCTTGCGCTGGGCATCCGCATTCGGCGACTCCCCGCTGCTGCGCGTTGCCGTCGCGCTGATCGGAGGCGTTTTGCTCGGCTTCGGCGCACGCTGGGCAGGCGGGTGCACCAGCGGCCATGGTATCGGCGGCACCTTGCAGCTTGCGGTTTCAAGCTGGATTTCCGCCGTCTGCTTCTTCATCGGCGGCATTCTCACGGCTCAGCTCCTCTTCGGACTGATCGGTTAGGCGGCGGGCGACATGCAGGCACTAAAATCGAAAAACATAGCCGGAAAAGATAGGTCCCCCCTGATCTGGGGATTGGTTTTCGGCATCATCTTCGGGTTTCTGCTCCAGAAGGGCGGGGCGACAAAATACGACGTGATCATCGGGCAGCTGCTGCTCACCGATTTCACCGTGCTAAAAATCATGCTTTCGGCCGTCCTGACCGGCATGATCGGCATCTACCTGATGAAAACCCTGGGTTGGGTCGAGCTCAGCCTCAAATCGGGCTCCATGGGCGGCAACGTCATCGGCGGGTTGATTTTCGGGGCGGGGTTTGCGGTGTTGGGGTATTGCCCGGGGACCATCGCGGGCGCCATCGGCAATGGTTTCCTGGACGCCCTGGTGGGGGGCTTGGCCGGCATGGTGATCGGTTCCGGCATCTTTGCAGCGCTATACCCCAGGCTGAAGGGCGGTATACTGAGGAAAGGCGACTTCGGTAAACTGACTTTGCCGCAACTCTTCAGGGTCAACGATTGGGCCGTGGTTGTGCCCGTCGCCGTCCTCATCTTTCTTCTGTTGACCGGGCTGGAACGCGCCGGCCTGTGACGGTCGCCGCAAAGATATAGAGGAAGATAGAAGATAGTGTCACATCTTGACGGGCTGTTGCCCAAATAAGTCTTGAAAAATTCTCTCGAATTTGCTAGTTAGTTATATTACAGCAAATCAAGGAGAGCCTTCCTGCCATGATGGGTC
>JALOOU010000047.1 GCA_025454255.1 Desulfobacterales bacterium | reverse complement strand
AGGCCGCTGATGCCTCCGCCGACAACCATGATGCTTCCGCTCACAGGGGCTGCCTTTTCGTCCGTCATGCCTTCCCTCCGTGCTTGCTTGTGCTGGTCCCAAACAGTGGTTGAATTGAAAACCCGGCCTGCCCTCGGCAGGCGACATCCGCGAGGCCCGATCGTGGTCCGAATGCGAAAGGGCTTTCTCGGCCGACAAAGCCGCTTCGTATTCGGACGCCGGCGGGGGGCTCAAGCCAAAAAAAACCTCCAGGTGCCTTGCGGCACCTGGAGGCGTTTAGGTTCAGGTCCGAATTCGTCTACTCACAGTCCGATCCATGCCCTACGGGATGAGCTTGATGTAGTCTTTCTTGAACACGTCCCATTTGGCGGCCTTGGGATCATACTTGGAATTGACGAAGCAGAACCAGTTCTTGTCGTCCTGGCCGGGGTGGTCGGCCTGGTAGTAGAAGCCCGGGTAGCGGGTCTCTTTGCGGAACTGGATGTGGCGCAGGTGCGACTCCACCGTCCAGATGCGGTGGATGATCTCCCAGGACCGCATCAGCTCGTGCAGGTCGCCGGCTGCGAGCTTCTCGCAGTCCTCGCGCATCCACTGCAGCATCTCCATGACGATCTCGAGGTTCTTGGAGGTCGTCATGTAGTAGGTGGCCGTGCCGGCACCGTACTCGTGGGTGGCCTTCATCATGCGGTACATCATCCCGTTGGGTTTGATGTAGTTCGGGTTGAAGTCTTCGTGGGTGGAGTAGGTGCAGTTGGCCAGGTAGGTCCGAACCGGCTTGTAGACGTGGTCGACGATCTGCTCCTTGCTCATGGGCAGCTCGGGCTTGAAGTCGGCATGGTCCTTGGCATAGCGCACCATCTGCTTGGCGGCCATGCGCCCCTCGGCATGGGAGCCCGAGGAGAACTTGTGGCCGGAGCAGCCCACGCCGTCGCCGGAGGTGAACAGGCCGAAGACCGTGGTCATGCGGTTGTAGACCTTGCCGTTGTCGGCCTTGACCTTGTAGGCATCCGGCACCCAGTCGAAGTCCGGTCCGGAGACCCAGAACCCGCAGCAGCCGGAGTGGGAGCCGAGCAGGTAGGGCTCGGTCGGCATGACTTCGGAGTTCTTCTTCTCGGGCTCGGTGTTCGTGGCGCACCACAGGTTGGCCTGGCCGCAGGTCATGTCGAGGAAGTCCTCCCAGGCCTCGGACTCCAGGTGCTTCAGCTCCTTCTTGTCCATGGTCTTGCCCAGCTCGGCCAGAGCGGTCACCGTGTCCATGATGATCGGGCCGCGTCCGGACTTCATCTCGAAGAGCATGAGATGGTTGCGCAGGCAGGTCGGGGTGATGGCGGCGGTCCCGTAAGGGGCGTACTTCTGCAGCTCGGCCTTGGCCGCATCGGAGGCGGCGAAGTTCTCGCCCAGGCCGTTCAGGGTCTTGGCCTTGAAGAGCAGGAACCAAGCGCCGACCGGGCCGTACCCGTCCTTGAACCGGGCCGGCGTGAAGCGGTTTTCCATCATGGAGAGCTCGGCGCCGACCTTGGCGCCCAGGTAGTAGGTGGAGCCGGAGTTCCACACCGGGTACCAGGCGCGGCCCTTGCCCTCGCCGACCGAGCGCGGCTGATAGATGTTGACCGCGCCGCCGCAGGCGATCATGCAGGTCTTGCACTTGAAGATGTAGACTTTATTCTCGCGCACCGAGAAGCCGGCCGCGCCCGCGATCTGGTTGGGCTTGTTCTTGTCCAGGAAGAGCTCGACGATGAAGACGCGCTCGAGGATGTTGGTGTCCCCGATCGCCTTCTTGGCGGCTTCGGCGACGATCCGCTTGTAGGACTCGCCGTTGATCATGATCTGCCATTTGCCGGTGCGGACCGGTTTGGCCCCGGACTTCAGGGTCCCCATCTTGAGGCCCTTCTTGCCGTCCAGGTTCTTGCCGGCTTCGTCCTTTTTCCAGATCGGCAGGCCCCACTCCTCGAACAGCCACACCGAGTCGTCGACGTGGCAGCCGAGGTCGAAGATCAGGTCCTCGCGGACCAGGCCCATCAGGTCGTTTCTGACCATGCGGACGTAGTCGTCCGGGGCGTTCTCGCCGATGTAGGTGTTGATGGCGGAGAGCCCCTGGGCCACGGCGCCGGAGCGCTCGAGGGCCGCTTTGTCCACCAGCATGACGGTCTGGTTGGGCTGAAGCCATTTTTTGATTTCAAACGCGGTGCCGCAAGCAGCCATGCCGCCGCCGACGATGAGGATATCCACCTCTTTCTCGACGACTTCGGGATCCTTGACAGCCTTGAGTTCACCCTTGGGTTTGTTCGGCAATGCCATATGTCTTCCTCCTTGTAGGATTGATCGGATGCGTTGAGACCAGGCCCTCGCCTGGTCGGGTCTGAGTCCACGGCAAAGGGTGGATTACTTCACGAGCTCCTTGGGCCGCGGCATTTGCCGGCCTTCGGCCTCTTCCGTGCTCAGCAGCTGGCTCTCCAGGTCCTTGCCCTGCAGGCTTTCGTAGGCATTGGCCGCCCCTTCGGGAGTGGTCCGGATGGGGAACTTGAAGCGTTTGATGAGACCGTTGCGGAACTTGCAGGTCCACATGACATCCTCGGTGCCGAGCATGGGCATGATGCTGCTTCCCAACGGGACGAAGTCGGCATAGCCGCGCACTTCGATCGCCTGGGTGGGGCAGATCTTCACGCAGGAGAAGCACTCCCAGCACTGATCGGGCTCCTGGTTGTAGGCCTTCATGGCCGTCGGGTCCAGCACCATCAGATCGTTCGGGCAGATGTACATGCAGGCGGTCTTCTCGCCGCCCTTGCAACCATCGCATTTTTCTTGAATGACATAGCTTGGCATCTAAGTACCTCCTCAGGAGTGGTTATGATGATTCAACTTGGGGTTTCGAGCTGTGTCCACGATCAGCCTCAACTATCCGGTTTTTGCACCTCCCTTCGTTGGTTGAAACAATTCTCAGCCCATCCAGGCCAAAATCCGTTTTCATGTTCGCCGCGCCGGTTGCGAGGAGCCGGCGGCTTCGCAGTTAAAAATGAAAAATAACACGTCATATCAGGAAGATAAATTTTGGCGGAAGAAAACCCTTACCATCACGAACCAGCGCTTGTCAAGAATTTTTGAACACTCGAATTCCGAACGATTGCCGGGTGTTGGTGATCACTACATATAGGCTCGTTGGCCGCAAGTGGCACAAAATGGGGTCGGAGCAGGCTGGCACCCGGCAAAATTCGATTGACACCGGCCCCAAAATCGACCACACCCAGATCCGGTGCTGGCGATACGTCGACCGGTTGGAGCGGCCGTGGAGCACACATTGATCCCCATCACAGAGGAGACCGTTTTCCGGTTCGAATGCATCCCCGGCGTGGCCTGCTTCAACCGGTGCTGCCGCGATCTCGTGCAGGCACTGACCCCCTATGACGTGTTGCGCCTCCGGCAGGGGCTGGGCCTCCCCTCCGGCCGCTTCCTCGAGCGCTACACCCGCACGCACATCGGGCCGGCTTCGGGGCTGCCGGTGGTCACGCTGAAACCGGCCGATGAGCACACCCGGGTGTGCCCCTTCGTCTCACCGGCCGGCTGCCGGGTCTATCCCCACCGGCCGGCCTCCTGCCGCACCTACCCGCTGGTGCGCTCGCTGAGCCGCGTGCGCGCGACCGGCGCCGCCGTGGCATCTTTCTACCTCCTTCGCGAGCCGCATTGCGGCGGTTTTGACACGGCGCGGGAGCGTACGGTGCGCAGCTGGATCGAGGACCAGGCGCTTCGCGTTTACAACGCGGAGAACGACCGGATGATGGGGCTCATCAGCGCCAAAAACCGGATGCGCCCCGGGCCGCTGCCGGCCGATGCGATCGCTGCGCTCAGACTGGCCTTGTATGACCTGGATGCGTTTCGCGCCCGGCTGGCGCAAGGAAATATAAAGGAGGCCGGGCCGCTCGGCGAGGCGTTGGCCGCTGCGCTCGAGGGCGAAGACCTCCAGCTGCTGCACGCAGGACTCCTGTGGGCCCAACGGTTGCTGGACCGATGAGCACCCGCCCGCACCCGCAGCGCCGCGCAGCCGGGATGGTTCGCACCCGCGGGCGGGTTCCGGCGGCCGCCCTTCCAGCCACCTCGTCATGGAGTTCGTCGCATGGACCTTAAAGGCAAAACGGCCCTGGTGCTCGGATCCATCAAGGGCATCGGCAAGGCAATTGCCCTGGCGCTCTGCCGTGCCGGCGCCCGGGTCGCCCTGAATTACTTCGACTGGGAGGAGGAGCTGGGGCGCCTGCGGGGCGAACTGGCTGCCGCCGGCCACGATCATCTCCTCCTCAAAACAGACCTAAGGCAGGCTGAAGCGATTGATCCGATGGTGCAGGCCGTGGTCGACCGCTTCGGGTGCCTCGACATCCTGGTCAACAACATCGAGCGCGGCGGCTGGCCGGTGGTGCACGGAGCCTATACCCACGAGCAGTGGGACCTCGAAATGGAGACCACGCTGCGCGCCAAGCGCTGGGTGTTCGCCGCCGCCCTGCCCCACCTCAAGGCCTCCGGCGACGGGGCGGTGGTCAACCTCTCTTCGATTGCGGCGGTGGTCGGCCGTTGCGGCCCGGCGGCGCCGGTCTTCAACGACGGCTATGCCGCCGCCAACCGCGCGGTCTCGCTCCTGACCGAGACCTGGGCGCGCGAGGCGGCGCCCGAGGTGCGCGTGAACGAGATCATGCTCGGCTTCGTCGACACCCGCCATGGCCCCGGCACCCGCGGCTGGGGTCTCTTGAGGGAGTGCGAAAAGCAGGCGATCCTTCAGCACACCCTGCTCGGCCGCACCGGCACGGTAGAGGACGTGGTCAAGGCCGCGCTCTTCCTCCTGCGGGAGGCCCCGTTCATGACCGGCAGCGTGCTGCGCTTGGACGGAGGCTACGCGCTGGGCGGGGAGAAAGTGCCGCCCCTGCCGAAGGGGGTGCTGTAGATATTCGGTACCGTCGGTCGCCGGTCCGCCCGTCATCGCGCCGGGACCTTCGGACGGCTCGCATACGGGCGGCGGGCCGACCGCCGAGAGCGCTCAACCGGGCTTAAGCCTCCGGCTCTTGATGCCCCAGAGGAACAGCTGGATCCAATCAAACCCGAGCAGCATCAGCTGGAGGTCGTCTTTTTTGATCCGGCGCAGCAGCTCCGGTTGGACCTTGAATCGCCTGAGGAAGCTGCTGCCGAAGACGAACTCGCGGAAGCGGTCGATGTTGTAGGCGGCCATGAAGGCCATTTTGGCGCGTCGGCCCGTCGGGCCCTCCGCGCCCCAGGGGTCCTCTCGGAACATCCGTCGCAGCGCCGCCCAGCGGATGGTCATGCGATGGTAGGTCTCCGCCTCCTGGTCGGCCACCCACTCCGGGACCGTCCAGCGCTTCGGCTCGTGCTGGCCGAGGCAGAAGGCCGGCGGCCGGTAGAAAAAGACCGGGGTGTCGGCCCCGCTTGCGGCATCGTGCAGCAGCCCCTGCTCGAGCGGAAAGGTGCGACAGGTGTCCGGCCGGTCGGGGTATACGCGGCATCCGTCGGCGGTCAAGAAGGGGCAGGTTTTCTCGGGGTTTTCGGCCATGCGCAGCAGAACGTCCGGAAAATGGTCGCCGCGCCGCAGGACGACATCCGCGTGCCGTTCTAAAAACTCGTCGGAGCCGATCCCGAGGCGCGTCCGCAGCCGGATGACGTCATAGGGATATAAAAACAGATTGAGGTTGCGGCAGCAGCGGTTGAAGCAGGCGACCAGCGGGTGGCAGTGAAAGCAGAAGGTGGATCCGGCGGCCAGCCGTACGCCCGGGAGCTTTTCGATCTCGGCGGGGCCCAGGGGTTTCATGCGATCGGCCTCTCGGCCAGCAGCATGTCGGCGATGGTCTGCTTGAAGCGGCCGCTTGCCCTCAGCGCCTGCTGGAACTCGTTCTCGAGCCGCGCCAGCTCCGTGTAAAGCGGGGTGCGGTCCAAGCGCCGGTGGGGGATGCCCCTGCAGCGGCGGTCGAACTCTTCGCAGCCCGGGCTCTCTTGCGCGGGCCGTCCGGGCGGGGCCAGCGCATGCGGGATCCCGTGCAGCCGGCAGATCATGGGGCGGGCATCATAGAGCCGGCAGCGCCCCTCGCGGTTGAGCGGGCAGAGCGGCCGCACACGCGCCGCCCCCCCCGCCCGCCACTCCTCGGCCAGGCGCCGGATCCGCTTCCGCTCCTCGGCCGGCAGACGCCCGAAGGCCGCGCGCAGGCAGACCGCCTCGATCCGGGTGTGGTGGTAGAAGCGCGTGCGGCAGCAGCTCTCCTCGCAGCCGTTGCAGACAAACCCGCTGCCCGCCGCTGCCGCGGCGTAGTCCGCATCCATGCGCGCGTAGAGGCGCCGCAGCCGCGCGAGGAATTCGGCCATGGGGTCGGAGGGCGTCAATTGATCTTTTCCTGGAAGGGCGACGGGAAGAAGAGCCGTGTGTACAGGTTCATCGCATAGCGGTCGGTCATGCTGGCGATGAAGTCGCACACCAGCCGTTCGCGCGGCTGCCCGTCGGCGGTGCAGCCTTCCATCTGCAGGTCGGTCAGGCCCCGCATCAGAAGGGCGTCGTTTTCAAGGAAGAAGGCGAAGAGTTCGGAGAGGATCTTCTTGGATTTCTCGAAATCCCGGTGAACCTGCTCGGAACGATAGACGTTTTCGTACATGAACTGCCTGAGCTCCAGCATGGCGGCGTGGACCTCGGCGCTCAGCGCCAGCCGCAGCGTCCCGCCCTCCGGCCGCGAGGTGGAGATGAGATCCTTGATCATGGCGGTCGCCCGCTCCGAGTGGGTGGCTCCCAGCCGCCGGGTGCAGGAGTCCGGCACTTGTCCGGCGGTGACGATACGGCTGCGGATGGCATCGTCGAGGTCATGGTTCAGGTAGGCCATGAAATCCGCGATGCGCACCACCCGCCCCTCGAAGGTGGCGGCGAGCTCCTCCGGGTCCTCCGGCAGAATCGTGCCATAGCCCTTGGAGTGTTTGAGGATCCCGTCCATGACTTCGCGGGTCAGGTTGAGGCCGTGGCCGCTGTTTTCGAGCACCTCGACCACCCGCAGGCTCTGCTCGGCGTGCGAAAACCCCGCCGAGTAGATCTCCTTCAAAACGGTTTCGCCGCTGTGCCCGAAGGGCGTGTGCCCGAGATCATGGCCCAGGGCGATCGCCTCGGTCAGGTCCTCGTTGAGGTAGAGCGCCCGCGCGATGGCCCGGGCGATCTGCGCCACCTCCAGGGTGTGCGTGAGCCGGGTGCGGTAGTCGTCGACCAGGGGCGCTAGAAACACCTGGGTCTTGTGTTTGAGCCGGCGAAAGGCGTTGCTGTAGACGATCCGGTCCCGGTCCACCTGGAAGGCGGTTCGCACCGCGCAGGGGGCCTCGGCCACGACCCTTCCGTTGGACTTGGAGCTGGGGCATGCGAAGGGGGACATGAAGGCGTCTTCGCGTTTCTCGAACTGTTCGCGGATGGACGTCGGCATCGGGGGTCCGTTTGAATTGGGCAGCATCAATCGGCAGACCTTTTGACCATCGCTGAAAATTGTAGGCGCAGCAGTGCGTTTTGTAAAGCGCAATCTACGGTCGGTTCCCGTTGAGGTGGTCATCGCTGCCGGGCGGGCAGCGCCGCGCACCCCGTTGGTCCGGTTGCCGGCTGCACCGGGATGATGTACCATGGAGCTCGAACGAACAAAAGGATCGCTGCGCATGAGCGGCCACCATCTCATCCTCGGGACCCTCACCGATCTCGTCACGGGCGAGACGTTGGAAGACACGCTCGATGAGCGCTATCGTCAGAGGATCGCCCGCCTGCTGCTGGAGGCAAAGGGGTTTCGGCGCCCGGACATCGAGCCGCGGCGCACGCTTCTGCTGCAAGCCGGCGAGCGGCGGGCCGTCATCCGGGTGGACTTGCTCGTGCGGCTCGATTCGCGGACGTGCATGGTGATCCGCTTCGGGCCGGGCTCGCTGGTGTCGCGCGAGCGGCCGACCCTTGCCGTCTCCCGGCTGATCGAGGCCTACCAGGTTCCGCTGGCGGTGGTCACCAACGGGGAGGACGCCGAGATCCTCGACGGCGAATCCGGCCGGGTGACCGGACGAGGGCTGGCGGCCATCCCTTCACGGGCGCAGCTGGCCGCTGCGGTGGAAAAATTTCGCTGGACACCGATCCCGCCGGATCGTGCCCGTCTGGAGGCGCGCATCGCCTTCTGCTATGAGGTCGACGATGCCTGCCCCTGCGACGACACGATCTGCCGGCTATAGACTGGCAGAGCGCAGAGGGCCTGGGGCGCCGGGCCGCGCGGTTTTTCCGCGGATTGGTTTTTGACCCCATGCCCGCTGCCCCCTGCTCTCGGCACTCTTTTTGGGGGAGGCGATGGACGTCGACCACCGTTACATGGACGAGGCGCTCGCTGAGGCGGCCAAAGCGCTCGCGCAGGGGGAGTTCCCGGTCGGCTGTGTCATGGTCTACCGCGACCGGGTCCTGGCGCGGGGCTCCCGGACGGGGAGCGCGGCAGGGGGGCGCAACGAACTCGACCACGCCGAAATGCTCGCCCTGCGGCAGCTGTGGCAATCGAATGCCGCTTTCCAGGCGGCGGGGATTACGATGTATTGCACGCTCGAACCCTGCCTCATGTGCTTCGGCGCGATCCTCCTGGCCGGCATCGGCAAGCTGGTCTACGCCTACGAAGATGTCATGGGCGGCGGCGCCGGCTGTGATCGGGCGCAGCTGAAGCCGCTTTACCGCGAGAGCGCTATCGTGGTTCGCGCCGGCATTCGACGCTCGGAAAGCCTCGCCCTGTTCAAGAACTTCTTCAGCCATCCGCGCATGGATTACTGGCGCGGGAGCCTGCTGGCGGAGTACACCCTGGGGCAGTAAATGCGGAATTCGCTGCCGGCTTAATTTTTCTCTTGCATTTCTTGATGTTGTCTACTATTACGGGCACACCACGGGGTGCCCGGCCGGGGCGACGGCAAGGACAACCTCTTGGAATGCAATTAATTTCAGTTCTATGCCGGCCCGGTGCGGCCGGCGGGACCCCTGACGCGGGAGGTGAGCGTATAGCAACCCCGACACGATCGATGCGGCCATTACCCCCCCGAACCGACCGGACCAACATCAACAACGAAATCCGGGCGAGGCAAGTCCGGGTGATCGACCCGGAAGGCAATCAAATCGGGGTCATTCCCATCGAGCAGGCGCTGGCGTCTGCGGCGGAATTTGGGCTGGACCTCGTGGAGGTGTCGCCGAACGCCGACCCTCCGGTCTGCAAGATCATGGACTACGGCCGTTACCGCTATGAGCAGACCAAGAAAAAACAGGAGGCCAAAAAGAAGCAGGCGGCCTTCAAGCTGAAGGAGATCAAGGTGCGCCCGAAGACCGGCGAGCACGACTTGCAGGTCAAGCTGGGGCGCATGCGGGAGTTCATCGCGAAAAAAGACAAGGTCAAAGTGACCGTGATGTTCCGGGGGCGTGAGATCGCCCTGACCCAGATGGGGCGCGAGCTGCTCGAGCGGATTGCGACGGCCATGCAGGATGTGGCCGCGGTCGAACAGTTCCCGAAAATGGAGCACCGCACCCTGTTCATGGTGCTGACCCCGAAGTGAGGGCAGCGAGCCCCCCGATCGGCTGAATTCCCCGGGTCGTATTCTATAAGTCCAGGTGGCGTGAGCCCGCGGCGACACCGCTCACGCCATCTGTTTTGTTTATTTCGAAGGCGACGGCGCGTCGCCGCAATGCACTCGTTTAGGAGAACATACGATGCCCAAAATCAAAACGAATCGCTCGGCAGCCAAGCGGTTCAAAAAAACCGGAACCGGAAACTACACCTATCACAAGTCGTTCGGCAGTCACATCCTGTCGACCAAATCGCGCAAACGCAAACGCAGCCTGAGGAAGAGTCCGCTGGTCGATGCGACCAATCTGAAGGCCATCAAGCTGATGCTCCCCAACGGGTAGCACATTAGAAGAGTCGAGGATATTCGTCATGCGTGTAAAACGTGGATTCAAAGCCAGGCATCGTCGTCAAAAGGTTCTCAAGCTCGCCAAGGGATTTCGCGGAGGCCGCAGCAAGCTCTACCGCACCGCCGCCGGAGCAGTGGACCGCGCGCTGCGATACGCCTACCGGGACCGCAAGGTTCGCAAACGGGATTTCCGCGCCCTCTGGATCGCCCGGATCAACGCCGCCGTGCGCATGCACGCGGTCTCCTACAGCAAGTTTCTCCATGGGCTGAAGACCGCCAACATCGGTTTGGACCGCAAGGTCCTGGCCGAGCTGGCCGTCTCGGATCCGAAGGGATTTGCGCGCATCGTGCAGATGGCATCGCCGCAGGCATAGCCGGTTCAGCGCGGCGGTTTTCCCGCCGCCTCGGGGCCGGCCGGCAAGCGGGATTTCGCGCTTTTCAGGTCGCAAAGCAGACGCGTGGAACATCAACTCGACGAGATCGAATCGGACGCCCACCGGGAGCTGGTCGCCGCCGCCGGCGACCGCAAGCAGATCGAGGCGCTGAGCCAGAAATATCTCGGCCGCAAGGGGATCATCACCCAACTGCTGCGTTCGATCGCCAGCCTCCCGCCCGAGGTGCGCCCGAACGCCGGCCGCAGGGCCAACGAGATCAAGCGGCGCCTGACCGCTGAAACGGAGGCGGCCCTGCTGGCCGCCGCAGCGTCCGACCGCTCCCGCGCCAACCGGATCGATGTGAGCCTGCCCGGGCGTTCCCACCTCTGCGCGCCGCTGCACCCGATCACCCAGATCAGCCGCGAAATCTGCGACATTTTCGTGCGCATGGGCTATGACATCGTCGAAGGGCCCGAGGTCGAAAAGGACTATTACAATTTCGAGGCCCTCAATATCCCCAAAAACCACCCCGCCCGGGACATGCAGGACACCTTTTTCGTCTCCGAGGACGTGGTCTTGCGCACCCACACCTCGCCGCTGCAGATCCGCACGATGGAAAAACAGCCGCCGCCGGTCCGCATCATCGCCCCCGGCAAGGTGTTCCGCTGCGACTCGGACCAGACGCACACGCCGATGTTCCACCAGGTCGAAGGACTGCTGGTGGATGAGGGGGTCTCCTTCGGGGACCTGAAAGGCACCCTGACCGCCTTCGTCCACCAGATGTTCGATGAACAGACCCGCCTGCGTTTCCGCCCCAGCTTCTTCCCGTTCACCGAACCCAGCGCCGAGGTGGATATCCTCTGCGTCATCTGTCGCGGGAGCGGCTGCCGCGTCTGCAAGCAGACCGGATGGCTGGAAATCCTGGGCTCGGGCATGGTGCATCCGGCCGTGTTTGAAAACGTCGGCTACGACACCGACCGCTTCACCGGGTTTGCGTTCGGCATGGGGGTGGAGCGGGTCGCGATGCTCAAATACGGCATCGACGATCTGCGCAGGTTCTTCGAGAACGACCTGCGCTTCCTGGGTCAATTTTAACAATTTGGTGTAGAGTGTATAGTTTTTGGTGTTTGGAGTTTGGTGTTAGGTGCTGGAGGACCGGGAGTTTCGGACCGACACCTGCCTGCGCTGCCAACCCCGAAACACCATACACTGAACACCAAACACGAAAACCCGAACACGAACCATCCAGACGCCCGTCATCCAACCGATTATGAAAGTAAGCCTCAGCTGGCTCAACGAGTATACCCCCGTCAAAATGGCCCCGGCCGAACTGGCCGAAGCCCTGACCCGGGTGGGCCTGGCGGTGGACGCCGTCGTCGACCGCTACCGCTACCTGGACACGGTGCGGGTCGGCCGGGTGATCGCCGTGGACTCCCACCCGGCTGCGGACAAGCTCAAAGTCTGCCGCGTCGACACCGGCCGGGGAGTGGTCGATATCGTCTGCGGCGCGCCGAACGTCACCCCCGGCATGCTGGCCCCGGTGGCTCTCCCCGGCACGTTGATGCCGGACGGCACCACCCTGACCGTCGGCGTCATCCGCGGGCAGCGCTCGGAGGCAATGCTTTGCAGCGATGCCGAACTGGCACTCGGGCCCGACGCCGATGTCATCCGGATGCTGGATCCCGGCCTGACGGTCGGCGCCCCCCTGAACACCGCCCTGTCGCTCTGCGACCCGGTGCTGGATCTGGACCTGACCCCCAACCGGGCCGATTGCCTAAGCATCATCGGCGTGGCCCGGGAAGTGGCTGCCATCCAAAACACCCGTCTGCACCTACCCTCCAGCCCGACGGCGGCGACCGGCGGCGATGAGCGCATCCACCGCATGAGCTCCGTGACCATCGCCGCCCCCGATCATTGCCCGCGGTATGCGGCCCGCCTCCTGGAGAGCGTCACGGTCGGCCCTTCACCGGCCTGGCTGCAGGAGCGGCTGCTGTCGGTGGGCCTGAGGCCGATCAACAACATCGTGGATGTGACCAATTTCGTCATGATGGAGTGGGGCCAGCCCCTGCATGCATTCGACCTCGACCGGCTGGCCGGCCGCCGGATCGTGGTGCGCACGGCCGCCGCCGGCGAGACCTTCGTGACACTGGACGGGCGGACGCGCACGCTCGACGCCGAAATGCTCATGATCTGCGACGGCGAAAAACCGGTGGCCGTTGCCGGCGTCATGGGCGGCCTCAACTCGGAGATCGAGCCCCGCACCCGCCGGGTGCTGATCGAGAGCGCCTGTTTCGATCCGATCAGCGTGCGCAAAACCTCCAAAAAGCTCGGTCTCTCCACCGACGCCTCCCGCCGCTTCGAGCGCGGCGTGGACCCCCAGGGCACGGTGCGGGCCGCCGATCGGGCCGCCGCCCTCATGGCAGAGATCGGGGCCGGGGCAGTGGTGGACGGTGTCATCGACGCGAACCCGCGCCCCTGGTCGGCCCGGCCCATCCGCCTGAGCGTGCGCCGCACCCGGACCCTGTTGGGCACCGCTGTCGGCAAGGCCAAGATCGCACGCCTGCTCTCCGCCATCGAGTTCACCACGCACGCCGCTGCGCAACGGGATGAATGGGTCGTAACCGCCCCGTCCTTCCGGGTGGACATCGCGCGCCCCGAAGACCTCATCGAAGAGGTCGCCCGCCTCTCCGGGTTCGACCGCATCCCGACCACCTATCCACCCATACCGGCCGGCGAGCGGCCGCCGGCTCCGCGGCTGAACCTGCGCCGACGGATCCAGTCCGTGCTCTCGGGCTTAGGGTTCGCCGAGGTCATCACCTACAGCTTTGTGCACGCCCAGGCCGTGCAACGGCTGCAACTGCCTGCGGACGACCCCCGCCGCCGCACCGTGGCGCTGGTGAACCCGCTGACCGAAGAGCAGTCGGTGATGCGCTCCTCGCTCGTTCCCGGCTTGCTCGAAACCCTGCGGTTCAACCTCTTTCAGCAGGTGCGCAACGTCAAGATCTTCGAAACCGGCAAGGTGTTCATCTCCACCGGTTCCTCCGATCTGCCCGACGAGCCTGAGATCATCGCCGGATTGTGGTCGGGGGCCCGCACCCCCCTCTCGTGGCACGGCAAGGAGACCGCCTGTGATTTTTACGACCTCAAGGGCGCGCTGGAGGGACTGCTGCACGCCTTGAAGCTGAAGGAGGTGGTCTTCAGCCGGCTGGAGGAGGATGCCTGTTGCTACACCCGCCCCGGGGCATCGGCACGCATTGAGGCGGGCGGGCGGCGGCTCGGCATCATCGGCGAAATCGACCCGGCCGTCGGTGCGGCCTTTGATCTCAAGCAGACGGCGTTCGTCTTCGAGCTCGACGCCGACGCCCTCCAGGCGGCGCTCTCGGAAACGAAATACCGTCTGCGGCTTCCGCGTTTCCCGGCCCTGGTGCGGGACATCACCCTGATTCTCGACCAGGCCGTCGAGGCCCGGCAGATCCTGGCGGCGGCGCGCGGCTTCAAAACGGATTTGCTCGAGAGCATCGAGCTTTTCGATGTTTTTTCGGGGGAACCCGTTCCGGCGGGCCTCAAAAGCCTCTCCTTCCGCCTCAGCTACCGCTCGGCGGAGAAAACGCTTGAAGACGAGGATGTCCGCGAGGTGCACCAGGCCCTCACGGAGCGCCTGTTGGCCACCTTCGATGCACGGCTGCCGGGCTGAACCGGCAGCGGCGACGGGTCCCCATGAGCACGCCATCGCCATCGACCACGATCTCCCTTCCCGACAAGCTCTATTTCCGGATCGGCGAGGTGAGCCGGCTGGCCGGGGTGCCGGCTCACGTGCTGCGCTTTTGGGAATCGGAGTTTCCGCGCATCAGCCCGCGGCGAACCGACTCCGGCCAACGGCTCTACACGCGCCGCGACGTGGAGCTGATCCTGGAGATCAAAACCCTGCTCTATGGCCGCAAGTTCACGATTGAAGGCGCCCGCCGGCATTTGCGGTCGGCTGAGGCCCGCGCGCAGTCCGATTCGCCGCAATGGCTGAGCGAGCTGCGCGCGGAGCTGAAGGCGTTGCGGGAGCTCCTCGAGTGAGCCCGCGTCCGCGCATCCGGGCGGGGGCGGGCCGGGCATAGCTCAGCTGGTAGAGTACAAGCTTCCCAAGCTTGGTGTCGCGAGTTCGAATCTCGTTGCCCGCTCCATCCAGGCTTTATCCGTTTTGCTCGCCGGTTTGAGGCGGACTTTATGTGACGCGACAGGATGCAACCATGGTTCTGGCATGAGCGGATGACACTGTAAGCTCCAAGCCACAAGGTCCAGCCGAACATGAGGAAACGGGCATTATGCCCGTTTTTTATTTCCAATGAAGAATGTTGGAAGGAGCATGCTTAGACCGAAGCCATTGCCCGCCCGAAGGCGGCCGGGGCTGCGCAGCGCGGCGCCGCCGCCGATGGGGGAGCGCGCCGTCGTCGAGCAGGTCACGGCCCTGGCGGAGGCGCTGTGCGATGCCCAGGGGCATGAGCTCGTTCACGTCGAGTTTTTACGCGACCGGGGCGGGCGGGTTCTGCGGCTGTTTATCGACACGGCCGGCGGGGTGACCTTGGAGGACTGCGCTGCGGTCAGCCGCGAACTGGGAGATGTGCTGGATGTGCACCTGCCCGATATCGGACGCTATCATCTGGAGGTGTCATCCCCCGGTGTCAACCGCCCGCTCTCCCGGGAAGCCGATTATGAACGGTTCAAAGGGTGCGCGGCCAAAATCAGAACCCTGCGACCGATCGACGGGCAGAGAACCTTCACCGGCATTCTGGCGGGCGTCTCGGGTCGAGCGGCCCTGCTATCCAAGGGTGCGACCACCGTGGCCATCCCGATCGAGGATATTTCAAAGGCACAGCTCGTCAACTACAACGGAGAAACCCCATGCTGATTTCCGAAATCAAACGGGTCGTCGAACAGGTCAGCCGGGACAAGGGCATTGATCGGCAGGTGCTCATCAAGGCGCTGGAAGAGGCCCTGAAGTCCGCTGCCCGGAAAAAATACGGCCCTAAAATCGACATCGAAGTCCAATACAGCGAGGAGACCGGCGACCTGGAAGTGTTCCAGTTCAAAGAGGTGGCCGAGGAGGTCGAGGACCCCATGCTCCAGATCAGCGTCGAGGAGGGCCGCCAACTTGACCCGGAGTGCGAGGTCGGCGACAGCCTCGGCACCAAGATGGACACGACCACCTTCGGCCGCATCGCCGCCCAATCGGCCAAGCAGGTGATCATCCAAAAGCTCAAGGACGCCGAAAAAGATGCGATCTACTCGAGCTTCATCGATCGGCGGGGGGAGATCATCAACGGCATCGTCCAGCGGATCGACCGCGGGGACATCATCGTCAACCTCGGCCAAACCGAAGGCGTTCTGCCGCTGCGCGAGCAGGTGCCCCGGGAAAGCTATCGCCGGGGCGACCGGATCCGCGCCATGGTGCTGGAGGTCATGCAGGAGTCGCGCGGGCCCCAGGTGGTGTTGTCGCGGACCCATCCGAGCTTCGTGATCACCCTGTTCCGCACGGAGGTGCCGGAGATCAGCGAGGGCATCGTTTCCATCATGGGGGCCGCCCGCGAGCCGGGCGTACGCGCCAAGATCGCCGTCGCCTCCAACAATTCGGACATCGACCCGGTGGGCGCCTGCGTGGGCATGAAGGGCAGCCGCGTTCAAAACGTCGTTCAGGAGCTGCGCGGCGAGAAAATCGACATCATTCCCTGGCATGTCGATCAGGCCAAATTCGTCTGCAACGCGCTGGCTCCGGCCGAAATCTCCCGCGTCATCATCGACGAGGACAACAAATCGATGGAGGTCATCGTGCCCGATGAGTTCCTGTCGATCGCCATCGGCAAGAAGGGCCAGAACGTGCGCCTGGCGAGCAAGTTGACCGGATGGCACCTCGACGTCAAAAGCGAGAGCTCCTACAACCAGGCCATGCAAAGCGGATACAACTCCCTGATGGCGCTGCCGGGGGTCAGCATCAGCCTCGCCGACGCTCTGTACGAAAAAGGGTTCTACTCTGCCGCCGAAATCGGCAAGGCCTCCGTGGAGGATCTGCTGCAAGTCCGGGGGATCGACGAGGAGGCGGCGCGCAGCCTGATCGCAGCCGGCCAGGCCGCTGCCGAGGCGGAGGCGCTCGCCGCCGCGCAGTCCGATGTTCCCGCTGAGGAGGCTGCGGCGGACGAGGGGCCAGCGATGGAGGCAGCGGAGCCCGACGGCGCCGCGCAGGCCCCGGCGGCCGATGCGCCGCGCGAATCGGGGACGACGCCCGCAGCCACGGCCGCCGAACCCACCGGCGGGATGGCGGCCTCGGAAACCGGCGCTGCCGAACCAGGGGCGCCGGAGGGTCAAGAGTAGACGGCAGATGCACGCCGCCGCATCGCGGGCCGGCGGGGGCGAAGGTGCGAGGGGGGACGTTCATGGCGAAAATCCGAGTGTATGAACTGGCCAGAGAACTCAGCTTGACCAACAAAGCGCTGATGGAGAAGCTTGTCGGCATGGACATCTCCGTGGCCAGTCACATGAGTTCGCTGGACGACGAGGCGGTCCGCCGCATCAAGGCGGCGCTGTTCGGGAAAAAGGAAGCGGCGCTCGAAGAGACGCGGGTCAAACCGACGGTTATCCGCCGCCGCAAGCGAGCCGAAGCGCCCGCCGAAGACGCCGCGCCGCCGGCCGCGGCGGAAGCGCCACCGGAGCCGGCACCGGCCGAGGCGAAGCTCGAAGAGGCAGCGCCCGAGGCCCCGGCCGAGGCCGCCCCCGAGGCGCCCGCCGTTGAGGCCGAGCCGGATGTCGCCGCCGCCGAGAGCGTTCTGCCCCCGGCGGGCGCGGAGCCGGTGCCAGCGCCGGTGGAAGTCGACGCGGAGCCGCCCCCGGCAGTGCCGGCGGAGGGGCTCAAACGGCCGGGAACGGTCGTTCGGAAAATGAGGCGGGACGAGCCGGCCAAAATCATCAAGCTGCCGCCGACACCGGTCGAACGGCCGGCGGAAGGGCCGCGGGCCAAGCCGGCGGTCGTTGAGCCCCGCAGCTCCAAGCCGCCGGCGTCCGCTGCGGAGGTGGCCCCGGCCCCCGGGGAGATCGACAACCGGGACGATAAAAAACGCAAGAAAAAAACCAAGGCGGAAGAACTCGAAGCCGGCAAGAAATTCATCAAGAAAAAGATCTCGTTCCGAACCAAAGCGGTGGTGGAAGCCGATGAGCTCTACGACGATGGCTTTCGGACGCGCAAGCCGCGCAAGGGCGGCAAGGCCCAAAAAGAGATCGCCGTCCACAAGCCCCAGATCACCGTGGCCAAGGCGATCAAACGTAGGATCAAAATGGATGAAGTGATCATGCTCTCGGATCTGGCCAAGCGCATGGGCGTAAAGGCCGGGGAGATCATCAAGGTGCTCATGGGGATGGGCGTGATGGCCACCGTCAACCAGGCCATCGACTTCGAGACGGCGGTCCTGGTGGCCGCCGAGTTCCAATACGAGGTCGAGCGCTCCGCCTTCGAGGAGAACACGTTGATCCATGCCGTGGCGGACGAACCGGACACCCTGCTTCCGAGGCCGCCGGTGGTCACCATCATGGGCCACGTCGACCACGGCAAAACCTCCCTGCTCGATGTGATCCGCAAAACCCGGGTGACCGACACCGAGGCCGGCGGCATCACCCAACACATCGGCGCCTACCACGTCAAAACCGACCGCGGCAGCATCGCCTTTCTGGACACGCCGGGCCACGAGGCCTTCACCGCCATGCGCGCCCGCGGCGCCCGGGTCACCGACATCGTCGTACTGGTCGTGGCGGCCGACGACGGAGTCATGCCCCAAACCGTCGAGGCTATCAACCATGCCCGCGCCGCCAACGTGCCCATGATCGTGGCCGTCAACAAGATCGACAAACCGGGCGCCGACCCGGATCGCACCAAACGCGCGCTCGTGGAGCGCGGGCTGGCGCCGGAAGAGTGGGGCGGCGACACGATTTTCGTCAATGTCTCGGCCAAGCAGGCCGTCGGCATCGACCAGCTGCTGGAGATGATTTTGCTGCAGGCGGAGGTCATGGAGCTCAAGGCCAACCCCGACAAACTCGCCCGCGGCCATGTAGTGGAGGCCAAGATCGACTCCGGCCGCGGGCCCGTGGCCACGCTGCTTGTCAGCGAGGGCACGCTGCACGCCGGGGACGCCGTCGTCTGCGGCGTGCATCACGGCAAGATCCGGGCCATGCTGGACGACCGCGGCCAACCCATCCAGGCGGCGGGGCCTTCCATTCCGGTGGAGATCCTCGGCCTCGCCGGGGTGCCGATGGCCGGAGACGAGTTCGTGGCGGTCCAGGATGAGCGGTCGGCCAAGCAGATCAGCGAGCACCGGTTGCAGAAGCAGCGCTCCCGGGATCTCGCCCAAGCCAGCGCCCGGCCCAGCCTGGAGAGCCTCTTCGAGCGACTGCAGCAGGGCGCTTCCAAGGAGCTCAACCTGATCCTCAAGGCCGATGTGCACGGCTCGATCGAAGCGCTTTCCGACGCCTTGACCAAGCTCTCCAACGCCGAGGTCAAGGTCAACGTGGTGCATGCAGCCACCGGCACCATCAGCGAATCCGACGTGTCCCTGGCGGCGGTTTCGCATGCCATCGTCATCGGCTTCAACGTGCGTCCTTCGCCCAAGGTCCAGGCCATGGCCGGCGAGGAGAACGTGGACTTGCGCTTCTACAACGTGATTTACGACGCCATCAACGACGTGAAAAGCGCGCTGACCGGTTTGATGGCATCCCGCTTCGAGGAGCACATCCTCGGCTCCGCCGAGGTGCGCGAAGTCTTCCACATTCCCAAGGTGGGGGCCATCGCCGGCTCCTATGTGACCGACGGCAAGATCGAGCGCGGACGCAGCCTGCGCCTGATCCGCGACGGCGTCGTGATCTACGAGGGCAAGAACGCCTCCCTGCGCCGGTTCAAAGAAGACGCCAAGGAAGTCCAGAGCGGCTACGAGTGCGGCATCGGCATCGAGAATTTCAACGACATCAAGGTCGGCGACCGCATCGAGTTCTACTACATGGAGGAGATCAAGCCCGAAATCGCCTAAAACGCGATTTCGGCAACGGCGCGGCCGCATTTGGGCAGTGGACGCCGGGTGCGGGGGGGGGATCATGGTGGTTGGGATCGGGTTGATCACGTTCAGGCTGCACGAGTGCCACTCGCTCAAGGAGAAGCGGCGCATCGTGAAGGCGGTGGTCGCCCGGCTGCGCAACCATTTCAACGCCTCGGTGGCCGAGGTCGACGCCAACGACGCGCACCAGCGGGCGGTGGTGGGATTTGCGCTGGTCGGCAACGACATGTCGTTCATCAACTCGAAAATCGACAAGCTCTTCAACCTGGCCGAAGAGCTGGGCCTGGCGGAGGTCGTCGACACGCAGATGGAGCTGATCAGCGCATGACATCGGCATCCCGGGCGCAGCGGGTCGCAGGACGCATCCAGGAGCTGCTGGCGGAGCTTCTACGCCGGGAGATTTCCGATCCGCGGCTGGCGCTGACGACCATCACGGGGGTCACGATGACCCGGGATCTGCGGATCGCGCGGGTCTACATTGCCGCGGCCGGCGGCCGGGAGGCGTCCGAGGCGGCGCTCGATGGCTTCCGCAGCGCGGCCGGGTTCATCAAGCGCCACCTCGCCCGGGGGTTGGGATTGCGCTACATGCCCGCGCTCGAGTTCTTTTATGACGAATCCTTCGACCGCGGTGCTCACATCGATCGCCTGCTGAAGTCGCTTTCCGAAACCCATGGATCCGATCCTTCAACGAATTAAGGCCGCCGGCCACCTGCTGGTCGCCTCACACGCCGAGCCCGACGGGGACGCCATCGGGTCGCTCCTGGCGCTTGGTTTGGCGCTCGAAAAAATGGGCAAGCGCACGACCCTGTTCAATGCCAGTGCCATTCCGGCCGTATACCAGTTTCTGCCCGGCGTGGCGCGCATCACGCGGCGCATGCCGTCGCCCGGGGAGTGCGACGCCGCCGTTATCTTAGACTGCGGCGACCTCACCCGGATCGGACCGGAATGGCCGGAAGCGGCCCGGATCGCCGTCATCATCAACATCGACCACCATATCACCAACACCCGCTTCGGCCATTTCCAGCTGATCGACGGCGATGCCTGCGCCACGGCGGAGATCGTCCACCGCCTCATCCCCTTACTGGGGGTCGAGTTCGACCAGGACATCGCCACCGCTGTCTACACCGGCATCCTGACCGACACGGGGTCTTTCCGTTTTTCCAACACGAACGCGGCGGCTTTCGCCATCAGCCGCGAGATGACCGAGCGGGGCGTCGACCCCTACCACGTGGCGCGGCACGTGTTCGGCTCCTATTCGCTGGGTCGCATCAAGCTGCTCAACCTGGCGCTCAACTCGATCGAAATTTCACCCAACGGCAAGCTGTCGATCATGACGATCACCCGCGGCATGCTGGCTGAGACCGGCACCCAACCCGAGGACGTCGACGGGTTGATCAACTATGCCCGCAGGATCGAAGACGTGAAAGTGGCCGCCCTGATCCAGGAGCAGGCCAATGGGGAGGCCGCCGCGGACGGGCGGGCGCATTTTCACGTCAGCCTGCGCTCCGACGGAACCGTGGATGTGGCCGCCTGGGCGGGGGGCTTTGGCGGCGGCGGGCACCGGAGCGCCGCCGGGTTCCAGGTCGCCGCGACGCTGAACGAGATCAAGGCCCGGCTGACCGGCTGGTCGGTGGGCATGTGAACGGGATCCTGATCGTCGACAAACCCGAAGGCCTCTCTTCGGCCCAGACGGTCGCCCGCGTCAAACACCTGCTCAACGCCGCGCGCGTCGGGCACGCCGGCACGCTGGATCCGTTCGCCCGCGGCGTGCTGGTCTGTTGCATCAACCGGGCCACCCGGCTGGCGCAGTATCTGCTGCACGACGCCAAGACCTACGACGCCGTGATGACCCTCGGGGTGGAGACCGACACGCAGGACCTGACGGGCAGCGTCATCGGCCATGGGGACTGGTCGGGGGTGACGGCGGATCGATTGGAGCAGGTCCTGCCGGGGTTTGAGGGAACTCTCGCCCAGAGCCCGCCGGTCTTCTCCGCCTTAAAACATGGCGGGGTGCCGCTCTACGCATTGGCCCGGCGCGGAGCGCCGGTGCAGAAGCCGCCGCGTGCCGTGCGCATCGAACGCCTGCGGCTGCTGGAGGTGCGGCTGCCGCAGGTGCGCCTGGAGGTGCGCTGCTCGGCCGGGACCTACGTGCGCAGCCTGTGCGCGGACATCGGCCGCGCGCTGGGCTGCGGGGCCCACGTCAGCGAGCTGACCCGCACGGAGAGCGGAGGCTTCAGCATCGAACAGGCCCTGTCGCTTGCCGAAGTGGAATCAGTGGCTCGGCAGGGGGCCATCGGCGAGAGGCTGATCCCCATGGCCCGGGCGCTGCCCGGCTGGCCGGTCGTGACCGCCGACCCGCCCTTGATCGAAAAAATTCGCCATGGGCGGACGCTCGCGTGGGCGGAGGTGAGCGCCGACCGGCGGGACCCGGCCGGCGACGCGCTGCTCAAGGTGGTGGACGGGAGCGGGGATCTCGTCGCGGTGCTGCGGTATGCCGCCAGCGAACGCCGCCTCGAATACGGCTGTGTCGTCGGCCCCGGCGGCCGGGGCTGACGCTTGTTTTTTATTGCACAAATCACCCTGTTGCTCTAATGTGCAAACGGAGCCCTGGGGAGGGAGGCCGACCATCGACGGCATCCCCTGCGCCCTTGCAAACGCCTCACCCCAAGTGGAGGCGAGCGAAGATCGTTCAGAAGGAGGAGAGACGAACGTGGTATTGTCAACCGAGGACAAACGGAATTTGATCGCGAAGTACAAGGTGCATGACTCCGACACCGGATCCCCCGAGGTCCAGGTCGGCCTGCTGACCAACCGCATCGAGTATCTGACCGAACATCTGAAGATCCACAAAAAGGATCATCACTCCCGGCGCGGATTGCTGATGCTCGTCGGCCGGCGCCGCCGGCTGTTGAACTACGTAAAATACAAAGACGTCAACCGCTACCGGGCCATCATCGAGACGTTGGGCCTGAAAAAGTAGCTTTCGCGCATCCGATGCCTCGTTGATCTGTGAGCGGCGGCCTTTGGGGTCTGCCGCGGCCGACGCCGGGAGGTTCCGTTGTCGGCAGACCGGAATCCGGTCGTTGCCGGTCAAGCGGGGAGGGATGCCGTGCAAGGAGAGGTGTATGGAAATCCTGTTGAAGGAAACTATCGACGGCAAGGTCATGAGCATCCAGACCGGCAAGGTGGCCAAGCAGGCCACCGGTTCGGTCGTGGTCCAATACGGCGATACGATCGTTCTGGTCACCGTCGTGTCCACCCAAGATGAGCGGCCCGGCGACTTCCTGCCGCTGACGGTCGAGTACCAGGAGAAGATTTACGCCGCCGGGAGGATCCCGGGCAACTACTTCCGCCGTGAGATCGGCCGCCCCAGCGAGAAGGAGACCCTGACCGCGCGACTGATCGACCGGCCCATCCGGCCGCTGTTTCCCAAAGGCTACCGCTGCGAAACCCAGGTGATTGCAACGGTCTTGTCCATGGATCAGGAAAACGACCCGGACACCCTGGCCATGGTCGGCGCCTCTGCCGCGCTGCACATCTCGGACATCCCGTTTGCCGGGCCGATCGCCGCCGTGCGCGTGGCCCGGATCGACGGCCAGTTCAAAGTCAACCCCACCCTTTCCGAACTGGAGGGCTGCGACATCAACCTGGTCGTGGCCGGGTCCAAGACCGGGGTCGTGATGGTGGAGGGCGGCGCCGACGTGGTGAGCGAAGCGGACCTGACGGAGGCCGTCTTTTTCGCTCACCGGGCCATGCAGCCCCTGATCGATCTTCAGATCAAGCTCCGGGAGACCCATGGCGCGCCCAAGCGCGTCTTCACCCCCCCCGCCCGGGATGCCGCCTTCGTCGACCGGGTGCAAGCCCTGGCCGCCGGGCCCCTGCGGGAGGCCCTGCTCATTCCCCAGAAAATCCAGCGCTACGCCGCGGCCCGCGCGGCCAAGCAAAGCGTGATCGAGGCTCTCGGCGATGAGGGCATCACGCGTCGGGAGGAGGTCGTCGGCCTCATCGAGGAGCTCAAGCGGGCGATCCTGCGGGAGCTGATCCTGGGCGAGGGGCGGCGGGTGGACGGCCGGCGGTTCGACGAAATCCGCCCGATCCACTGCGAGGTGGGGATTCTGCCGCGGCCGCACGGCAGCGCCTTGTTCACCCGCGGGGAAACCCAGGTGCTCGGTGTGCTCACGCTGGGCTCGGGCCAGGACGAACAGCGGGTCGAGACGCTCTCCGGCGAAGAGTTTCGCCCCTTCATGCTGCACTACAACTTCCCGCCCTACTCGGTGGGTGAGGCCAAGCGCATCGCCGGTCCCAGCCGGCGCGATATCGGCCACGGCGGCCTGTCGACCCGTGCGATCGAAAAGATCCTGCCGGCCAAGGAGACCTTCGACTACACCATCCGGCTGGTTTCCGAGGTGCTGGAGTCCAACGGCTCCTCCTCGATGGGAACCGTGTGCGCCTGCTGCATGGCGATGATGGACGGCGGGGTGCCCATCAAAGCCCCGGTCGCCGGGATCGCCATGGGGCTCGTCAGCGAAGGCGAGCGGGTCGTGGTGCTCTCCGACATCCTCGGCGATGAGGACCACGCCGGCGACATGGATTTCAAGGTGGCCGGCACCACGGAGGGCATCACCGCCGTTCAGATGGACATCAAGATCCATGAGCTTTCGCGGGAGATCCTCGCCGCCGCACTGGAGCAGGCGCGCCGGGGGCGCGTCCACATCCTGGGCAAGATGTCCGAGGCGATCGCCGCCCCGCGCCAGGAGATCTCCCCCTACGCACCGACCATCACCACCATCACGATTCATCCGGACAAGATTCGCGAGGTCATCGGCCAGGGCGGCAAGACCATTCGCGCCATTCAAAGCCAGACCAACACCATCGTGCAGGTCGAGGACTCGGGCCAGGTGAAGATCGCCGCCTTCTCCAAACAGGAGGCGGAGGCCGCCCTCAACCTCATCAAGCAGATCACCGCCGACCCCGAGGTGGGCGCGATCTACGAGGGCACGGTGGTCAAAATCACGGATTTCGGCGCCTTCGTCAACATCATGCCGGGAACCGACGGGCTGGTGCACATCTCGCAGTTGGCCAACCGGCGGGTCACCAAGGTTTCCGACGTGGTCAAAGAGGGCGACAAGCTCAAAGTCAAAGTGCTCGAGATCGGCAGGGACGGCAAGATCCGGTTGAGCCACAAGGCGCTGCTGGAAGAATAAGGTCGATGACCGCCGCCCTCTGCAAGACGGTGCTCGCCAACGGAGTGCGGATCGTGAGCCTTCCCATGGCTCACACCCGCGCCGTTTCGCTCGGGGTCTGGGTCAATGCGGGGGCGCGTGACGAAGCCGACCCGGAAAACGGGCTGTCCCACTTCATCGAGCACATGATTTTCAAGGGGACGCAGAAGCGCTCCGCTTTTCAAATCGCCAAAGAGTTCGACGCCATCGGAGGCCATACCAACGCCTTCACCACCATGGAGCACACCTGCTACCACGCCAAGGTGCTCGACACCCAGATCGACACCATGGTGGAGATTCTATCCGACATTTTTCTCAACTCCATCTTCGACCCCCGCGAGGTGGAACGCGAGCGGCCGGTCATCCTGCAGGAGATCGGCATGGTCGAAGACAGTCCGGATGAGCTCATCCACACCCTGGCCTGCCGGAGCTTCTGGGGGGACAATCCGCTGGGCCGCTCCATCCTGGGCACGCGCGAGACCGTGGGGCAGTTCAGCGCCGAGACCATCCGCGGCTTTTTCCGGCGACTCTACCAGCCCGCGCGCATAGTGGTCGCCGCCGCCGGCAACGTGGCCCACCAGCGGCTGGTCGACCTGGTCGGACCGGCGTTCGAGTCGGTGCGCAGCCGCAGCGGTTTCCCGCCGCGCATCGCCCCCGCCTGCCGACCCCAGGTGACCATCCACCGCAGGGAGCTGGAGCAGGTCCACATCTGTTTAGGCACCGCAGGCCTGTCGATGGTGGATCCGCAGCGGTACGCGTTGTCGCTGCTCAGCACCATCCTGGGCGGCAACATGAGCTCGCGGCTCTTTCAGGAAGTGCGCGAGAAGCGCGGTTTGGCGTATGCGGTCTACTCCTTCAGCGCCGCCTACACCGACACGGGAATGTTCGGCGCCTGCCTCGCCGTCGGCCCGGAGCAGGCGGTGCCCGCCGTCGAACTGGTGGCCGCCGAATTGGCCCGCATCGCCAACGCTCCGGTCGATCCGGCCGAGCTGAGCGGTGCCCTCGAGTACACCAAAGGCAACCTGCTTCTGTCCTCTGAAAATGCCGACAACCAGATGATGCGCGTCGCCCAGAACGAGCTTTTCTTCGAGGCGGATATCCCGTTGGAGGAGGTCATCGCCTGCCTGGAATCGGTTACGCGCGAGGAGATCCAGCAGCTCGCCCAATCGCTGCTCGGGGCCGGCCGGACGATGCTGACGCTTCTTGGCCCCGTCGATGCGCCCCAGGCGGTATTCGAAAACTGTCTGGTTCCAAGTTGAGCAGGGCCGCCTGCTGCCGAGGCCCGTTTCACCCCCCCCCTGCCGCGCGCGGCGCCGGCCGCCGGGCTCTTTTCGAAAGGCTCTCTGATGGCCACGCCCATGGTGATCCAGCTCCTGCGCCTGCGGCCGGAGAAGGATGCCGACATCCCCCTGCCGCGCTACATGACCCCGGACTCCGCGGGGATGGATATCTGCGCTGCGGTCAGCGCGGACACGGTGTTGAACCCGGGGCAGATCGCGCTGCTGCCCACCGGCTTCGCCATGGCGCTGCCGCGCGGCTTCGAAGCGCAGATCCGGCCGCGCAGCGGCCTGGCCGTCAAACATGGGATCGGGCTGATCAACTCCCCCGGCACCATCGATGCCGACTATCGCGGCGAGGTCATGATCGCCCTGGTCAATCTCAGTCAAGCGGCCTACACCGTCCGCCGCGGCGACCGGATCGCCCAGATGGTCCTCCAGCGGGTTCACCAGGCCCGGCTGGAGGAGGTCGCGGCGCTGGATGCCACCGACCGCGGCAGCGGGGGCTTCGGGCATACCGGAAAATAGGCAATACGGCCGGGGCGAAGTGCATGACGCAGAAAGCGAAACCGAGCGTGCGAGCGTTTCCTGGACCCTCTGCCCCATGCGCTTTGCCCTGCACCTCAGAGGCGTCGACGGCGTAGGGGACCCGTGCGTCAAGAAAATCAACAGCACCTGCAGCCGGAGCATTCGCTCTCCGTCTGCGTCCTGGCAAGCGGCAGCCGGGGGAACGCGATCTACGTCTCCGACGGCGCCACCTCGCTCCTGATCGACGCGGGGCTCTCCGCGCGGGAGCTCGGACGGCGCCTGGAGAGCCGGGGCCTGAACGCCGCGGACCTGAACGCCATCTTGCTCACGCATGAACACACCGACCACGTGCGCGGGGTCGAGCGGCTGTGCCGCCGTTTCCGGCTTCCGGTTTTCCTCACGGCCGGCACCCTGGCGGCGGCCGCCCCGCTCCGGGAGCTGCCGGAAATCCGTACGTTCGCCTGCGGCCGCCCGTTTCAGGTCGGCACCTTTACTGTGGACCCCTTCTCCATTTCCCACGACGCCCGGGACCCGGCCGGCTTTATCCTGGGCGGCGCCGGCGCGCGTATCGGCATCGCCACGGATCTGGGCATCGCCACCGCCGTCGTCCGCGAGCACCTGCGCGGCTGCGGCCTGATCGTGCTCGAGTTCAACCATGACCCGGACATGCTGATGGCGGGCCCCTACCCCTGGTGTTTGAAGCAGCGGATCCGGGGGCGCACCGGCCATCTCTCCAACCCGGAGGCCGGCCGCCTGCTGTCGGACATCGCGCACCCGGGTCTGCAGCAGGTGGTTCTGGCGCACCTGAGCGAGACCAACAACTGCCCGGGCAAGGCCCTGGCCGAGGCGTCGCGAGTCATCGACCGCTCGCGCACGCAGCTGGCGGCGGCATCCCAGAACGAGCCGTCAGCGATGATCCGCCTGGCGTGACTGGATTCGACAAAAGCCGCTCGGGCCCCCCAGATCAAAGGAGGGATGGCAATGGAAGATCTAAGCGGGGTTAAGGCGCTTGCCTTTGATTTGTTCGGAACCATCCTGGACCTTGGCGGGAGCCTTGAGCCATTCATAGCGGAATTTTTCAAGGCCAAAAAAATCCCTCTTGCGGCCAGTCTATTTTGGACGCAATGGCGCGCTCGACAGCGACTCGAGCAATTTCAGGATACCATTTTGATGCTCGGCCACAGTGGCTATCTCGAGACATCTCGCCGCGCATTGGTCTACGTGATGCGTCTCAACAGCATCCCTTTCGGCCCCAAAGATATCGGGACCCTGATGGAAGCCTGGCAGTTTCTTTCACCCTTCCCGGATGTTCGGAGCGCGCTGAAAAAACTCCAGAGGCGCTACACCCTGTGTGCCCTTTCAAACGGTGAGCCCGATTTTTTAGAACACCTCGTGAAAAATCGTATTCTCTGGAAATTCGATCACGTGATTTCAGTGGATCTTGTCGGATCGTTCAAACCCCACCCCGCCGTCTACCGCCGGGCAGCGCGACTGCTCCAGCTGGAAGTCTGCGAGTGCATGATGGTGTCCTCCAACTCCTTCGATGTGGTCGGGGCGAAGGCGTGTGGCTTCAAGGGGGGCTATGTCAACCGTTATGGGTTGCCCTACGAAGACACGGTTTATCAGGCGGATAGAACGGTACCGGATTTTAAGCGGTTGGCGGATGCCTTATTGAAATGAGGCCGGACGGGCATGGATTCTTCCGGTAGGCCGATCCGGCAGCAGAGCCTTACCCTCTGACAAGCAAGGAGAACGCACTTACACTGGCCACCAACAAGATGGGACCACGCAGAGAGGCATTTTTAAGCACCCCGGCGAAAAGCCGTGACAGGATGTAACCGATGGCCACTCCTGGCATAAGGCTGCAGCCCATGGCCAGTTCTCGCATGCCAAAGATCTGGACCCACCCCAACGCCAGCAAGGACAATGAGTATCCGATCAAAAAGAACACCGCCAGCATTGCACGGATCTTATCTGCGCCTTCCCTTTGGTATAAAAGCGCCAAGGGCGGGCCGTGAATGCCTGCCATCGTACCCATCACGCCGGCAACGGTCGCGACGCTTAAAAGACTCGACGTTGTGACGGGAACTTTAAGTCCGGTAAGACTCAACCCAACCGCAAACAAAATGGCCCCGCCGAACAGAAAAGGCAGCTGGGCGACCGGGATCATGGGCAACAGCAAGGCCCCGGTTCCGGCACCGATCAAAAGCCCTGATGCTCCGGTGAGCAACTGGCCGGAATTGATCTCATGCCGGCCGCGTTGCGTCATGATGGCAGCCAGCAGCAAGGATGCCAGCAACGTGGGGCCGGGGGCATAGGCGGTATCCAGGAGTACCAGGAGCGGTACCGCGATGAGCGCAAAACCGAATCCCACCGATGCCTGAACCGCTGCCCCGACCATTACCACGATGTTGGCCGGCAGCGTGTGGTCTGCGACCAATGTCGACCACCACAGTTCCGTCATCACTTGTTTCCTTGCGAAACGGCTGCGCGGGCTCCTGAGGCCTGCAGCCGCTTAATGCCCATGACGATCAGCGGAAGAACGAAGCTCAAGGCCGCACACAGATAAAGCGCCAGGCAGATTGGTCTGAAAAGGAGTCCCTGTAAATGGCCTCCGGTGATGATCATCGACTGGCGGAAAGCACTCTCAATCATGGGGCCCAGCACCATGGCCAGAATCAAGGGTGCGGTCTGGTATCCCACCTTGCGCAGGGCATAGCCGGCCAAGCCAAACACTGACAGCGCCAGCAGATCGAGTCGACTTGAATTGACGCTGTAAACCCCGATCAGGCAAATCAGGACAACGACGGGCATCAAAATATGCCTGGGCACTTTGAGAATGCTGACAAAAAGATTGACCAAGGGCAAATTCAACACCAGCAGCGCCGCATTGCCGATGTACATGCTCGCCACCACTCCCCAGAACAATCCCGGCTTCTCGTAGATCAAATTGGGTCCCGGGGTCAATCCATGCAGCATCAACGCGCCTAACACCATGGCCATCGCCGGGGTGAATGGAATCCCTAATGCAAACAAAGGGACATAGGCGCCCCCGACCGCAGAATTGTTGGCGGACTCCGGTCCGGCCACACCTTCAATGGCGCCTTCGCCGAAGCGCTCCGGGTGTTTCGAAAGTTTCTTTTCGGTCATGTAGGAAATGAAGGTGGCGATGACCGGTGATGGCCCCGGAACGAGTCCGATGAAAAAGCCCGAAAATGATCCTCTGAAAATGGGCAACAGGGACCTGCGCCACTCTTCCCGCGTCGGCAGAAGCTCGCGCATGCCGACCTTGTGGAGTATTTGGCGGTCGGTCCCCTCGTTGACGCAGGCAAGAACTTCGGCAATACCAAACAACCCCATGGCGGCCGGCAAAAAATCGATCCCCTGGTCCAGGTCAACCAACCCCAAGGTGAAGCGTCTGGCACCGGTCTCCAGGTCCATTCCAATCGTTCCCACCAACATCCCGATCAGAATCATGATCAAGGATTTGAGCGTGGATCCGCCGGTGAGCCGCACCAGCAGTGCGAGCCCGAAAATCCCGATGGCGAAGAACTCCGGAGGTCCGAATTTCAACGCCATGTTCGCCAGAAACGGGCAAGCCACCATCAAACCGAAAATGCTCACAGTCCCGGCGAAAAATGACCCCGCGGCAGAAACCGTGAGGGCCGCGCCGGCCCTGCCTTTCTGAGCCATTTTGTATCCGTCCAAACAGGTCACGACAGACGCGGCTTCACCGGGGATATTGAGCAGGATGGAGGTGGTCGAGCCGCCATACATGGCTCCGTAATAAATGCCCGCAAAGAGGATCATGGCCCCGGTGGCATCCAGCTTCAACGTGAAGCCGAGCAGGATGGCCATGGCTCCCAGCGGACCCAGCCCGGGCAACACCCCGGTGATGGTCCCCAGCACGGTCCCGATCAGGACATAGAGCATGTATTCGGGCTGCAGGACCGTTGCAAAACCGTTCATCAGGCTATAGAGGATCTCGGCCATCGCCCTACCTGGTTGTGATTCGATAGATGAGTTCGTCCAGAAAACCAAAGGGGAAGGAGACTCCCAGCAGAATCGAGAACACGCCGAAGGAACTTAATGACAGGAACACGGCGAGCACCAGGGCGCTGGTCCAGTTTTTGGGCTTGAGCAGCAGGAGCATGAAAAAGGTCACCGCCCATGTGGACGCCAGGAATCCGATCCACTCGAGCGCAAACGGGTATGCCAGTGTGCCGAAAATGATCCCGAAGACACGCAGATTGGAGGTTGGTTCCGGAGTCCCGGCGGGTTCCGGGGCCGTCCATTTTTTTCTGGACAACGATCGGGCCAGCAAGATCCCCGTGCAGATGACGAGCAGGAGGCCCACGACTATCGGGATGAACCCGGGGCCGGGATTAGCGGCCGTCCCGATGGGAAGCCGCACGGCTGCGATCAGGTAGACGACGGCCAGGACGGCAATGCTCAGTGCGGTGATGAGCTCATTCCGATCGATGATAGGCTTCTGGCCCATGGGATGATCCGTGCGATGCGTTGCTCTGCGATGCGGCCGCATCTGCAACGCGGCCGCACCATTTCAACTTCCGGGTGTCCGGGTGCGAGGATGATCGCGGGCGGGAGCACGTCGTCCGCCGACTGACACCAGATTGCGGAACGCCCTCCCGCCCGGTCGCCTCGAGGCCGCCTCACTGCGGCAGCTTTTTGTTGTACTCGAGCATCGCTTTGACGGCGGCCACGCTGTCTTGAACAATCTTCGCAAAGCTCTTGCCGTCGGTGAATTTCGGGATCAACCCCATTTCAATAAATTTTTCTTTGACGACCGGATCCTGCATCGCCGCCTTGAGGCTTTCCTCCAATTTCTTGCGGATGGGTTCAGGCGTGCCCGCCTTGACGGCAAATCCGTACTCGATCGTGACCGCAAACGGATACCCGAGACTTTTCACATCGTTTAGATCCGGAAAGGCATCGATTTTGCCTTCACCCATGTTCACCAACGCCAGCAGCTTGCCTTGGCGTCCGGCCTGAAACGCCGGTGTCCCTACCCCGGTTTCACAAGTGTCTACGTGCCCCCCGAGGATGGCGGTGGACGCCTCGCCACCACTTTTGAACATGACAAACTTCATTTTCAGATTTTCTTTGACGGCGATCGACTTGACCAGTTCCAAGGCCCACTGCACGCCACCGCTGCCAACCGAGACCTCACCCGGATGCTTGCGGGCATATTCGAGGAATTCCGCAAAGTTTTTGTAGGGCTTGTCTGGAGTTGTAAATAAAACCCGCGCTTGGGGCATATACCCGCCGATGAATGAAAATTGCTTCAAATCAAACGGCTCCACTCCTTGAAAATAGGCGCTGGTCAGGGATTCGTTCATGGGGGCAACGATGACCGTGTATCCGTCCTCCTTCTGGCTCAAGGCATAGTTCACGCCGACGATTCCGGTCCCACCCGGTTTGTTGGCCACCATTATCGGCTGGCCAAGCGATTCCTTCATTTTTTCAGCCAGCAGGCGTGCGGTGACGTCGGTCATTCCCCCCGCCCCCAGCGGAACGACGAAGGTGATGGGCTTGCTGGGGTAGTTTTCCGCTGCAAGGACGCCGGTCAGCGGGAAAAAGCAACTTGCCAGCGTGAGAAGCAAGCAAACCAGTCGACTCATTTTCAACCTCCTTGATTAAAGGTGTGGGGGTGACCGCCCTCAGCAGGGTTCGGGCGTGGGGTGGATGCCGTTTGCCTTCAAAAATAGATGTGCCCGCCCTCCTAACGCAACAGGTAAGGAATCTCAACCCAAAGGGCCTCCTGAGGGCACTCGACCTCGCAAGGCAGACAGAACCAGCATGTCCGATATTTACCGAACGGTTCGCCGCAGGAATAACATCGACTGGCCTCCCGGCGAGCGGTTTCAGAATCAAAGGGTTCTTCCAACTCGGCAAAGTCCCCCGGCCCTTCGAACCTCTTCAATGGGTTTTCTGAACGCACCGACAGGCTGGCGCGGGTGGTATCGATGGGGAAATCGGTTTCGCAAGGACCCGCATAGCCGCGACCGAACCTCAGATCCTCGCCGGATAGAAAGCGGTGAACGGACTCAGCCGCACGGCGCCCGCTTGCCATGGCGTGCACCACCGATGTGGGGCCGGTCCATATGTCCCCGGCCGCGAACACCGGCGCAGAATGGACCTGAAGGGTCATGGGGTCACAAACGAGCTTGTGTGCGGTCGCAATGCCGCATTCGAAAAGATCGCCCATCTCAGCGGCCTGGCCGATGGCGATAATAACCGAGTCGGCTTCCTCGGAGTCCAGTTGGCACATATCGTACATCGGTTTGAAATTAGCGTCGGCGTCAAAGACGGAGACGCACTTTTTCAGCTGCACCTTTTGGACAACGCCCTTGTCACCCAGCAAGGCTTGAGGCCCCCATGCCCCGCGGAAAAGGATCCCCTCCGCCTTGGCACTGGCCACGACATTGGGGTG
This sequence comes from Desulfobacterales bacterium, assembly GCA_025454255.1. Taxonomy (GTDB): domain Bacteria; phylum Desulfobacterota; class Desulfobacteria; order Desulfobacterales; family SpSt-501; genus SpSt-501. Next base: position 7,348 of record JALOOU010000047.1, on the reverse strand, counting down.
CGCCGGCAAGACCGATTCGTCCTCCAGGCTGACGATGACCACCGCCTCGGCCCCCAGCCGTCGCGCCGTCTGGGCGCAGTCGACCGCAACGTCGCCGCCGCCGACCACCACCACTCTGCGGCCGAGCGGTTCGGGCCGCCCCTCGCGAACGGACTTTAAAAACGACAGCGCGTGCTGGACACCGCGCAGGTTTTCCCCCTCGACCCCGAGTCGCTTGGCGCGCGAACAACCGATGGCAATCAGGACGGCGTCGTGCCGCTTCGTTAAATCCTCCCACCGAATGTCGCGTCCCAATTTTTGACGCCCCTGAAAATGGACGCCCATCTGGAGCAGTCGATCGATCTCCCTGCCGAGAATCCGCCCCGGCATGCGAAACTCTGGAACGGCCCAGCGCAGCATCCCCCCGGGCTCGGCTTCGGCGTCGAAGAGGGTCACCGCATGGCCGTGTTTGCTCAAATCGAATGCCGCTGTGAGCCCGGCGGGGCCGGCACCGACGATGGCCACTGTTTTCCCGCTTGGGCCTGCAACCGCCGGCAGCGACGGCAGGCGCGTTTCGTAGATCTGCGTCAGGTAGCGCTTCAGCCCGCGGATGTTGACGGGGTGATCCCCGTTTTTTTTGCGATGGCAATTGTCCTCGCAGGGTTGCGAGCAGAGGCGGCTTAGAATTTCCGGGAACGGCAGCTTCTCCTCCAAGATCCGCAAGGCCTCCTCATCGCGGCCCCGGGCGATCAGCTGAACGTACCCTTGGCAGTTCACCCCCAACGGGCATGCCTGCGTGCAGGGCGCCAGTTTCATTCGCAGGTTGTCCAAAATGCATGTTTCGACGCAGACCCCGCAGTAGACGCACTTGTCTCGGTGGATCACGATGTTGTCGGATAGCGATTCCAAGAGGTTGATGCGCATGGCTAATTCCCTTTCTGCATCCGGATGATGTCCTTGTGCGTCACGCGGACATCGCCGGGAGTCTCGCCTTGGGTCAAGACGATGTGCTTGAGCCAATCCTGGTTGTTGGTCTGCGGGAAATCGCTGCGATAGTGCCAGGGCAGCCAACGGCTCTCCTTGCGTTCCAGGGAGGCCACTGCGCTCAAGGTGGCGCATTCTATTATGTTTTCCACCTCGTAGGCTTTAAACAAGTCGTGTGCATCACCGATCCGAACCAGTTCGCAGAGTTCCTGGCGAAAGCGATCCATCCACCACAAGGCCCGGTTCAGTTTGTACTCGTTTTTCGGCGGTCGGATGTAGTCGTTGATCAGGCGCCGCACCTTGTATTCGAATTCTTCGATGCTGACCGCCCCGGAGGTTTGCGATAGGCGCCCGCGGCGCTTGTCCTCGAAGGCCTTGATCTGCTGCGGATCAGGATCCGTTCGGCCGCCACCGGCCGCGAACTCGGTGGCGCTCTCAGCTGCGATTTCCCCGAAAACGAATGCCCCCGAAAGGTGTCCACGGGCCACCAGCGAGGTGTCCCCGGCCGCATAGAGCCCTTGGACAGAGGTTTCCGCGGCTTCATTGACCCGCACTCCCGTCAGCCCATGACCGCCGCACAGAAACACCTCGGTCGGCCAGAGCTCGATCTCGCCCGTCCGGAAGTCGATTCCTCTTCCTTTGTAGAACCTTTCGCAGGAGGGTCTTTCCGTTGTGAAGAGCAGGGACTCGATCTCCCGAATGGTTTCCTCGGGCAGATGCTTGAGCTTGATGCGCATCGGCCCCTTTTCATCCAGATGTTCGAGGAACATGGTCCGGATGGAGGGGTGATCCTTGTCGCGCCGCTCATCGAAGGCGTTGACCAAGTGGCAGCCACGGGTGAGAGTGATGTAGAGCAGGGGGGCATTGATGTCTTTGACGATGTAGTAGACCAATGTGTATTCGAAGCCGCTCAACTCAGCGCCGGCCCGGTACGCCAGACAATACCCATCCCCGGTGTTTCCGGGAAAGTCGTAGACCCCGTAGAGGTAACCGTTGTTGGGGAGGCCGAAGCGCGCGGTTCCGCCGGCCGCCAGAATCACGCTTTTGGCGTGCAGGATGAAAAGCTCTCCGGTGCGCACGTTCATCGCCAGAGCGCCGCAAACCCGATTCCCGTCGGTGAACAATTCCAACGCCATGGAACGGTTGACGACGCGCGCGCCCAGATCCACCATTTTTTTGGCAAGAATGGTTTTTAGCTCCGGCTCTTTCATCGTTACGCAGAAACGGCCCTTGGGGTGAACTTGAAGAATATCGTAGTTTCCCTTCTCGTCCACCGGGAAGCACACTCCCCAGGAGACGAGCTTCTGCATCAGCGCCCAGCTCCTTTGCGCCATGCGAAAGTTCACCGGCTCATCCATGATGCCTTCGCATGCCAGGCGGTTCGACTCGACGTAAAGCTCGGGGGTGGCGACCCCGGGGACCGCCACGATGTTGAGCGCATCCATGCCGCGGGCGATGCAGCCGGAATATTTGGCATCGCCCTTTTCGAGCACGACCACTGTTTGTCTTGGATCCAGCTCTTTGGCGCGGATGGCGGCCATGGCACCAGCGCTGCCGCCGCCGATAATCAACACATCGCAATTGATCTGCGGGTAGGGGCTTCTCAAGGCGACGCTCCTTTCTGAATCTTATGGATTAAATCGTTCTCAAAATCCGCCGGGAATCGGTTCGGCAATAACTCAACCGGTATTCGTAGGGTTGGTCGTTGAAGGTATAAGAGAGCATTTCGATCTGCAGAACAGGGCTCCGCAACTCCACGCTGAGATGTTTTTTGGCGTCTGCTCCGGCCGGCTCGACCGAGAAGAGCTCGCGGTTTCGGATGGTCGGGCGGCCGAAATGCTTTTCGATCAGGCGGTAGAGCGCCTCTTTGTAAAAAGCCTCGTCAGGGAGCTCCCCCAAACCTTTAAACAGGTCGCATGGCAGATAGGATAGGCTGAAAACCATCGGCTTCCGGTGTACGAGAATGCGGCGCTTGATTTCGAAAAGATCTCTGCCGGGCTCCTGTTGCAGCAGGCGTGTCGCCCGCTCGCTTCCGCGTACTACCTGGCGGGACAGGAGATCGGTTACGATAGGCGGCACCGGGTCTTCGAAATCCGGGATGAAGGCGTAGTAGCGAAGGTGGTCATGCGGGATACCGGTTTCGCGCACGAAGGTCCCTTTTCCCTGAACGCGGTAGAGATACCCCTCGTCGACGAGCTGAGAAATCGCCTGGCGGACCGTGCCGACGCTAACCTGGTACTGCTGGGCGATCGTCCGCTCGGGGGGGATGGTGTCCCCCAAACTCCAAAAGCCGTCCTCGATGGATTTTTTCAGAATAGACTTGAGTCGGAAATAGATCGGTGTGGGCTGATGGTGAATGCGCATGGGCATCCCGTCGCAGGTTGGATGGATGGCATCCGAGGCCGAGGGGAAAGGCGCGAGCTCCGTTGCAGGGCGCAGAATGCTGGAACGCACGGCACTGCGTTCTCCTGCACTCGAAACGTCCAACGCTGTTCTCAACTTATCCGCTAGGCACACTCGATTGAACCGGCGGTTGTGCCGGGGGTTGATTGATTTGGTTCTCTATATCTTTAGATCTTTGACGCTGTCAAGAAAATATTGCCGCGGGCTATTCCGCCAGGGGCAGCCCTCATGGGCCGGTGGTCGTTTGACCCGGGTCGTATTCACCGCCGGCCCGGCGGCTTAGGTGGGAATCAGCGATCTCCGGGTCTCCCCGGTTAAAAAAGCCGCCGATTGAAAACGGGGGCTTCAAGGCCATCGCGTGCGGGAGCGGTCTAAGATCTCGATCCCGGGGCAGGCGGTCCTATCCGCTGGGTGTGCCGCGTCGGTTTTTTCTGGCCTGCGCCCGGCAACGGCGCGACACCCTGCCGGTCGGCATGCAGTAGGTGTCGAACTCTTCGAAAATCGCAGCGGCGGCCTTCAGGCGCCGGTCGAGATTTTGGTCGCTCAACCGCAGCACCGCCAGGTGCAGCGCTTCCAGCACGGCGGTGACGGCGGTGAAGCTCCTGAAGATCGAAAGGCCCTCGGACGTCACCACTATCTGAACGGCGGCCCGATCCGCCAGAGGGGAACACTCGCTGTCGGTGACCAGCAGGATGCGGGCGCCGGCATCCGCAAAGCGTTTGGCGATTCTGACCGTCTGCCGGGCGTAGGGGTGGCGGAACACCGCTATCAGCAGGTCCTCGGCCGTCAGGTCCAGCAGCATGTCGGGCATCATGGCGATCTGCGGGCCGATCAGGAAGGCCTTCGGGCGGATGCGCTTGATCATGATGTGGAACATCTGCGCCAGGGCATGCGAGGTGCGAAACCCGCAGGCATACAGGTTGCCCTTCGTTTGGTGAATCATCTCCGCTGCGCGCTGAAAGGCGCTGCGGTCGATGGTGGTATTGGTGTGTTCGAGGTTGCGGATGATGTTTTGAATGTTCCGGTCCAGGATGTCGTCGCTCGCGCGTTCCAGCTCCTTCTTCTTCAGCGTGTAGCGCCGGGGGAGTGACTCGAACATCACCCGGGCGTCCTCCCGCAGCTCGCGGCGCAGGTCGCCGAAGCTCCCATACCCGAGTTTGGCGATAAACCGCACCACGGTCGCTTTGCTGACACCGGTTTTTGCGGCCAGCGTGGTCACGTTCTCGAACACGGCCTGGGAGGCGTTGCGGGAAAGGAAGGCCACCAACTCGAGCTCGCTGGGAGTGAGCCGCTTCAGAGCGCGCATGCGGTGTAGGAGTTCGTCGGCCGCCATGGAATGAAAAAAGTGTTGCAATAACTTTTTAGTTGAAATATATGTTTCACATCTTAGGCTCTCCGTCCCCCCAAAGTCAACCGGTTTCGCTCAGGCCCGCCCCGGCGGGCTGAAGGCAGGAGCATGACAGCCGCAAACAGCGCACCTCTGCGTGAATGGCTCCGTGACGTCCGCCGCGACTTGCACGCACATCCCGAGCTCGCTTTCCACGAAGTCCGAACGACCCAACGCATTCTTGAAATCCTCTCCGGCCTGGGCTGGGATGCCCGGCCGGTCCCCGGCACGACCGGGGCCATCGGCCTGTTGCCGGGGCCCACCGCCGGCCCGGTGGTCGCTTTGCGCGCCGACATCGACGCCCTGCCGGTCGCCGAGCTGAACGATGTCCCCTATCGGTCTCAGCACCCGGGGCGGATGCACGCCTGCGGCCACGACGCCAACACGGCCATCATGCTGGGTGTCGCCAAGAAACTGGCCGACACCGGCCTGATGACCCGCACCGCCGGCGCCGTGAAGCTCATCTTTCAGCCGGCCGAGGAGGGGGGCGGCGGGGCGAAGGCCCTGATCGCAGCGGGCGTTCTGGAAAACCCGCACGTCGACATCATCTGGGCGGGACACATGTCTCCGGACCTGCCGGTCGGTCGGGCCGGTGTTTTCAAGGACCTGGGCTACGCCTCGGCGGACCGCTTCGAGCTTACCATCCAGGGGCGCGGCGGCCACGGCGCCCGGCCGGAGGAGTGCATCGACCCCATCGTGGCCGGCGCCCATTTCGTCACCCAGCTTCAGACCATCGTCAGCCGCAGTCTCCCGCCGACCATGCCGGCCGTGGTGACGGTCGGTCGATTCGCCTCCGGGGATGCCGCCAACGTCATCCCCGACACGGCCGAGCTCAGGGGCAGCATCCGCGCGCTGTCCGCGGAGGCGCGCGGCCGGGTCATCCGGCGGATCGAGGAGCTGTCCGCCGCGCTCGAGCCCGCCTTCGGCGTCGCCTGCCGCTTGGCCGTCCACCCGGGGGTCCCGGCCCTCAGCAACCACCCGCCCAGCGCGGCGCTCCTGCTTGCGGCCGCCCGCACGGTTCTGGGCCAGCGCAACGCCGGCTACCTGCCGCCGATCATGGCATCGGAGGATTTCGCCTTCTTCACCCAGGCCCGTCCCGGAGCCATCATGCGCCTGGGGTGCAGCAACCCGCAAAAGGGGTTCGTTCATAAGCTGCACAACCCCCGTTTCGACATCGACGAGGATGTGCTTGCCATCGGCGTCGAGATATTTTTCGAGGCGCTCGTCCGCTTCCTCGCGCCGAAGCCCGAACGTTCCGCGTCATCCCAACCCGCAACCCGCAGATAAAGGAGGCGAGTCATGGCACTAGGGACTAAACGTTGCCTTTCCGCTCTCTTGGTTCTCCTGCTCCTGGCGGCGCTGGTCGCCCCGCCGGCGGCGGCCGGGAAAAAGAACGACACCCTGACCTTCACCTGGTCCAAGGAGCTGGAGACCCTGGACCGCTACTACAACACCGCCCGCGAGGGCATGATCGTCAGCCGCCACATCTGCGACGATCTCCTGTATCGCGACCCGGTGACCATGGAGTACAAGCCGCTGCTGGCCAAATCCTACAAATGGATCGACGCGAAAACACTCGAGTTCGAGCTGCGCCAGGGGATCACCTTTCACAACGGAGAGCCCTTCGACGCCGACGACGTGGTTTTCACCATCAACTACGTCACCCACCCCGACAACAAGGTGCTGGTCCAGCAGAACGTAGACTGGATGGAGCGCGCCGAAAAAACCGCTCCCTTCACCGTGCGCATCCATCTCAAAAAAGAGTTTCCGGCCGCCCTCGAGTACCTCTCCGGAAATGTGCCGATCTACCCCAACGAATACTACGCCAAGGAGGGTCCCAAGGGTTTCGGCCTCAAGCCGGTGGGAACCGGCCCATACAAGGTCGTCGAAGTGGAGCAAAGCAAGCGCATCGTTTTCAAGAAGAACGAAAACTACTTCAAGGAGAGCCCCAAAGGCCAGCCCTCCATCGGCACGATCGTGCAGCGCACCATCCCCGAGATGACCAGCCAGATCGCCGAGCTCATGACGGGCGGGGTGGACTGGATCTATATGGTCCCTCCGGACCAGTTCGAAAACCTGGCCAAGGTGCCCGGCGTCACAGCCGTGAGCGGCGAGGACATGCGCATCGCCTTCCTGCAGATGGACGCCGCCCAGCGCTGCGGGGAGACGCCGTTCGCCAAGCTGGAGGTCCGGCGCGCCGTCAACCACGCCATCGACCGGGCGGCCATCGCCAAGAACCTGCTGGGCGGGGCCTCGCGCGTGATCGAGACGGCCTGTTTCCCGACCCAGTTCGGCTGCGACCAAAATGTGATGAAGTACGACTACAACCCGGCCAAGGCCCGCGAGCTTTTGGCCCGGGCGGGGTATCCGCAGGGGTTCGAGACCGACATCTACGGCTACCGCGACCGGACCTACCTGGAGGCGATCGTGGGCTATCTGCGGGAGGTCGGGATCAAGGCCAACCTGAAATTCATGCAGTACTCGGCGCTGCGCGATAAGACCTACGCGGACCAGACCCCGTTTTTCAAGATGACCTGGGGCTCCTACGGCATGAACGACATGTCCGCCATCACCGGGCACTATTTCAAGTTCGAG
>JALOOU010000116.1 GCA_025454255.1 Desulfobacterales bacterium | reverse complement strand
GTCGAGCTGTTGAAAGGCATGGAGATCATCCGGCCGTCGGTGGTGGTGTAATAGCCGGTGACGGTCGGCAGGTAGATTTTCGGGTCGAACGGCAGGCCGGACTCCTTCATGACCTCGTACACCGGCTTGACCGCCCCCTTGGCGGCCATCATGGTCGCCGTGCCCACTTCGAAGACCTGCAGGATGTGGGGCGGGGCCTTGGCCCGGAAGGCCGCGATCCCGGCGTTCATGGTGTCCGAGTAGTTGCCCTTGTAGGTCGCCACCACCTGGTACTTGTCCTGGCTCTTGTTGAAGCCCTCGGCAATGGCGTTGACCCGTTCGCCGAGAGCGCCGCCGTGGGCGTGCCACCAGTTGACCGTTACCGGCGCCGCCAGGGCGAGCGCCGGCACCACCAGCATCACCGCCGCGGCCAGCGCGATCCTCACATTGCACACCTGTTTCATGGCTTCCTCCTTTTGGCTGAGTTAGGTTGACTGCAGGTCGCATCCCTTTTTGAGCGTTGGTTGTGATGGAAACCCGAAACGTGTTAGGAATGGATCAAGCCGCTGTTAACTGCCCATTATGGAGCGGAAATTATTCCATGGACGGGAACTTAGTCAAAGGAAATTTTTTGGCGTCGACCGTGGCGGCCGCCGTCGCACTCGTGTCGGTTGTCTTTGGTGCAGCGGCTCAGGCGCCGACCGGCGCGGGCGCCGCTGCCCCTTTCGCAAAACCGCTGATTGTCGGCCATCGCGGGGCCGCCGGGCTGCTGCCGGAAAACACGCTGGCGGCCTTCAAGCGCGGCTGCGAACTGGGCATCGACGCCATCGAACTCGATGTCCTGGTGTCGGCCGACGGGCACCTGGTGGTGCATCATGATTTCAGGCTGAAGCCCGAGATCGCGCGCACGGCGGACGGGGCCTGGATCGGCTCCGGGTCGCCTCCGGCCATCAATGCGCTGAGTCTGGCCCAGATCAGGGCCTACGACGTCGGCCGCCTGCAGCCCCACAGCGCCTACGCGGCGCGTTTTCCGGAACAGGTGCCGGCGGACGGCGCGCGCGTCCCCACACTCAAGGAGGTGATCGATCTTTTCAAGCGATCGTGCCGCCCCCCGACCCGGTTGTTCGTCGAGATCAAGACCTCCCCGGAGGAGCCGGGCCTGACGCCGCCGCCGGAAGCGGTGGCGCAGCAGGTCGCCACCCTGCTGAAGGAGGAGGGGGTCGCCGAGCGCGCCTGGATTCTCTCCTTCGACTGGCGCATCCTCGCCCACATCCAAAAAACCGCGCCCGATCTGGCTACGGTCCACCTCACCATCGTCAGCCCGGGCTTGAACAACCTCAAGCCGGGCCAGACGGGGGCCTCGCCCTGGCTGGCCGGGGTGGACGTCGATGATGTGGGCGGCTCCGCGCCCCGGGCGGTGAAGGCGGCCGGCGGCAGGGTGTGGTCCCCCTATTTCAAAAACCTGACCCCGCAGGCGCTGGCTGAAGCCCGTCAGCTCGGACTGCTGGTTTCGGTCTGGACCCCCGACAGGCCCGAAGACCTGAAGCAGATGATCGCGATGAAGGTGGATGCCATCACCACCAACCGGCCGGATGTGCTCAAGAAGCTGCTGGAGAACCCCTGAGGCGCCGGGTCGAGCCCCTACATCGCATACAGGTCCTTGCCGTCGACGACCCGCATGCCGCGGGCGTGCAGGACGTCGCTGGCCCTCAGGGAGTCGTCGAAGCGGAAGATCATGATGGCGTTTTGGCCGCTCTGGCGGACGAAGGCATACATGTACTCCACGTTGACACGGGCCTCGGCCAGCGCCTCGAGAATGCGGTGCAGGCCGCCGGGCTTGTCTTCCACCTCCACCGCCACGACCTCCGTGATGCGCACGGTGAACCCATTCTGCTTGAGCAGGCGCTTGGCCGCCTCGTTGTCGCTGACGATCAGCCGCAGGATGCCGAAATCGGAGGTGTCGGCCAGCGAGAGGGCCCGGATGTTGATGCGGCCCGCCTCGAAGATGCGCGTCACCTCCACCAGGCGGCCGGGCGTGTTTTCAAGAAAAACCGAAATCTGCTCGGCGTTCATGAGAGTTGCTCCTTATAGTTTTCGGTTGTCGATCACCCGGACGGCCTTGCCCTCGCTGCGCTGGATGCCCTTCGGCTCCACGAGCCTGACCTGAGTGCTCACGCCCAGGGTTTCGCGGATGTTGCGTTCCAGCTCCCGTTCGATCGTCTGCAGGTTCTTGATTTCGTCGGAGAACATGGCCTCGTTGACCTCCACCCGCACCGTCAGCTGGTCCATGTTGCCGAGCCGGTCCACCACGAGCTGGTAGTGCGGCTCGAAGTGGCCGGCATCGATGATGACGCTCTCGATCTGGGACGGGAAGACGTTGACTCCGCGGATGATGAGCATGTCGTCGCTGCGGCCCTGAATGCGGCCCATGCGCACCAGGGTGCGCCCGCAGCGGCAAGGCTCGGCGTGGAGCACCGAGAGGTCCCGGGTGCGGTAGCGGATGACCGGGAAGGCCTCTTTGGTGATCGTCGTGAAGACGAGCTCCCCCGGCGTTCCGCAGGGCAGGGGCTGCCCGGTTTGCGGGTGGATGATTTCGGGGATGAAATGGTCCTCGAAGACGTGCAGCCCGTTTTGGGCCTCGATGCACTCGATCGAGACCCCGGGGCCCATCACCTCGCTCAGTCCGTAGATGTCCATGGCCTTGAGGTTGAGCTTGCGCTCGATCTCCTGGCGCATCTGCTCGGACCAGGGCTCTGCGCCGAAAATCCCGGCTTTGAACTTGAGGTCGCCGAAGTCGACGCCCATCTCGGCCGCGACTTCGGCCACATGCAGGGCGTAGGAGGGGGTGCAGGTGAGGATCGTGGGCCCGAAGTCCTTCATGATCATCACCTGGCGCTTGGTGTTGCCCCCCGAAATCGGGATCACAGAGGCGCCCAGCTTCTCCGCGCCGTAGTGCACCCCCAGGCCGCCCGTGAAGAGCCCGTAGCCGTAGGCGTTGTGAACGATGTCGTCCCTGCGGGCGCCGGCCGCCATGAGGGTGCGGGCCATCAGCTCGGCCCAGGCCTGGATGTCGCGCGCCGTGTAGCCCACGACCGTGGGCTTGCCAGTCGTGCCGGAGGAGGCGTGGATGCGCGTGATGTTGTCCATGGGGACTGCGAACATCCCGAAGGGGTAATTGTCGCGCAGGTCCGTTTTGGTGGTGAAGGGCAGCCGGCTCAGGTCGGCCAGCGAGCGGATGTCCGCGGGTGAGACCCCGGCCTCCTCGAACCTGCGGCGGTAGAACGGGACGGTGTTGTAGACCCGGGCGACGGTCGCCTGCAGCCGCCGCAGCTGGATGGCCTCCAGCGCTTCGCGGGGCATGGTTTCGAACTCCTCGTTGAAGATCATTCGCGGTTCTCCTTCGTTGACGGTCAGCCAGCGGGGTGCGTGGTCGGTTCGATGCCGAATCTGCTTTTTTACACCAACCGGGGGCGGAAGAAAAGCGCGAAACCGATCCGGGCCTGCGGGTGCCGCGCCGGCAACGGCGCCGCGGCCATTGACCCGGCAGGCCAAATCCGCTACACGTGCTCCCGTTCCCCCACCGGGGCGTCTCATCTTTAGGCGGCATCCATGCGCGCTTCCCTGTTCGTCTCCATCTACGGCCGGGTCCTGGGGCTGCTGCGGCCGGTGCGGCGGTTGGCCGTCGTTCTGACCCTGGCCAACCTGGCGCTGGCCGCCGTGCCGTTTCTGGACCCGATCCTGTTCGGCAAGGCGATCGACCTGCTCACCCACGCCGCGGCGCGGGGCGCCGAGGCCACCTTCCACGACGGGGTTCGGGTCTTTGCGCTCTGGGCGGCAGTGGGCGTGGGCGGGATCGGCGCCCGCATCCTCGTTTCGCTGCATGCCGACCGGCTCGCCCATCGCCAGCGGCTGGATGTGACCGCAAAATTCTTCGAGCACGTCCTGCAGCTGCACCTGGCCTACCATCGCAGCGCCCACTCCGGCCGGCTGCTCAAGATCATGCTCCAGGGCGGGGACCAGCTCTTCGGCCTGTGGCTGGGCATGTTCCGCGAGCATCTCTCCACGCTGGTGGCGCTGCTGGTGCTGCTGCCGTTGACGGTGTTGTTGAACTGGCAGATGGCGCTGATCATGATCGTTCTGATCACGGGCTCGGGCCTGCTCACCGCCTATGTCACGCGGCGCACGTTCAGCGCCCAGGGCGAAGTCGAGGCCTACCGCAGCGCGATGGCCGAGCGGGCGGGGGATGCCATCGGCAACGTCGTGCTGGTGCAGAGCTTCGTGCGGCTCTCGGCGGAGATGCGCCTGATGCGCGACGTCATCGAGCGCCTGCTTTCGGCCCAGTTTCCGGTCCTCAACTGGTGGGCCGTGGTGAGCGTGCTGCAGGGGGCGGTGGCGACCATCACGGTCATCACCATCTTCGCCATGGGGGCCTGGCTGAACCTGAAGGGCCAGGCGACCGTGGGTGAGATCGTGACCTTCATGGGGTTCGCCACGCACCTGCTCGGACGCATCGATCAGGTGGTCGGCTTCGTGAACGGGCTTTTCATGGAGGCCCACAGCCTGCGGGAATTTTTTGAGGTGCTGGACACCCGCTCGGCGGTGGCCGACCACCCCGGCGCCCGGCCGATGGAACCGATCCGCGGCCGGGTCGAATTCGACCGCGTGAGCTTCAGCTACGATCCGCAGCGCAGGGCGCTGGACGCCGTCAGCTTCGCCGTGGAGCCGGGGCAGAGCGTGGCTCTGGTCGGCGAGACCGGCGCCGGCAAGAGCACGGCCATGGCATTGCTGCACCGCCAGGACGACCCGCAGGAAGGCGTGATCCGCATCGACGGCATCGACATCCGGGAGGTGACCATCGACTCGCTGCGGGCGCAGATCGGGGTCGTCTTCCAGGAGAGCCTGCTGTTTTACCGCAGCATCGCCGACAACCTGCGGGTCGGCAGGCCGGATGCGACCGACGCCGAGTTGGAGGAGGCGGCGCGGCTGGCCCGTGCCCACGATTTCATCCGGCGGCAGCCGCGCGCCTACCAGACGCAGATCGGCGAACGCGGCTCCAACCTGAGCGGCGGGGAGCGCCAGCGGCTGGCGATTGCGCGGGTGCTGCTGAAAAACCCGCCGCTGCTGATTTTGGACGAGGCCACCAGCGCCCTGGATGCCGAAACCGAAGCCCAGGTGCAGCAGGCCCTGGGCAACCTCAAACGGGGGCGCACCACGTTCATCATCGCGCACCGGTTGGCCACCATCCGGGACGCGGACCTGATCCTCGTGTTTCAAAACGGCCGGATCATCGAGCGCGGCGGCTTTCAGGAACTCGTGCGCCAGGGCGGCTACTTCGCCCGGCTGGTCGCCACGCAGTTCCAGAACCCGGCCGCCGCCGAAACCGTCTCCGGCCCGGGCGGGGAGCCGATGTCACTGCCGTCCGACGACATGTGAGCCTGCCCGAACCCGGCCCACTCCTCCGGCGCGGCGGGGTGGAAAACGAAAGGCGCCAGCGCACCGGCGCTGACGCCTTTTCAACTTGCACGATTCAAAAACAGAGGGCGGCCCGGCGCGCGGGCGGCGCTCTATTTTACGCGCTCGGCCTTGATGATCATGACGGTGTCGACCGGCACGTCCTGGTGGCCGCCGCGGCTGCCGGTCTTGACTTTGGTGATGGCGTCGACCACCTCCATGCCCTCGGTCACCTTGCCGAAGACGGCATAGCCCCACCCCTGGGGGGTTTTGCTCTTGTGGTCGAGGAAGTCGTTGTCCACGGTGTTGATGAAGAACTGGGCCGTGGCGCTGTCCGGCACCTGGGTGCGCGCCATCGCGATCGTCCCGCGCAGGTTTTTGAGGCCGTTGTCCGCCTCGTTCTTGATCGGGGCGTTGGTGGGTTTTTCCTTCATGGCCGCGCTCATACCCCCGCCCTGGATCATGAAGTTGGGGATGATCCGATGGAAGATGGTGCTGTTGTAGTGCCCGGCGTCCACGTAGGCGAGAAAATTTTTGACCGTCTTGGGCGCCTTGTCCGGGTAGAGCTCGATCACGATCCGGCCCTTGTCGGTCTCTATGGCCACTTTGGGTGATTCACCGGCCACCGACGGTGTCACGGCGGTCAAAACGCTCAACGCAGAAATCCATGCAATTTTCATCGACGACTCTCCCTTCGGTTTAGTGGGTGACGCGGCAGACAACCACGAAAGCCTCTCCGCCGTCAACCCTTTTCGTTTGGCCGCGGGGCCGGCGCCGGCCCCTTCCGGGCGCGCTGCCGCAGCCCCCCTGAAGTTGACGGCTCCCGTTCAGCTGCCGCTGCGTTTTTGCACTGCGATGGCGAGCACTGTCAGCGCCAGCAGAGGCAGAACAAAGGTGGCCATCGTTTGGCTGAAGACGGGCAAGGCGTCATGCTCCGCCGCCCTGAGCAGCAGGTATGCCGTGTACGCCCCGTAGGAGCCCATAAAGAGCCAGCCTTCCCAGCGGGCGATGCTGTAGCCGGTGAAACATACGGGCAGGCAGGCGACCGCCACGGCAACCATCACGACCATGTCGAAGTTCAGCAGCGAGGGGGCGACGGTCAGCGCCCCGGGGCTCACCAAAGCGCTGATGCCGACGATCCCCAGAATGTTGAAGATGTTGCTTCCGATGGCGTTGCCGATGGCGATGTCGCGCGCGCCCCGCCAGGCGGCGAGGACCGAGGTCGCGACCTCGGGCAGCGAGGTCCCCGCCGCGATGATCGTCAGGCCGATCACCAGGTCGCTCACCCCCCAGAGCCGCGCCAGGGCGACCGCCCCTGCGACCAGCCCGCGCGAGCCGACGACCAGCAGCACCAGGCCGGCCGCTGCCGTCAGGGTCGCGATGATCATGCCGCGGATGCGCCCGCGGCCGGCGTCCGCGACGGAGGGGCCTCCGCCGTTGCCCTCGCGGCGGCCGGCCCACACCGACCAGCCCGTATAGGCGGCGAGCCCGGCCAGCAGCAGTGCGCCGCTCAAGGGCCCCACGCGTCCGTCCCGGGCCATCAGCAGCAGCAGAGCGGATGCGCCGATCATGATCGGGACGTCCATCCGCACCAACTGGCGCTGCACCTTGAGCGGCAGGATCGCCGCGCACATGCCCAGGATGAACAGCACGTTGAAAATATTGCTGCCGACCACATTGGCGACGGCGATGTCGGAGTTGCCCGTATAGGCCGCTTGCAGGCTGACGGCCATCTCCGGCGCGCCGGTCCCGTAGGCCACGACCGTCAAGCCGATGACGAGCGGCGAGAGACCGGCCATGGCGGCGAGCCTGGAGGCCCCGCGGACCAGCAATTCGGCGCCCGCCAGCAGCAACGCGAGGCCGCCCATGATCATGCCGAGGTCCGTCAACCCCATGCCAATTTCCTGAAGACAACGCACCGACCGCGCTTCATCGTGAGCATCGCCGCGACGCCTCCCCCTGTTTTTGGAAACAGCCACTTCGGGCCGGCGGGGAACATAAGGCGGCATGCCCTGCAGTTCAAGTGGCCTATCCAAACCCGCAAATTTGGTCTATGGTAGGTCATCGGGGTGAGCGTCGGGACGTCATGAGCGACAGCCGGATTCTGCAAAAACTTGACCAGGCCAAGGCGCGCGAGCAGCAGCGCCTCAAGGCCGGTGCCGATGCGACGGTCGCCGGCTGGCAGTGCTTTCTGGAAGGAGTGCTGATTCGGCTGGAGGTCTATCTGCACCCGGGGCGCCTGGTAACGTTTCAGTCGTTGACCCCTGACGAGCGGCGCTTTTTCGAAGAATTGGCCCAGCCCCTCGATCTGCCCCCCGATGCCTGCGCAGTGTTCATCCCCCCCAGCGTGCTCCAGGCGATGTTGTTCGCCCCCGAATCGGGGCCCGCCCCCGCCCGCATCCCCAGCGATGCCGGCATCGTCCTGGTCAGCCGCTGCCGCGACTATGTCCTGATCCTCAATACGCTCTTTGCCATGCCCCCTTATGCCGCCGGGATCGATGTCTACGAAGAGGGACGGCTGCTCGCCGGCTACAGCTACCGCACCATCGACGAGTGCCGCACGAACCTGCCCCGGGTCATCCGCACCTATTTCAAAACCGGCAAACCCACAACGGGTTGAAGCCGGCTTTCGGGGTGTGATACATTCCAGCGGTGAACCGAATGGCCAAATTCGTAGCCTCAGCCCTGTTTGTTTATCTCATTTACTGCGCGCTGCTGTTTTTCGTGCAGCGGCAGGTGCTGTTTCCGCGCTACATGATCCCCAGCCCCGGCACAACGGATACTGCCAAAATGGGGATCGAGGTGCTGTGGCTGGAGACCTCCTTCGGGAAGGTCGAAGCCTGGTACCTGCCTCCGGCGGCCGGGTCGCCGCCGGCGCCGGCCGTGATCTTCGCCCACGGCAATGGGGAGTTGATCGATTTTTGGCCGCCGCTGCTCGACCGTTTCGCCCGCATGGGGGTGGGTCTGATGCTGGTGGAATACCCGGGCTACGGGCGCTCGGCCGGCAGCCCCTCCCAGGCCGCGATCGCCGAGACCTTCAGCCGGGCGTACGACCGGCTTTTATCCCGTCCGGATGTCGATCCCGTCCGGATCGTGCTCTTCGGTCGGTCGCTCGGCGGCGGCGCGGTGTGCGAGTTGGCGTTGACAAAACCGGCCGCCGCCCTCATCCTGATGTCGTGCTTCACGAGCGTGCGCTCCTTTGCGGTCCGCTACCTGGCGCCGCCTTTTCTCATCCGCGAC
>JALOOU010000183.1 GCA_025454255.1 Desulfobacterales bacterium | reverse complement strand
TCTTCGAAGGCGATGGCGACGCTGCGGCCGGGGATTTCGTTCGACCGCGCCGGAAGCAGGTAGTTCACGCTGAGAACGTTGGACGTGGCGCAGGCGGCCACCAGCAGCGCCGCCAGCAGGCTAATGGCGACGCCGCATCGCAGGCGGTGCTTCGACATTCTGGCGATCTCCCATGAGATGGACGCCCCTTTCCGGAGGATGCGCGTCCGGGGGGCAACCCGGAAAGGCAGGCGCGTGGATAATGCCGGCAGTATCGCCGAAAGCCCCTAGCCTGTCAAGCAACAGCGGGTGTCGGAAGCAAATCGCGGGCGGGTGGAGGAAGGCTTCGGCGGGCCTTCAGCGCAGGTTCACCACTTCGATGATGCCTTCGGCCAGATCGGCCACCAGCAGCCTGTCGCGCAGCAGGCCGCCCCGGCCGAGCAGGATCTTGGCCACTTCGGCGCACTCGAGAGACGCGAGAAACGCAACCGCGTAGGGGACCGTTCCCAGAACGGTCTCGGCGCCCTTCAGGGGCAGCTCCTGCGGCTCGCCGTAGATCAGGCGCAGGCCGCGGTCCTCGGGAAAGATCGCCGTGACGTGGCCGGATGCGCCGGCCACCGCCGCGGAGACCAGGGGACAGCCGGCCCGGCGGCAGGCGTCCTCCAGCTCGAAGCGGGTGCGCAGGTTGTCCAGGCAGTCCACGACGACGCGGCAGCCGGCAATCAGCTCCGGGGCGTTTCGCTCCGTGAGAAAGCAGGCCTGCGCGCTCACTTCGACCGCCGCGTTGACCTGCGCGACCCTTTGGGCCGCCGCCTCGGCCTTGGGCACGCCGAGGTTGGCGGGCGAGCTCAGCAGCTGGCGGTTCAGGTTGCTCTCCTCGAAGCGATCGCCGTCGATCAAGGTCAGCCGACCCACGCCCATGCGCGCCAGGATCTCGGTCACCGTCCCGCCCAGCCCCCCCAGCCCGACCACGCCGACCTGCGCGCGGAGCAGGGCGGCCTGGTCGG
The DNA here is from genome assembly GCA_025454255.1 of Desulfobacterales bacterium. Classification (GTDB taxonomy): domain Bacteria; phylum Desulfobacterota; class Desulfobacteria; order Desulfobacterales; family SpSt-501; genus SpSt-501. The sequence goes on along the minus strand of JALOOU010000183.1, from coordinate 1,826 downwards.
CCGGCGAGAAGGTGCGCAGGTTGCGGGCGTAGCGCTCGGGAACGAAGCCGTTCTCGAGGGCGGCCACCTCGATCTCGCGCACGCCGGCCCCGGTCCGCTGCGCGAGCTCCGCGATCCGCTGCACGGAGATGCTCCGGTAGGGGGTCTGGTCCGGAAAGGCGGCGGTTCGGGAAGCGGCGTCCAGTTCGTCGCGCGTGAGCGTCATTGGCCAGCTGCCTTCGAAAGGGCCAAACGGCTGCCGGCGCGGCGGCCGGCAGCCGTTTGGGGATAGGGCGTCAGCCGATCTTGAGCACCATGGCGGCGGCGGTGTCGCCGGCGGCGCAGCCGGCAAACAGCAGATAGCCGCCGCCCTTCATCACGACCTCCTCGATGCCTTCGATGATCAGGCGTCCGGCGGTCGGCCCCTGGGGATGGCCGAAGATCAGCGACGAGCCGTAGTTGTTCATCCCGCCCATCACGTCCAGGCCGAGCTTCTTGGCCAGGAAGACGTCGTTGGCCGCAAAGGGGTTGTGGGTCTTGATGGCCTTGGCGTCCTTGGCCGTGATCTTGGCGTTGTCGAGGGCCATCTGCGCGGCGGGGTAGACCGCCGCGGCCATGAAGGCCGGTTTGACCCGCGCGTAGCCGTAAGAGAGAATCTGGATTTCCACGGACGGATCCGCGCTCATGGATTTGGCCTTGTCGCGGGCGGCGACGATGACGCCGCAGTGGCCGTCGGCCGGGTGGGTCTGGCTGCCGAAGGTGAGGACCCCGTCGGGCAGGACCGGCCTGAGCCCCGCCAGGCCCTCGGCCGTGGTGGCCATGACACCCTCGTCCGCATCGAGCATGAGGGTCTGCTTCTTGGAGACCTTGATCAGCACCGGATACATGTAGCGCTTCTGGAACTCGCGGTCGTTGGCGAGCGCGTCCTGGTACTGCTGGTAGCGGTGCAGCGTGACCTCGTCGCACTCCTGGCGCGTGATGCCCTCCTCCTTGGCCACGTTCTCGGCGGTCTTGATCATGGCCTGGCCGGCCCAGGGGTCCTTGTTGAAGTTGTCCATCAGCCAGTTCTCGGAGACGACCTGGCCGCCCGGACCCATGGGGTTGGGCCAGACCGCGTGCGGGCCGTTGGAGCAGCGGTCGGTCATCAGGCAGAACGGCGCGCTGAAGAGCCCGGTCTCGACGCCCATGGCCGCGGAGTAGATGGCCACCGTGGAGGTCGAGCAGGCCTGGCTGACCCACAGCCCCGGCACGCCGGCGGCGCCCATCAACGCGGCCGCCCACGGGCCGCCGTAGAACCCCTGGTGCTGGTGGACCGTCAGCCCCAGGTAAACGTAGTCGAAGCTCTTGGGGTCGATGCGCTTTTCGGCCAGCCAGCGCTGGGTGCTCTCGGCCGCCAGCATGATGGCGTGCTCGTTCGCCATGCTGCCCTGCCAGCGGGCGAAGGGGGAGCTGAAATAGCCTTTGTAGGGAATGAACGCCTTGGTGAGCATGGGTTGGACCTCCAGGTGGAATAAGGTTTAACGTTTTACGGCTTCTGACGCCGCAGCTTTTCCTTCAGGACGCGGTGCAGGATCTTGCCGGTGGGCGTGCGGGGCATCTCGTCCTGCGCGATGAAGATGACCTCCTTGGGGCGCTTGTAGCCGGCGAGCTTCTCCCGGCAGCATTCCATGATTTCTTTTTCGGTGATGCTCCGGGGGTCGACCCCCGGCCGGGTGATGACCACGGCGGCCACCTTCTCGCCCCACTTTTCGTCCGGCAGCCCCACCACGGCGCAGTCGAAGACGCACTCGTGGCTGCCGACGGCCTCCTCGACCTCGCTGGGATAGACGTGCTCGCCGCCGGTGATG
>JALOOU010000046.1 GCA_025454255.1 Desulfobacterales bacterium | reverse complement strand
GCAGAGGTTGCCGCAGGCGATGCAGTTGTGCTGGCAGCCGCTGGTGCCGATGCGGAAGTTGAGCCGCGGGGTCCACAGCCCCTCGATCCCGGCCTCCAGCCCGGCCGGCTGGATGACGTTGGTCGGGCAGACCCGCATGCACTGCCCGCACTTGATGCAGCGCGCCAGGAACTCCTCTTCGGCCAGGGACCCCGGCGGCCGGATGACGGCCGGGTTCCAGTTGGGGCCGGTGAGGCCGCCGACCCGCAGCACCGGGGCGGCCAGGACGCCGGTGACCGCCGCGGCGATGAAGCCCCGGCGCGACAGATCGGGCGGCAGCGGGAGCTCGCCCGCGGCCGAGCCCCCGGCCTGGTAGGCGATGGCGTCGTGGCGGCAGTCGCCAAGGCAGTTCACGCACATGACGCACTCGCTGACCCGGATCGTGCCGGTCGGCGCGCAGGCGCCCTCGCAGTTCTTCTCGCACAGGCTGCACTCGGTGCAGGCCCCCGCCCGCCGGCCGATGCGCCAGACGGACCATCGGCTCAGCAGGCCCAGAAGCGCGCCCAGGGGGCAGACGTAGCGGCAGTAAAAGCGCGGGGTCTTCAGGTTCAGGAACAGCGCGCTAAAGAAAACAGCCCCGATCAGCCAGGCGCCTTCGTAAAAACGCGGCACGGGCGAGGGGCCCCACCCCAGCCGGTCGGCCAGCGGCATCAGGATCAGGTTGACGGAGCGGTGGACCAGGGGCAGCGGGTCCAGCAGACCGGTCTGCAGCGATCCGGATGAGACGTAGCCGCCGGGCAGAAGGATGCTCGCCGCGAGCATGCCGGCCAGGATGTAGTACTTGACGGCCTGGGCCGGGTGCGGCTGGTTGAGCGCCAGCTGCGCGGCGCGCTTCCGGCCGCGGCGCCCCAGCCAGCCGATGAACTGGTGCATGGCGCCGAAGGGGCAGATGAAGCCGCAGAACACCCGGCCGAAGGCGAGCGTGAGGCCGATGGTGGCCACCCCCCAGAGCAGGCCGGCGTAGACCGTTCCGGTGGAGAGCAGGGTCGCCAGCCCCGCCAGAGGGTCGAGTTCGATCAGCCAGTTGACCGGCCAGCCCCGCAGCTGCCACCAGCGCTCGCCCAGGGTCGCCGCTACGCAGAACCAGATGAAGAGCGTGACGAAAAAGAGCTGGCTTACGCGCCGGGCGGTGACGATGCTCATGCGCGCACCTCGATCGGGTCGAGCGAGCCGAAGTCGGCCGTGCCGGCCCCCAGGGCCGCGGCCTTGGCGATGAAGGGCAGGTCCGCGGGCTGCTTGTCGAGCAGGGCGGCGCCGCAGGCGTCCACCGCCACGTGGTCGGTTCCGACGATCAACGTGTCGGTCTGCCGGAGGTCGGCCAGCGAGCCGCCCGTGGGGCCGTTGGTCATCATCGTGTTCGTGCCGTCCAGGATGACCAAGGTCGGCTTCACCATGAGCGCCAGTTCGGCGATGAGGGTGTGGACGTCCTGGTGGAAGATGTTGCGCCGGCCGCCCAGCAGGCCGTACCAGTTCTTCATCGTCATCGAGGCCCCGCTGCGGTGGTGGTCCTTGACCGGGGCGGTGCCGATCAGCTTGGTGGCGTTGGCCAGCGGGCCGAGCAGGACCGGCCAGTTGCGGATCAGGCGGGCCTCCTTGAGCGTCACCTCGCGGAAGAGGGCTTCCGCCGGCAGGGCCACTGCGGCGCCGGCCGCACGGGCCGCCGGGCCGATCCCGGTCAATGCGAAGCAGCTGGCCGGGTCGTTGATGGGGTTGTCGGTCACGGTGACCGCGGCGGCCCCGGCGGCGAAGCACAGGCGCGTGAGCTCGGCGACGATCAGGGGATGGGTGGTGGCCGAAAGGACCGGCGGCGAGGCGAACGCGGCGTTGACCTTGAGCACCACGCGGTCGCCCTTGCGGATGAAGGCCCCGATCCCGCCGAGCGCCTCCAAGGCCAGGCCCAGGGTGCGGGCGCGGTCCGCCCCGCGCGCAATGCTCAGCCGGCGCCCCGCGGCGGGGACTGAAAAGTCGGGCAAGGCCGCCACCTGGCCCCCGATCGGGGCGGGGCCGGGGCCCGAGGGGTCGTGGGCCAGGTAGCCCGTCGCACCGGCCGCGGCCAGGACCGCGCCGGCCCGGGCGGCCCGGGAGAGGAATTCGCGTCGGTTCAACGCATCAGCGGGCGGCATGCGGCACCTCCTTCAGGGCGGCGGCAAGCTCGCGCGCCAGCTCCAGGGCCAGCGTCTTGTCGGGGGCCTCGTGCACGCCGGCGAAAAAGGGCCCCTGGGCGAACACGACCATGAAGGTGTCCATGATCTCGACCACCGTAGCCCCCGGGACCGGATCGTCCGCGGCGAGGCGCTTGCCGCCGTAGGCGCTCAGAAACTCCGCATAGGAGCGCACCTGTTCGGCCGCGGCGTCCGCATCGGCGCGGCGCGAGAGAAAAGCGGTCATCGCGCCCGCCGTCCGCTGGTAGGTCGCGGTGAAGACCCGGTCGAGGCCGGCCACGCCGAAGGCGTCGGCCGCTATCAGGGTGATGCTCGCCTCGATCAGCCCGGCTTTCGGGAAAAGATCCTGTTCGGAGATGACCGCGGCTGCGACCGCGCGGCTGCGGATGAAGCTCTCGGCCAGCTCCTCGAGTGCGGCCGAAAGGCGCTCGTCGTCGGCGGAGGCGATCAATTCCAGGTAGTAATGCCCGTGGGCGACGAAGAGCGCGTTCCCGGCGCGGTAGGCGAAGTCCCCGATGGAGAGCGAAACGACATCGGCCCGCCGCTGGGTGCTGAACACGGCGAAGGCGTTGGGGGCCGAGCCCATGTCGTAGACGAACACCTCGAGCCAGGCATCGGGACGTTCGCTCAGGGCCAAGCGCTGGCAGTCGAGGCGGACAAACCCGGCCGACAGGTAAAGCTCGGCCTTGCCGTCGATCTTGTCGGAGAGAGTCTCCCGGTCGAAGCTCTCCACGGGGGTGAGCACGGTCAACCCGGCCGGAGCCGGTATGAGCGGGGCGAGAGCGTGCGGGCCGGCCGCCTTGGGCTGGGAATCGGCGATCGCGGATAAATTCAACACCGCCGGATTGAAACTCGGCTGGCGGATGAAGATGCCGGCGGCAATCAGAAGCAAACCGCACAGCACGGCGACGGCGGCAAACGTCTCGCCCCCGGTTTTTGCCTTGCGGGCAGGCAGGATGGCAGTCGGGCATGGATCGGGCATGATCGGGGCACAACATCGATTAGGGTTTTTTCATATTCCCAAAAACGATACACGGCTCGCAGGCAGGCTGTCAAACGGAATCGGCATCGCGGTGATGCTCCGGCGACCCATCAGCGTCAAGCACCGTGTCCCTCGAAGCGCCGGGCGGAAGCCGCGCGCCAGCGTGCTATGGCTGCGGGGTCAAAAGAGAGGTTGACGGGCGGGCGCATTGCTTTACAATAGCGTTGCAATTTGTGTGTTGAACCTCAAGGCGATGCGCCGCCGGGTGGCGGCTAGGCACTCCCGGTTGCAGGCACCGCAAACCCCTCAGGTAGAGGCGACCATGGACGTTAAAGAGTACTGCAGTCAAATGGACATGAAGCTCAGCGGCTGGAAAGCCTATATCGACGAGGTGATTCAAGCGGCGGACCGTCTGCCTGCCGGCGAGCGCAAGGCACTTGCCCCGATGGTCGAACGGCTTCAGCCGCTGCTCCAGGCGCTCGACGCGGAGCTGGAGCTTCTGAAAACCTCCTGCCCGGCCGACTGGTCCCCCCAGCGCAAGAGCGTCGAGAGCAACCTGCGCGAGCTGCACGATACCCTCAAGCGGCTCTCCGAGAAGACCCACGGCCCACTGGTCCCGGATTCGCTGGCCTGGGTCTCTTCATAGGCGGCGAATCTCCGTGGCCGACCAGCGCAGATCCATCCTCTGCCCCAATTGCCGGATGCTCATCAGCGTCAGCGAGCGCCGCTGCCCATTCTGCGGATTGGGCTCCCCCGGGGCCGGGTGGCGGCGCATGGCGCCCTTCAGGCTTTTCGGGGACCCGGCCCTGCTGGTCAAAACCGTGATCGGCGCCAACATCGCCATGTACGCGCTGGCGCTGATACTGGACCCCCGCTCCCTGGGGCTGAATGCGAACCCCCTGCGGCTGCTCTCCCCCTCGGACCAGAGCGTTCTGGTCCTGGGGGCGACCGGTACGATCCCCATCGACCGCTTTCAGCGGTGGTGGACGCTGCTTTCCGCCAACTACCTGCACGGCGGGCTGCTGCACATCTTTTTCAACATGGCGGCGTTTCGCCAGCTCGGATTGCTGGTCATCCAGGAGTACGGTCCCAGCCGCATGTTCCTGATCTTCACCCTGGGCGGGGTCGGTGGTTTCCTGGTCTCCTATCTGGCCGGGGTTCCGCTGACCATCGGGGCCTCCGCCGGGGTCTGCGGCCTGGTGGGCGCCGTGCTCTACTACGGCCGAAGCCGCGGCGGGGTCTACGGCGGCGCCGTCTACAAGCAGGTGGGGATGTGGGCGATCGTCATGTTCGTCTTCGGCATGATCGTGCCCGGCATCAACAACTGGGGCCACGGCGGCGGTTTGGTCGCGGGCGCGCTGCTGGGCTTCCTGCTGGGCTACCACGAGCGCAAGCGGGAAAGCGCCTTCCAGAAAACCCTGGCTTCGATCTGCCTGGTCCTCACGGCCGCCATACTTGGCTGGGCCGTGGCCACCGGCATATACTACCGCTTCCTCTGACGCTTTGACGGCTGCGTAAAAAAGCCGATCTCGGCGTTGCACTTCATTTCGCGGTCGCTGCGGCGTACTTTACGTACGCCTCGCTCCGCGAAATTCGTGCGTCTTGACCTTGGCCTTTTTACGCAGCCATCGACTCGGAATTGAATCGACACGTTCTGTACGAGCTCCCCTACCCCTCTTTGCCAAAGCAGGGAGAATACCTCCCTTTGGCAAAGGGAGGTTAAGAGGGGTTTTCGGAGAGTGCCTTGATACTTATGAGGGCACTAACATCTTCAAATTAGCGCGAGGGCCCGGCAAGGGCTTCGCGCTAATTCCAGTATTGGAAGAAGTGGTGCACCGGGCCGTGGCCGCGGCCGATGGCGTAGGCGGAGCCGGCCGTGATCGCGCGCTGGATGTACTCCTTGGCCCGGCGCACGGCCTCCTCGATCCCGCAACCGCGGGCGAGGTGGGCGGCGATGGCGGCGGAGAGCGTGCAGCCGGTGCCGTGGGTGTTGCGGCTGTCGATCCGCCTGCCGGCCACCTCGATCAGGCGCTGCTCGGCGGCCAGGTAGAGCAGGTCGGTGCTCTCCCCGGAGTCCAAATGCCCGCCCTTGACGAGCACGCTGCGGCTGCCGTGGCGCGCAAGCTCGCGGGCCGCCGCCGGCAGATCGCCCCGGCCGCGCAGCGGGCGGCCGAGCAGCACCTCGGCCTCGGGAAGGTTGGGCGTCACCACGTCGGCCAGCGGCATGAGATCCTCGATCACGGCCCCGACGGCCTCGTCCTGCAGCAGGCGGTCCCCGCTTTGAGCCACCATCACCGGGTCGAGCACGATCCAGCCGGGCGTGAAGCGTTTGAGCTGGTCGGCCACCACGCGGATGAGCTCGGCGGAGTAGAGCATGCCGATCTTGACGGCGTCGGCGCCGATGTCCGCGAGCACCGCTGCGATCTGGGCGGCGGCGAACTCGGGCGGCACCGGGTGGATGGCGCTGACGGACTGGGTGTTCTGGGCGGTCAGCGCGGTGATGGCGGACATTCCGTAGCAGCCCAACGCCGCGAAGGTTTTCAAATCGGCTTGAATGCCGGCCCCGCCCCCGCTGTCCGAGCCGGCAATGGTCAGCACCCGCCGGTAGGTGCGAGGGGGGGATGCCTCTTTGTCTAGTGGTTGCATCTCAGCTTCTCTTGAAGTGGTCCCACCCCGTGGGGGGGATGGGGCGAATGCGGCCGCCGGGTTCGACCAACTCGATCCCCGCGCCGGCGGTGATGACGCCGATCGCGTGCAGTGGGCGCTCGAACGCCTTCTCGAAATCCCGCGCGAGGTCGCCGGCCGCCTCGGCCGCCGCCGCCACCAGCAGGGTGTAGTCCTCGCCGCCCGCAAGGGCATACTCCAGCGCCGAACGGCCAAAGCGGCGGCAGTAGTCCTGCAGCTGTTCGGACACGGGGATGTCGTCCGCAACGAGCCGCGCCCCGACGCGGCTCTGAGCGGCGATGTGCCCCACGTCCGAGCTCAGGCCGTCGCTCACGTCGATGGCGGCGTGGACGCCCGGCCGGCCGGCGAGGAATCGGCCTTCCGCCAAGTGGGGGCTCGGGCGGTGGTGCGCGGCCAGCAGGGCCCGCAGGGCCGGAGTGTCGGCGCCGACCTCCTCCAGGATCAGGTGCAGGCCGGCGCGGCTGTCGCCGAGGCAGCCCGTGCAGAAGATCACGTCGCCGGGGCGGGCGCCGTCGCGCGTCAAAAGTTCGGCTTCGGCAACGGTCCCGTAGACGGTCACGCTGATGACGAGGTCCGCGGCCGAGCGGGTGGTGTCGCCCCCTAAAATGTTGACCTCGTGCGCCTGGGCCAGCGCCTTCATGCCCGCAAACAGCTCCTCGAGGTAGGAGAGGCTCAAGTCGTCCGGGACGGCGATGGCGACAAACGCCTCGCGGGCGGTGCCGCCCATGGCGGCGATGTCGCTCAAGTTCACGGCAAGGGATTTGTGGCCGAGGTCGCGGCCGCCGGTGGCCGCGCGCAGGAAGTGCACCCGCTCGACCAGCATGTCGGTGGTGACCAGGGCGAGGAGCCGGCCGTCGGTGCGAAACGCGGCCGCATCGTCGCCGATCCCCCGGACGACCCCCTGCGGCCGGCTGAGGCAGCCGCCGCCGATGCGCCGGATGAAGCCGAATTCGCCGATCTCCTTGAGGCTCATGCCTGCCTCGCGTTGCGGATCTCGCGAAGGATCTCTTGCGCGGCGCGCGCGGGCTCCGCCGCGGCGGCGATGGCCGACACCACGGCCACCCCGTCCGCACCGCCGCGGATCACCTCGCCGGCATTGCCGCGGTGGATGCCGCCGATGGCGATCAACGGCAGGTTCACGCGCCGGCGCATGGCCTGCAGCCCCTCCAAACCCAGGGCCGGCGCCGTGTCGGTCTTGGTCGGGGTGGCGAAGATCGGGCTGGCGCTCACATAGTCGGCGCCCCCCCGCTCGGCTGCGACGGCGTCCTGAACCGACTCCGCGGAGACCCCGATGAGCAGACGCCGGCCGGCGATCGCGCGGGCCATGGCGAGCGGCATGTCCTTCTGACCCAGGTGCACCCCGTCCGCCCCCGCCGCCAGGGCCACGTCCAGGCGGTCGTTGATGAAAAGCGGAACCCCGCGGGATTTCAAAAAACCACCGATCGCTGCGGCCTGCGCGATGAACTCGGCCGTTGAGCAGGCCTTCTCCCGCAGCTGTACGCAGCCGACGCCGCCCTCCACCGCCGCGCGGACGACATCCAGCGTCGCCCTCCCGCCGGAGAGCCCCCGGTCGGTGACGAAATAGAGCGAGTAGTCGATGGTCTTCCGCTTCTTCATGGGAATGCCCTTGCGTCGTGCGGTGCGAGCAAAAATGGATCGAGGCGTGCTGCGCCGCCTGAAGTTACTCACTCCTTGTCTTTGGCAGCATGGCACGCCGCCTGCGCCGGCGGTTCGTCGGCCGTTTCCTCTATCCTGCAGCCGGCCTGCAGCTGCTCGGGGGTGATCGTGTAGAGGGCATCCAGCATCGCGATCATGAAGCTGCCCGGCGCCGCGGCGCTGCGCGCGGCGGTTTCGCCCGCCAGCCCGAAATAGGCGAGCGCCGTGGCCGCGGCGCGAAGCGCGTCCGGGTCGACGGCGAGAAAGGCCGCGATGGCCGCGGTGGCCGTGCAGCCGGTGCCGGTCACGCGGCCCATGAGCGGGTGGCCGTTGGCCACGCGCACCGACCGGCGGCCGTCGGTGACGAAATCCACCGGGCCGGTGATCGCGACGACGCACGTAAGCTCCGCGGCGAGGCAGCGCGCGGCCTCCGCCGCCTGGTCCACCCCGTGCCGCGAGTCGACCCCGCGCGCCCCGGGACCGGCCTGCCGCAGGGAGAGGATTTCCGACGCATTGCCGCGGACGACGGCGGGCCGGGCCTGGGCGATGATCCTGCCGGCGGTCCGGGTTCGCAGCGAGGTCGCCCCGGAGCCCACCGGGTCTAAAATCACCGGGATGCCGAGCTGCAACGCCTTTTGCCCGGCTTTGAGCATGGACTCGACCCACTCCGGCGCGAGCGTGCCGATGTTGAGTACCAAGGCGCCGGCCAGCGCAGTCATCTCCGCTACCTCCTCGAGTGCGTGGGCCATGACCGGGGAGGCCCCCATGGCGAGGAGCGCGTTGGCGGTGTAGTTCATCACGACCAGGTTCGTGATGTTGTGGACCAAGGGGGTCTTCGCCCTCAGGGTCGCAAGGTTTTGCGCGGCGGCGCGGGCCAGGGCGTCCATGGCGCTGCGTTCATCCTTTCAAATCCGGGGTCGGTTCGAAAAAAAAGCCGCTTCCCGGGAGTGCGGGAAACGGCTTCGAATTCCATGAATCCCATTCTGAAACCGAATTCGTTTCCCTACGCTGGCACAACCCAGATCAGGTTCAAAGGGTATGTTCTCAGGCTCGATAGAGCCACCCCCGAACGAATTCGACTGGAATCTAATAGAACCCGCGGGCCCTGTCAACCACCGGAGGGCTCATTGAACCGTGACCACCGGGCAGGGGGCCCTCAGGATGACGTATTGGGCGGTGGAGCCGAACAGCAGCTTGCCGACCTTGGACTTGCGCTGGATGCCGAGGATGATTTCATCGGCCTTGCGCTCCTCGGCCAGCTGGACGATATCCTCGCCGGCTTCCATGCCCCGCACCGAGAGAATGCTCTCGCAGGCGATTCCGTCGGATTTGAAACGGATCTCCTGCTGCTGCAGCGCGCGCTCGGCGTCTTCGAACTCCCGGCGCGGGACTTCGGGTCCGCCGACGATGGAAAAGACGAGCAGAACGTCGCCATGGAAGGCTTTGGCGTGGGCCAGGGCGAGCTCCGCCGCCTGCCTGGATACCTTGGAGCCGTCGAATGCCACGAGAATCCTCATTGCGCCTCCCGATCAGAGACCCAGTTCCTGGTTGACGAGAACGACCTTCACCCGGCCCTTGGGGAAGGACTTCTCCGTGATCGTCCAGCTGTTGCAGATGCGGTCGGGGCTTTTGCACTCTTCGCAGTAGGAGGTTTTGACGCAGGGGGTCTTTTTGTCGAGCCGCATGGCGTTGGCCGGCGCGGCGATGTTCTTGACCCTGAACATGGCCTCCTCCACGCTCGGCACGATTTTGTTGCGCCCGGCGATGACGACGACGTGCGCGGGGCCGAAGGTGATGGCGGCGACGCGGTTGCCGAGCATGTCCAGGTTGACCAGCTGCCCTTCCTCGGTGATGGCGTTGGTGCCCGTGATGAAAAGATCGACGAGCAGGGACCTGCGCCGCCGTTCGAGCTGCTCTGCGGCCGGGATCTGCTTGTCGAGGGTGTCGATCATCTCGAGGTCCTTGCGGCCCTGGAGGGTCTGGAACAAGCCGGTGCCGACCGCCGTCAGGGAGCCGCCCCACGCGAGGCTGCGGGCGCCGGAGGCCGGGAGGATCTCCTCCACCACGATGCGATGGGCGTCCGCGGAGTCCGCCGCGAGATAGACTTGGAAATTGTTGCTTTCGAGCGAATTTTTGAGATCGGCCAGACGAATGCTCCAATAGTGCTCCAGGGGTTTGTCCATCGCATCCTCCGTTTTTTAAAGTGGTTTCCCATCCTCGGATCACGGTTGCGGGCAAGGCGGGAGGCCGAATCGAAGGCGCAGCACCCTTGCTAGGTGGTGCATACGTCCGCGAGGCCTGCAACCCCGCCGCGGCGGGACCCCCAGCCGTCAGACGGGGTATCTACCTCTTGTCAGAAAGGCTCCGGCGGCTGGAAACCTAATGAATCTAAGGCGAAGAGTCAACAGCGATCCGCCGGGCCGCTGGCGGCGAGCTCCGTGACCTTGACGATCACCAGGGTCAGGTCGTCGGCCTTGGGCAGGGGATGGCAGAACCTGTCGACCGCCTCGATGACGGCGGCGACCAGAGCCGGCGCCGGCCGATCGGCCTGCCGGCGGATGATCGCCTGCAGGCGCGCTTTGCCGAACATCTCGCCGCGCCTGTTCCGCGCCTCCCAGATCCCGTCGGTGCCCACCAGCAGAATCTCACCCGGCGCGAGGGCACGTTCCCGCTCGTCGTAGGCGGCCTCGGCCGCCACCCCGATCGGCAGCCCCGTCCGGCCGAGCCGGCAAAAGGAGTCCGTGCGGCGCTCGTACACCACGGCCGCATCGTGGCCGGCGTTGACCCAGCGCAGGCGCAGCGCCGGCCGGTCGATCTCGGCCAGGAAGAGCGTCACGAAGCGGCCGGTCTCCTCGACATCCCGCACGAGCTGCCGGTTGACGTCGCCGACCGCCCCCGCCAGCCCGTCTCTTGCGGAGAGCCGCTGGCGCAGAAAGGCCCGGACGGTGGTCATGAGCATGGCGGACGGGATGCCGTGTTCGGCCACGTCCGCCACCGCGACAGCGCAGGCCCCCGATCGAACGTCGGCCCATTCGAAGTAGTCGAAGTAGTCGCCGCCGGTCTCCTCGCAGTAGACGCTGGCGCCGGCGATCTCGAGCCCGGGCACGGCAGGGGTCGATTTGGGCAGCAGGTTCTGCTGGACCTGCATGGCGAGCTCCAGCGACTGCCGCATCCGCTCGCGCTCCCTGAGGCCCGCGGTCATCTCGTTGATGACATCGCCCGTGTAGCCGATCTCGTCGTTGGTGGTCACCTGGACCCTGCGATCGAAGCGGCCGTTTCGGACGCCGCGCAGGGTGGCGATGATCTGCAGAAACGGAATGGACAGGTTGCGGCCGACCAGCCCCGTCAGAAATAGCCCGATGGCGATGAAGATCAGGCAGTAGATCCGGATGGATGCATTTAAAGAATCGAGCGCTGCCTGCGGTTCCAAAACCGCGGCCGTCGTGCGGTAGAAGAGGATCCACACCGAGGCGAGCGGAATGATGTTGATCGCCAGAAGCAGGGCCGCCAGGCGGGTGCGGATGCGGATCCGACGGGCCCCGGGCACGTGGGACAACCCGCCGGCGGGGAAGAACAACGGGGCCAGCCGCTTCTGCAGGATGTGCTCCTGCAGGAAAAAGACCAGGGTCGCGGTGATCAGCCCGATGCTCACGCAGTTGAAAATTGTTTGCTGCAATAGGAAAGGCGGGGCCCCGACCTGCCACCAGGCAAGACCCCACACGAGGGCCGCCAGAGTCCAGATCCCCAGGTCCGCCGCCACGGTCATGAACGGCTCGTTCAGCAGCCGGCGCCGGGCCGCCTCCGCCTGGGCCGGTGGCGCCGGCTCCGCCGCGCCCAGGGCATCGAAATGGCGGCGGATGGGTCTTTCGTAGATAAATGTCAGGGTGAAGATAACGAGAAAGGCAAACGGGGTGAAGCCGATTTCCAGCGCCTTGATCAGCGGAATCTGCCAATAGGCTTCCGGCAGGGGAGGGCCCAGGCGCGCCGCGAAGCTCTGAACGAAAACCGCGCCCACCAGGTTGGCGAGGCCGTTGGCGCCCCCCATTGCGAGCTTCAGCCTCAGGATCTTGCCGCGGTCCACGGTTCGGGTGCCTCTGTCAACCATGACCGCGGATCATATACCATGCGGGCAGGTGGTGCAAAGGCCCGGTCGATGCCAAGTTCACCGACGCGGCAGGGGCGGCCGCCGGTTTGACAGCCTCTCCGGGTTTTCCTATAACACCCGGGAACAACGGGACCGCATGCAAAAGGCAGATGCCATGGAAAAACGCCGGCACGGAGAGATGGCTTTCACCTGCGGCCGCTGGCCGCTCGACCCGCAACGCGCGAGCCTGGTGTTCATTCACGGCGCCGGGGAGTCCTCGCTGCTCTGGGAAGCCCAGGTGGAGGGCTTGCGTGCGCGGGCCAACACGCTGGCGCTCGACCTGCCGGGCCGCGGGGCCAGCGGGGGCAGCCCCCGGCGGCGGATCGAAGACTACGCCGCGGCGGTCGCCGATTTTCTCGCCGGGCTGGGTGTGCCGGCCCCGATCCCCTGCGGCTTGAGCATGGGCGGGGCCATCACCCAGCAGCTGCTGCTCGACTATGCGGATCGCTTCGCGGCCGGGATCATCGTCAGCTCGGGGGCCAGGCTGCGGGTGCTGCCCTCGCTTTTCGACCTGATCGACACCCATATGCCCGGCTATGTGGAGATGGTCGACCGGCTGGGGTTCTCGCCGAAGACCGCGGCGGCCGTCAAGCGCCCGTTTCTCGAGGACTCGCTCAAGGCCCGGCCAGAGGTCGCCCACGGGGACTTCGAGGCCTGCGACCGTTTCGACGCGATGGGCCGGCTGGCGCAGATCGCCGTGCCGGTCCTGGTGGTATCGGCCGAGGACGACAAGCTCACACCGCCCAAATATGCCGAGTTTCTCGCCCAGCGGATCGCCGCCGCCACCCGGGCCCACATCCTGGATGCCGGCCATTTCGTGCCGATCGAAAAACCGCTCGAGGTCAACGCGGCCATCTGCCGCTTTTTAGACGCCCACGGGCTTTGACCCAAACGCCTGACCCCAACACCGACAGCCGATGAAAGACGAACTGGGAGTGTACTACTACCCCTCCGCCGGCAACCACCGGGTGCGCATGTATGTCAAGCGCGAGGCGGGGGCGGTGTGGTTTCGGATGTGGAATGCCGATGACCCCCGGCTCTGGGAAGAGCACGACTGGGTGCCCTACGAGGCCATCCGGCGCGCCGCCGAGATCTACACCGGCAGGAACTTCGATCCGCGCCGGGCCTATGACATCGATGTGGCGCAGGCGCTGCTGGACGAGGCTTAGCCCGGCCCGGCCCCTATTCGCCCCTGTCCGCAGATGATCATCACGATCGCCAACCGCCTCAAGCTGGCAGCCGTCCCGCCGGCGCTCAAGCAGGCCCTGATCGCAAAGCTCGAGTTCCCCAACCCTAAATGGCTGGAGAACGATCGCATGGGCCGCTGGAACCGGGGCACGCCGCGCCTGCTCAGATGTTACGCCAAGACCGGAGCCGAGGGGCTCTACATCCCGCGCGGGTGCCTGCGGCAGCTGATCCTGGACTGCCGCCGGATGGGGGTCGACTACCGGATCGAGGACCGCCGGCGCCGGCTGCCGCCGGTCGATTTCGATTTTCGCGGTATTCTGCGGCCGTTTCAGCAGGCGGCCGTGGAGCGGATGCTCGCCCGGGACTTCGGCACCCTGAACGCCCCCACCGGGTCGGGCAAAACGGTCATGGCCCTGGCCATGGTGGCGCATCGGCGCCAGCCGGCGCTGGTCGTCGTACACACCCAGGAGCTGGCGGCGCAGTGGGTCGAGCGGATCGAGGCCTTCCTGGGCATCCGGCCGGCGGAGTGCGGCCTGATCGCCGGCGGCCGGGCGCGGATCGGGGAGCGTGTGACGGTGGCTCTGGTCCAGTCGCTCTACAAATGCGCAGAGCAGACCGCCCCGCGCATCGGGTTCGTGGTGGTCGACGAGTGCCACCGCTGCCCGAGCCGCACCTTCACCGAGGCCGTCACCGGCTTCGACTCGCTCTACATGCTGGGGCTCTCCGCCACCCCCTGGCGCCGCGACAACCTCTCGCGGCTGATCTTCTGGCACCTGGGAGACGTCCACCATGAGGTCGGCAAGGCCGATCTGGTGGCCGCGGGCGAGGTCCTGCCGGCGGAGGTCATCCTGCGGGAAACCGCCTTCAGGCCCTACCACGACTCCGTGGCCGAATACAGCCGGATGCTCGCGGAGCTTACGGCGGACACCGAGCGCAACGTGCTGATCGCAGGCGACGTGGCCAGAGAGGTCGCCGAAACGGAGGGAGTGTGCCTCGTCCTATCGGACCGCAAGGCGCACTGCGAAAACCTGCAGGCGATGCTGCGCCTGCGCTACAAGGTCGAATCCGAACTGCTGACCGGCGCCCTGGCGGCAGCCGAGCGCCTGAGGGTGACCGAACGGTTGAACGCCGGAGATCTGCGCGTGGTGATCGCGACCGGCCAGCTGATCGGCGAGGGGTTCGACTCCAGCCGCCTCTCCAGCCTGTTTCTCGCCACCCCCGTGCGTTTCAGCGGCCGGGTTCTGCAGTACCTGGGCCGGGTCCTGCGGCCGGCGCCCGGCAAGAAAAAGGCCCGGGTCTTCGATTACGTCGACGTGCATGTCGAAACCCTCGTTAACGCCGCGCGTGCCCGCCAGCGGGTCTACCTGCGCGGCTGACCTGCAACGCCAGTAGGCTCTCTTGCGGCGGGAGTGCCTGCGCGGCGGGACCGCGATCGGATCGAGGTCTCGAAGCCGCTCCCACGCCCCCGAACGTGCCGGCTGACGCACCGCCGGCGCAGGCGGCCTGCAGCGCTGATTCCGCGCCGCCCCGCATCGGCATCTCCGGAAACAGGCATCTCTTTTCGCCGGGTGGGCGACGGTTAAAGTTAACCGGAGAGTTGCCGATACCTTAGAAAAGTGATATTTATAATCCAGCGGTTACCGCTCGAGGCGACGTGGCCAAGGAGAAGGCTGGGGACCGCAAATCCCCAATTAGGTGGTGCGACTCCACCCGTCGCCTCCACTCCCTCCCGGTGCGACAGCCGCATCACACATCGAACTGGTTTCAAAACCTCGGATCACGGTTGCGGGCAAGGCGGCGGGCCGACCCGAACGCGCAGCAACCTCTACCGGTTGTGAGCACATTCGAGCGGCCGGCAATCCCGCCGCGGCGGGCCCCTCGGCCGTCCCACCCAGCCGGGGCCGCCCGGCGGCAGCTGCGAAACGCATCTCTTTGCCTGCCGAAGCCGGATCGAATCCCAGTATATTTGTAGGTATGCATACAAGAAAACCTTGTGTGCAGGGTTAAAAAAATCTATAATCCTCTTCATGGCGCGTTCGTCGGCGGAGGCCCTCAATCTGCTCAACTCCATCCTGGAGTTCTCCCCCCAGCGGATGGTTTCCGGCAGCCAGGTGGTGCTGATCCTGGATGCATTGGCCGCGGCGCAGGATCCCGCCCTGGTGGCGCGTTTTCCCGCCGTGCTGGCGATCTGCGCCCGCCGCGGGATCGAACTCGACAGCCAGGGCCTGTTCGCGCGCTACTGGGGGTCGAATCCCAAGCGACAGAACCTCGAAAAGCTGCTTTTCGTCAGCGCCGAGCTTTTTCGGCGCGAGAAGATCCCGGCCCCCGGCAACCTGCTGGCGATCGCAGACGGCCTGGCCTCCCGCCACGTTCACCTGGTAGACGCCGAGGCCGTGGCGCTGGTGAACGGGCCGACCGTTGCGGTTGCGGAAATGCTCGCCCTTTTGAGGACGTTTGCCGCCGACCTCAAGAGCCCCGCCGCGGAGAAGCCCTCTGCCGCAGCGGCCGGGCCGATTCGCCGCCGGTGGTCGCCCCAGCTGAACCGCATCCTCGACCTTCTATTTCCGGACAAGCAGAAGGAGCTGGTCTGCAAGCGCCTGCAGGGGGTGCATCTGACCAAGACCGAGCGCGAGTACTACTCGCGGGTGGTAAAGAAAAAATTGGCGGCGATCGCCGATGCGGAAATGCAGGAGCTTGCCCGGCTGCTGGTTCAGCGCCCCTCCGGGCGCCGAGCGCACCCACCCTGATGCGTGCAGCGGGCATGGGGTGCGCGCGCGGGTTGAAGCCGACAGGAGAGTGTGTTAGGATATAAGGATGAGTATTTTTTGGGAAATCGGCCTGCAGGCGATTGAAATTTTAACGCTGGTGGTGGGCCTGCTGGGCATGGCGATGTCGCTTCTGCTCCTGTTCGCGCCGCGGGCCGCCCAAACGCTCAGCGGACTTGCGAACCGCAGCGTGGATGTCGAAAAAAGACTGAGATTTCTGGATAAGGACATCCGCACCAACGACTGGATCCACGGCCACCCCGTCCTCGTCGGGGGCGGGCTGGCGGCGGCGTCCCTCTTCGCCCTCGTTTTCTTTTTCTTCAAGGTGGACATTGCCGAATTCAATCGAATTTTTTTCGACGGCACGCCCTCTGCGGCCGTTGAGATCGTATTCCAGACATCTGTCTGGGTCGGCAAGCTCGCCTGCCTGATCGGACTGGGGTTAGGCGCGGGGCTGATGGCGGCCCCGGCGAAGATGCGCAGAATGGAGCGGTCCCTGAACTCCTGGATCGATACGCGCTCCTGGGTCGAAAAACTCGATAGTCCCGGCCCGAAGCTGGACACTGTTTTTTTCCGCTACCCGATTTTCTTCGGGATTTTCGGCGGCGCCTTATCCTGCCTGCTGATCGTGCTGTCCGTTCTAAACTTGCTCAGCTGACGCCGCGCTGGGCCGCAGATGGCGCCCTGACCGCAACCGCTTTCCGCCCGGGCGCCGCGAAACGACCGTGACGGCCCGAATGGAGTGACACCATGCAACGCTTTGAGTTATTCCCCGCGGAGCGGATGGACATCGATTTTCCTTGGGTGCTGTGGGCCGTGGGCTGGCTGGCCGTGATCAAGGCCTTCATTTGGCTGGCCTACGAGCCGGTGCTGCCGCAGGCCCTGCTGCGGGTGATGGGGGTGAAGCTCCTGCTGGCGGCGGCTCCGCTGGTCGTGTGCGGCATCGGGCTGTGGAACCGGCGGCGCTGGGCCGTCTGGGGCGTGGCGGCTCTGGCTTTGGCGAACCTGCTCTTCCTGTGGTTCTACCCCCGCAGCTTCCAGGCCTATCTGGTCGAGTCCGAAATCAACGCCGTTGCGATGGTGCTCTCCGCGGTGATGCTCCTGTGCGAGGGGCCGCTGGGCGATGCGCTCATCCTGCTCGCACTGCCGTTTCTTTTCAAAACCACCCGCCTGCCGAGCGTCCGGACCGCCTGATCGCCGCGCCGGCGCTCCCTTCAGCCGCGCATGGCGCCCGGCGCCGGTGATTCACCCCGCCGGTCTTTTTTTGCGGCAGCGGCTGCCCCGGCCGCGCCCCGGCGGGGCGGCCGGCAGCAGGAGGCCGCCCCCCATCGGAACGGTTACAGCAGCCGGTCGGGGTGTTCGAGCCCCTGCCTGACGGCGTTGACGAACCCGGCCGCGAGCGCTCCGTCGACCGCGCGGTGGTCGACGGAGAGGGTCATCGTCATCATCTCCCGGACCGCCAGGCTGCCGTCGGCGGCCGCCACCGGCCGCTTCTGGACGGAGCCGACCGCCAGAATGGCCGTCTCCGGCGGGTTGATGATGGCAATGAAGTTCTCCACGTTGAGCATGCCCAGATTGCTGACGGTAAAAGCGGCGGTATCCGTCGAGGCCGCCCGCCCCTCGCGGCTGCACCGGATGAGGGCCGCGGCGTTCCGGGAGAGATCGACCAGCGCCAGTCGGTCGGCCCCGGCGAGCACCGGCACCGCCACCCCCTCCTCCAGTGAGACGGCGATGCCGATGTGGATGTCGTCCAGCAGGAAAATGCGTTCGTCCCGGATGCGGCAATTGACGTGCGGGTGGGCCTTCAGGGCCAGGGCGCAGGCTTTGACGACCAGGTCGGTGATGGTCACCGCGACGCCCTCGCAGTGGTTGAGCCGGTCGCGCAAGGCGAGGGCCGCGGTCATGTCGGCCGACACCGTCACATAGAAATGGGGGATGCTCTGCTTGCTCAGCGCCATGCGGCGCGCGATGGCCGCCCGCATCCGGCTGGGGGCAAGGGGGCGGCCCGGCGAGGGGGCGGCTGACAGCCGGCGGTCCTCCGCCGCGAGCCGCACGTCTTTTTCGGTGATCCGTCCGCGCGGGCCGCTGCCGGCGACGGCGGACAGATCGATGCCAGCCTCCTCCGCCAGCCGCCGGGCCCTGCCGGATGCTTTGGCCCCCCGCGCGGCGGGCGGCAGGAGGCACGCCTTCGTGCGGGTAGCCGGGGCGTCCGCGGCGCCGGGGGCCTCGGCTGCGAGCAGGCGCTCGATCTGCGTTTCCTCTCCCGGTGACCCGACGATGCCGATCGTGGCAAAGATGGGCACGCGCTCGCCCTCGCGCGCGGCGATTTTGAGCAGAATGCCCTCGATCGGGCATTCGACCTCGAAGACGGCCTTTTCGGTCTCAACCTCGCAGATGACCTCGCCGCGGCCAACCGCTTCGCCTTCGCGTTTGAGCCAGCGCACGACCACCCCCTCGGTGATGTCCTGGCCGCCCTGGGGCATGATGATTCGGGTCGCCATCACACCATCCCGCGCACGCCCGCAACGATCTCCTGCACCGAAGGCACGCAGGCCTTTTCGATGGTGAGGTTGTAGGGGATGGGGGTGTTGCGGCCGGCGATGCGCAGCACCGGGCCGTCCAGATCGTCGTAAGCCTCCTCCATCAACAGGGCGGCGATGTCGCCGCCGACCCCCCCTCGTTTACAGGCTTCGTGCACGACAATGGCCCGCCCGGTGCGGCGCACCGACGCGAGCAGGGTCTGGGTGTCCAGGGGGGTCAGCGTGCGCAGGTCGACCACCTCGACGTCGATGCCCTCTTTTTCCAGAACGGCCGCGGCCTCCAGGCATTTGAGCGTCATGTAGGAGTAGGTGATGAGGGTGGCGTCGCGCCCCGGCCGCTTGATCTCGGCCTTGCCGAGCGGGACGAGGGCCTCTTGCGCCGGCACCGGGCCGCGGGTCATATAAAGCAGCTTGTGCTCGATGAAGACGACCGGGTCGTCGTCGCGGATGGCGGACTTGAGCAGGCCGTAGGCGTCGGCCGGGGTCGAGGGCATGACGACCTTGAGCCCGGGAATGTGGTAGAAGAGGGCCTCGAGGCTCTGCGAGTGCTGGGCGGCCAGGCCGTTTCCGGCGCCGCCCTGGGTGCGCAGCACCATGGGCACCTTGCCCTGGCCGCCGGAGATGAACTCGTACTTGGCCGCCTGGTTCACGATCTGGTCCATGACCAGCATGGCAAAGTCGACAAATAGGATTTCGACCACCGGGCGGCAGCCCACCAGCGCCGCGCCCACGGCCATGCCGGTGAAGGAGGCCTCGGCGATGGGGGTGTCGACCACGCGCCGGGCGCCGTATTTTTGGAGCAGCCCCTCGGTGACCTTGTAGGAGCCGCCGCGTTCGGCGATGGTCTCCCCCATGAGAAAGACCAGCGGATCGCGCTGCATCTCCTCGTCCAGGGCCCGGCGCAGGGCCTCGCGGTACATCATCTCCGCCATGTCGCTTTTCTCCGCAGCCATCTTCAGTCCGGTATTTCGGCCAAGAAAGCCGCCACGTCCGGCTCGGGGCTTTCGGCGGCGAAGTCGACCGCCGCCTCCAGTTCGGCTTCGACCCGGCCTTCGATCGCCTGGATTTTGACCGGGTCCGCGACGATCCGCTGCATGATCGCCACCGGGTCGCGCGCCTTCCACTCCTGCAGGAGCTTCGGGTCCATGTAGAGCCCGGGGTCGTTCACGTGGTGGCCGCCGTGGCGAAACGTGTTGGCCTCGATCAGGCTCGGCCCCTCGCCGCGGCGGGCGCGCTCGGCGGCCCGCAGGGTTGCGCGGTAGACGGCCACGGCGTCGTTGCCGTCCACGCAGATCCCGGGCACGCCGTAGGCCGGCCCCCGGCCGGCCAGGTCGCAGCAGCCGGTGGCGCACTCGATCGGCGTGGAGACGGCGTAGTGGTTGTTTTCCAGCATGAAGATCACGGGCAGCCGATAGATCCCGGCCATGTTCAGCGACTCGGCGAACACGCCGTTGTTCGAGGCGCCGTCGCTGAAGAAGGCGACCACCACCTGATCGCCCTGCCGGACCTTGATGCCCATGGCGGCGCCGGCGGCGATGGGGATGCCGCCGCCCACGATGCCGTTGGCGCCCAGGTGGTTGAGCTGCTTGCTGGAGATGTGCATCGACCCGCCGCGGCCCCGGCAGTAGCCGGTGGCCTTGCCGGTGATCTCGGCCATCATCAGGCGCAGATCGGCCCCCTTGCTGATGCAGTGTCCGTGCCCGCGGTGGGTGCTGACGATGTAGTCCTGGGGGCGCAGGGCCGCGCAGGCGCCGGCGGCGACGGCTTCTTCGCCCAGATACGGGTGCAGGTATCCCCGGATCCGCCCCTGGCGGTAGAGCTCGATGCACCTGAGCTCGAACCGGCGGGTGGCGTAGATGTTGCGGTAGATCTCGAGCGCTACCGCCTCGGGAATCGTTGCCTTTTCCTCCTCGGCAACCATGTTGGCCATGTCTTCTCTCCTAAGCGTGAGCCAAACACTCAAATTTACGATGTCGGCCCAATAGTCAAGCGAAAAAAACGGTCCGGGGGTCAGCGCGATAGGGCGGCCAAGCGCGCGGCGACGAAATCGAGCATGCCCTGGGTGGCGGCGCAGAAGTCCCGGGCCGTGGAGACCAGGGCCGGGTGGGTGTTGAACTCGGCGGGGGAGTAGCCGTCTTCTCTCAACCCCCGTTCGAAGTAGGGGATCTTGAGCAGCTTGTCCATGATCCGGCCGGGCACCGGCTCCTCGAACTGGCGGGTAAACTCGAGGTCCGGGGTTTTGAGCAGCAGCGCCTCGAGAAAGGAGGGCGGGATGGTGAAAACGATGTCGGCCCCGGCCAGTTTCTCCAGATGCCAGACGCGGGCCTCGCCGCCCAGGATCGGGCTCACCCGCATGGAGCTCACCAGCATCTTGCCGCGGTACTCGGCATGGCCGCGCACCAGGGCGCAGGCTTTCTTGATCAGGGCGATCTCCGCCCAGCGCACGTCGGTTTCGCCGATCTCGATGCCGCGTTCCGCCGCCTGTTGGTGCAGCTCGCCCAGGGTCCCGAAGCGGGAGCTCATGGCCGTTATCACCGAGCGCCAGCCGGAGAGGTCGACCCCGGCGGCGCGCGCCTCCTTGAGCCCGGCGGCGACCGCGGACATGCAGGCCACGAATTGGGGCATCACCAGGGAGATGGTGTTGTTGGTGGGGATTCCCAGGGCGGTCAGCCGCCGGATGGCGTCGTAGCCCTCCAGGGTGCCGGGGATCTTTATCATGACATTGGGGCAGAGCCGGTGCAGCTCCACGCCTTGGGCCACCATTTTTTCCGGGTCCTGCCGGCAGCGGGGGTCGGCCTGGGCCGAGTGGAAGCCGTGTTTGCGGCCGCTCGCCTCGAAGATCGGCAGCAGCGCCAGTGCGCCGCGCCGGATGATCTCCTTGTAGGTCTCCCAGAAGACGGCTTCAGTCTCCGGGCGGCCGGCGCCGCGGATCCAGGCGTCGATCCAGGCGGTCCATCTCCCCGGGTTGTCCTTGATGACGTTGAAGCTCAGGCGCGGGTTGGTGGTCACCCCCCGAAACAGATTCTGCTCGGGGGGGCTGTGATCGCTGTAAAGCCGGTCGAGCCAAGCGCTCATCAGGGCTTTGTCCGGGGCCCGGTCGATCAGCCGGCGCCGGAAGTTCGCGTACACCAGGGGCGAGGAGTCCCACCAGAGTTCCGCTCGGGGCTCGACCTCCCACAGTTTTTCTAAAACGCTTTTGGTATGCATCAGGGCTGTCTGCCGGGCTTGACCATCCGGGCGCCGCACGGGCGCCCTCATCGAACTGCCGCTCAATAGCACAGCTGTTCAGCCGCGGCAACATCCGGCGGAAGATGCCGGCTCCCCCAGAAACTTCATGACCGTGCTCACAAATTCGACCGGGGCGTCGGCGTGCACCCAATGGCCGGCTCCGTCGATGGTGACCCGCCGGGCCTGCGGGAAAACGCTGCGGGTCGGGGCCCAATCCGCATCGCGGATGTAGTCCGAGCGCCCGCCGCGGATGAAGAGGCAGGCACCGGCCCACGGGCTCAGCTGCAGCGGGGCGCACAAGGCTCGGTAGCTGCGGCGGATAGCCTCGAGGTTGACCTGCCAGCGATAGGCACCGTCGCCGGTGTGCTTCAGGCGCTTGAGCAGAAAGCGGCGCAGGGCCCGATCGTGGATCGAAGCCGCCAGGCGCGCATCCGCATCCCGCAGGCTGGCGACGGCGCCCAGGTCAAGCCGCGCGAGGGCCTCGATGGCCTCGGCGTAGACCGGCGGGTAGCCCCGCGGGGCGATGTCCACGACGACGAGTTTCTCCAGTGCGGCCGGGAACATGGAGGCAAACTGCATGGCGGTTTTGCCGCCCATGGAGTGGCCGAGCAGGCTGGCGCGGCCAAGGCCCAATTTCTGCATGAATGCCTGGGTGTCTGCGGCCATGACGGCGTAGTCCATGCGTTCGCTGCGCAGCGCGGCCCCGTGGTTGCGCAGCTCGGGCACGTGCACGGTGAACCGCTGCGCGAGCGCCCGGGCGACCGGGCGCCAGTCCTCGGCCGAACCCAAAAGGCCGTGCAGGATGACCAGCGGCGGCCTGCCGCCGCCGGAGCCGGCAGCGCGCCCCGTGCGGTGGGCGGAAGGATCCGGCGCACAGGGGGCGGTCATCTCTTTTCGAATTCGGCCGGTGCCGCAGCGCCGAGCAGTGTATGATGGAGGTGCGCCTCCTGGCGGAAGCGCGCGATTCGTTCCGCCAGGGTAAGCCTGTAGAAGGCTTGGGCCAGACCGCCCTCCCCGGCGGCGATCACCCCGTAGCCGGCGATGACGCCGCAGCCGTCTCCGCGGCGGAGCATCTCGGCAATCAGCTCCTCCCGGGCCGCATTGCCGATGGCGGCCAGGGGCGCCACCGGCAGCCTGACCCCATAATAGGATGCCTCCGCGTCGATCGGAACGATCACGGGCAGCTCCGCGGCGCGCGCGGCGCCGCCGGCCGCTGCGGCCGCAGGGGTGCCGGCCTCGGACAGAACGGCCGCGGCCTCCGCCGTGGCCAAGGGGCTTGGTGCGATCACGCAGGCCGTGTAGGGCGTCTGGGCATAGATGCGCCGGTGCATGCGGATATCCGCCGCCTGGGGCTCGCCGCCCCTGACCGGCAGCCGGAAAAGGGGCGCCGCGACGCCTGCCGGGGCGGCCGCCATCGGGCAGAAAAGCATTTCGTCCGGGCCCTCCCTGCGGCTCATCGACCCGGTGGCGAAGGCGCCCAACCCCAGGTCGAAGCCGTAAGCCAGCCAATAGGCGAAGGAGGCCTCCTGCGAAGAGTCCTGACCTTGAGGCGGTGCGGCCGGGCCGAGGTCGGGCACCCGCGGTCTTTCCGGGAAGAACGAATCGAAGCCGTTTTCTAAAATCCGCCGTTGGATCCCGGCCAGGGCGACTCCCCGGCGCCGGAGCGCCAGGGCCAGGCGGGAGCTGTTTTCAAGGACGCTCAGGCAGTGCAGGCACTCGGCCAGGTTGGCGCCCCGCGCAAATGGGCCATGGCCCATCACGAGAGTCAGGGGGCGATGGCTCAGGTGGCGGGGGATGCTCGCTTGCATTTCGCGCGAGCTGACCGACTGGGCGTAGGCCCCGACGCCCACGTCGCCGATCAGACCCGCTCCGAAGAGATCCACCGGCTGAAAGCGGCGGCCGACATCCCCTGTCTGGCGGCGGCCGGCCTCGATCAGCACCACCGGCTTCTCCGGCGACTCCAGGCTGACCACGGTGGCGGCAGGGGCATGGCAATGGACGCAGGCCTGCACACCGGGCAGGTTTAGGACCGCACGGTGGGTGTTAGTCTCGGAGGAGGGGCGCCGGGGTCCGCTCCAGGACATGTCGGCGAATCGGACGGGTACGATCTCATCGGGTGCGAGCGCCCCGCACATGGCGCCGGAGGCGGTGATGAAAAAGCGGCCGGGGTCTGACGGGTCGCGCAGCGAGATGTTCCCGCTGTGGGTGTTGTTGAGGTCGGCCCGCATCAGGGCGGCGCCGACAACCTGGAACTGGTGCCGGATGGCAGCCATATTGAGGGAGCGGTTCATGCAGCAACAGAACGCCCACTGCGATGTTAACCTGTTGGAATAAAATAAATTGGTCGGGGCGGTCAGATTTGAACTGACGGCCCCCTGCTCCCAAAGCAGGTGCGCTACCAGGCTGCGCCACGCCCCGACGCATGGCCCTGGTTACCATGCATGCCCCGCCAAGGCAAGCGGGGCGCGTCGGCCGCGCCGGCCCGGGACGGCATCATTTGGCTGCTCCGGTTGACATCGTTAGGTTTTATCTCTATACTGTTCCCATAAAGGTGCAGGTCAATTTTTGTAGAATCTTATCCTGCGGTTAGGGTCGATCGGGGCCGCCAGCAGGGTTTTGTTTGCACCTGGGGATTCAGCGTTCCGTGCGCCTGCGAGAGTGGCGGAACTGGTAGACGCACTGGATTTAGGATCCAGCTCTGGAAACAGAATGGGAGTTCAAGTCTCCCCTCTCGCACCAACAGCCACTCCACTTCGCGGCACGGCACGACCAATGCCCCGCACGACAGAAAGGGTCGCCACACTATCATGCAGGTCACGGTAGAAGACATCAGCAGCGTCAAGAAAGCCCTCCGGATTGAGATCCCGCAGGAGGACGTCGTGCGGGAGATCGACAACGCTTACGAGCAGCTCAGGAAAACAGCTAAGATCAAGGGCTTTCGGCCCGGGAAGACCCCGCGCTCGGTCCTCGAAAAAATGTTCAAGAAGGATGTGCTGGCGGATGTCTCCTCCCGGCTGATCCAAACCTCCTTCATCGATGCCATCAAGCAGAAGGATCTGCGGGTGGTGGGCCAGCCCAAGCTCGACCCCCCGGCGTTGAGCGGCCCCGGCGCCTACGCCTACGACGCCACGGTGGAGGTCAGCCCGCACATCGCCGACATCGACTACAAGGGACTCGCACTCAAGCGCTCCCGCTACCAGGTGAGCGAGGAGGAGGTCGGCGCCCAGTTGCGGCAGCTTCAAAAGACCCTCGCCACACTGCGCCCGATCTCCGAGCCCCGCCCCGTGCGCGAGGGGGACCACGTCTCGATCGACTTCGAAGGCTTCAAAGACGGCAAGGCCTATTCGGAAACCCCGAAAACCGAAAACTTCACCCTGCAGGTGGGCGCCGCTGCCGTGCTGCCGGAGTTCGGCCGCCAGTGCGTCGGCCTGAGCCCGGGCGAGAGCAGGGAGTTTCCGATCACCTTCCCGGAAAACTACGCCAACAAGGCGCTGGCGGGCCAGACCGTCGATTTCCGGGTGCAGCTGAAGGAGATCCGGGAAGAGATCCTGCCCGAGATCGACGATGCGCTGGCCAAGCGCTCCGGCAAATTCGAAACCCTGGAGGAGCTCAGCCGCGAGATCCGCGCCAACCTCGCCCAGGGCTACGAGAAGCGGGCCGAGCAGGAGCTGAACGAGCAGGTCTTTTCGGCCCTGCTGGCGCGCGCGCAGTTCGAGGTGCCCGACAGCCTGGTCGAGATGGAGCTCAACGGCATCGTCGAGGAGGCGGAGCGCTCCTTCTCCTACCGCAACACCAGCCTCGAGGAGGCCGGGCTGAGCCGCGAGATCATCGCCCAGAAATACCGCGAGACCGCCGTCAACCAGGTCCGGCGGCACCTGATCCTGGGGCATCTGATCGTCCAGGAGAAGCTTGCCATCAGCGATGCCGAACTCGACGAGGCGTTCGAGGCGATGGCCGCGAACTTCAAGCAGCCGGTCGAGGAGATCCGGCGCTACTACCGGGAGAATGCCGACAAGCTCGACTATTACAAACACGCGCTGCTCGAAAAGAAGGCCTTGAAACGGGTGCTCGACAACGGCACGATCGAGGACGTCGAGCCGGCCGCCGTGCAACCTTAACGCCACTACCGTATAAGGAGACACAGAGTGCCACTGATTCCCATGGTCATCGAACAGAGCAGCCGCGGCGAGCGCGCCTACGACATCTACTCGCGGCTGCTGAAGGATAGGATCATTTTTCTGGGCTCGGCCATGAACGACGAGGTCGCCAACCTTTTGATCGCGCAGCTGCTTTTCCTGGAATCCGAGGACCCGGACAAGGACATCAACTTCTACATCAACTCCCCCGGCGGGCTGGTGACGGCGGGGTTGGCCGTTTACGACACGATGCAGTACATCAAGCCGGACATCGCCACGGTCTGCATCGGCCAGGCGGCCAGCATGGGGGCCCTGCTGCTCACGGCCGGCTCCTCCGGCAAGCGCTACTCGCTGCCGAACGCCCGCATCCTGATCCATCAGCCGATGGGCGGGTTCCAGGGCCAGGCCTCGGA
>JALOOU010000182.1 GCA_025454255.1 Desulfobacterales bacterium | reverse complement strand
CCAGAAATGCTTCGACTGCCACAAGAAGTGCGGTGAGGCGCCCAAGGGCAAGGACGCGCCGAAACTCGACAAGAAGGCCAAGCTGGAGTTCATCGCCGAAGCCTACCACGACAACTGCATAGGCTGCCACCGGGAATTCAACAAGGAATTCAAGCCCGAAAAGAAGGCTCCGGTCACCTGCAACGACTGCCATCCGAAGAAGAGCTGAAGCGTTTTCACCCGGCCGATTGAAAGTCAAAAAGGGGCGGGCATCCTTGGGATGCCCGCCCCTTTTTTATTTGACCGATATCGGCGGCCGCCGCCCAGTCGGCCCGCCCGAAACCGGACCGATGAACGGTCTCCAGCCCGGCTCGCTGCGGCGCCGCCGCGCCGGAGCTG
Organism: Desulfobacterales bacterium; assembly: GCA_025454255.1. Classification (GTDB taxonomy): domain Bacteria; phylum Desulfobacterota; class Desulfobacteria; order Desulfobacterales; family SpSt-501; genus SpSt-501. Next base: position 2,464 of record JALOOU010000182.1, on the reverse strand, counting down.
ACGAAGCGCGCGAACCCCGGCATGCGCCGGCAGCCTCCGTTTACACTGGTTTGACCAGCACCAGCCCCACCCAGCCCTGCTCCTCGGCCCGCCAGCGGACATGGAACTCCGGCGGGTCGAACGCGCCCAGAAGCGCGTCGCACTCCGCGGAGCGCATCCCCGCGATCACCAGCGCCCCTCCGGGGGCGGTCCACCCCCCGAGCCGGGGCGCCAGGCGCGCCAGGGTGGGGGGCCTCAGGTTCGCGGTCACCAGGTCATAGGCGCCGTCGACGGTCTCGGCGTTCCGGTCGGAGACGACGATCCGCCCGCTCAACCCGTTTATTTCCACGTTGGCCCGGGCCTCGGCCACCGCGCAGGGGTCGATGTCGAGGGCCAGTCCGCTGGCGATGCCCAGCTGCACCGCGGCCATGACCAGCGCCCCGCTGCCGGTGCCGATGTCCAGCACGCGGCTGTCAGGCCGGGCGGGCGGGCCACCGCTGCATCCCAGCCGGAAATCGATACCTCTGAGCGCCAGCCGCGTGCTGGGATGGCGGCCGGCGCCGAAGGCGGCCCCGGGCGCGATCCGGATGACCGCATCGGTGGCGCCGGCTGCGAACGAACGCCCGGGCGGGGTCAACACGATCCGATCGGATACGCGCACGGGCCGGTCGAAAGACGGCTCGATCACCGTGCGGCCGTGTTCGCTGACGTAGGCGAGCTCGCCCGCCGCCACCAGTCCCCGGAGCAGCGCCCGGGCCTGTTCGCGGCCAAGGTGGGTATGGCGCGCCAGCTCCTTGAGCAGATCGGCGGGAGCCCAGCGGCCTGTGCCGACCCGGTTCAGGGCCGCGCGGCGCAGGTCGGGTTCAGGCACCGGGTTCAGTCCGGGATCTCCCGGATCGGAACGCGACGGCATTGCGCGCCAGCGCGCCGGCCCACCCCGGGTTACCGAGGGCGTGGATGTGGGTGTAGGTGGCCAGCACGTTCCTGTAGAGCAGCCCGTCGCGGTCGCCGTGGATGCCAACGCCGCGCTGCATCCGGAAGACGAAGTCGTCCTCGGACCCGGACCAGCGCAGCACCCGCGAATAGTGAAATTCATGGCCGCGGATCTCGCTGCCGACCGGGTAATAGGGGTTGGCGCGCTCCACCGAAACCACGGTGTAGCCGTGGCCCTGGGGCCGCTTGAACAGGCCGAAGGAAAGCGGCAGGACGCCTGCCATGGGGTAGCTTCGACCCTCGATGACCAGTTCCTCGCCCAGGTACATGAGCCCGCCGCATTCGGCGTAGACCGGCAGGCCGGTTTCCACGAGCTCGCGGAGGCGCCGGCTGAAGCCGGTGTTGGCCGAAAGCGCCTGGGCGTGAGTCTCCGGGAACCCGCCGCCGATATAAAGCGCGTCGAGCTCCGGCAAGCGGTCCTCCCGCAGGGGGCTGATGAATGCAATCTCAGCTCCGGCGGCCTGCAGCGCCTCGATATTTTCGGGATAATAGAATTGAAACGCGGCGTCTTTGAGGATGCCGATGCGGCAACGGCCGGGTTGGGCCGTGATCCGTTGGCCGGTTGGCCCGTTCGGGTCAGCGGGCGGGCACACGCGGCCGATGGCCGGGGCCTGCCGGGCGATGCGGAGCAGCGCATCCAGGTCGATGTGCTGGGCGGCGACGCGGCCGATCGCCTGGAGGGAGTCCGCGGCCCAGGCGTGCTCCGGTGTGGGCACCAGCCCCATGTGGCGCTCCGGGAAGATCTGCCGGCTGAGCTTGGGCACCGCGCCGATGACCGGCACCCCGCTGAAGTGCTCGATGCTGCGCCGCAGGATCGACTCGTGGCGTGCGCCGGCCACGTGGTTGAGGATCACTCCCCGCACCATCACGTCGGGATCGAAGCGCACGCAGCCGGCAATGACGGCCGCCATGGTGCGGGTGGTCTTGGTGCAGTCGACGCACATCACCACCGGAGTTTTCAGCTGCTTGGCCAGTTCGGCCGTGCTGGTGGCGCCGTCCAGGTCGATGCCGTCGAAGAGGCCGCGGTTGCCCTCGATGAGCGCCGCGTCGGCCGGCGAGGCATGGGTGCAGAACGAACCCCGGATCAGATCCGCGTCGAGCAGGAAGGTGTCCAGATTGTAGCAGGGCCGGCCTGCCGCCAGGGCAAGCCAGCCCGCGTCGATGTAATCCGGACCTTTTTTAAAGGGGGCGACGGCGATTCCCCGCGCGCGCAGCGCCGTGATGATGCCGATCGAGACGATGGTCTTGCCCGAGCCGCCGCGCAACGCCGCAACGACCAGCCGGGGGAACTGCGCTTCACGAGGCTGCATCGATTATCGCCGCGGGAGATCGCAAGGAAAAACCGCCCTGAATCGGGGGGCGCTACTCTTCGTGCTCTGCAGCCGCCTGTTTACCGGTGCCCTTGAGCCCGTACATGGAGGTGCTGCCGCTCGACCAGTACTCCAGCGTGCCGTCGGTGACCATGTCGTTGATCAGCTTTTTGGCCTCGCGC
>JALOOU010000181.1 GCA_025454255.1 Desulfobacterales bacterium | reverse complement strand
CGCCAAGCAGATCGTCAAGCTGGCGATCGACAATTTTAAAAACCGCAAGGCCGAGGTCATGATTCCGCGCCAGAAAGCGCCGATGGTGGCGGGGTTCGGGGTCGAATCCATCGAATACCATCTCGGCGGGAGCTTCCGCGCATCCTACCATCCGCTGAACGACAACATCATCAACGGGCGCATCCGGGGCATCGGCGGGGTGGTGGGCTGCAACAACGTGCGGACGCGGCACAACGACAGCCACATCCAGGTGGTGAAAGAGCTGATCAAGAACGACGTCATCGTCCTGACCACCGGATGCAACGCCATTGCCTGCGCCATGGAGGGGCTGCTGACGCCCGAATCGGCCAAGGTGTTCTGCGGCCCGGGGCTGGCCGAGGTCTGCGAGACGGTTGGGATTCCCCCGGTGCTGCACATGGGGTCCTGCGTGGACAACAGCCGCATCCTGCTGGCTGCGGTCGAAGTGGTCAAGGCCGGCGGCCTCGGCAACGACATCAGCGATCTGCCGGCGGCGGGCAGCGCGCCGGAATGGATGAGCGAGAAGGCCATCAGCATCGGCCACTACTTCGTCGCCTCCGGGGTCTATACGGTCTTCGGCGTCACGCTGCCCGTGTCGGGGGCCCCGGTCTTTCAGAAGTATCTCTTCGAGGAGTTCGAGAAGCTTTACGGAGGCATGTGGGACCTGGAGGTGGATCCGGTGTTGCACGCGCAGAAAATGATCGCCCACATCGATAAAAAGCGCAAGGCGCTCGGCATCGACCGGGCGAGGGCGCGAGTCATGATGGATATGGCGTCGCGGCGGGCATTGGAGACGGCCTGAACCGGTTTGGACTGACGGAAAATGCCCCGTCGCTAGCGTCCGGAGCGACGCCCGGCGTAACCATGCGATTTGATTCTACACAAGGAGGAGTCAACTATGGATGAACACGTGATTCGGTTGGGCGGCAAGAAGCGGTCGACTTTCATGGAGCAGGTCAGGCAGCTTCTGCCGGACGGCGGCAATTTGAACCTCTGTTTGACCTGCGGTGCGTGCTCCTCGGGCTGTCCGGCCACGGGCCTCGAGGGCATGGACCCGCGGAAATTCCTGCGGATGGCCGCACTCGGCATGGACGAGGAGATCCTAAGCTCCAACTGGGTATGGATGTGCACCCAGTGCCAGCGTTGCATCTACGTCTGCCCGATGAAGATCGACATCCCGCGGCTGGTCTACAACGCCCGCGCCAGCTGGCCCCGGGAAAAGCGGCCCAAGGGCATTCTGGGCTCCTGCGACATGGCGCTGCGCAACGCGAGCTGCAGCGCCATGGGCGCCTCCCCTGAAGATTTTCAGTTCGTCGTGGGGGACGTGCTCGAGGAGTACCGCGACGCCCAGCCGGAATTCGCGGACATGCAGGCCCCCATCGACAAGGTGGGCGCCGAATTCATCTTGAACCAGAATTCGAGGGAGCCGGTTACGGAGCCGGACGAAATGGTGCCCCTGTGGAAGATCTTGCACCTGGCCGGGGCCGACTGGACTTACGGCTCCAAGGGCTGGGGCGGTGAGAACTACTGCATGTTTCTCGGCGACAACGAGGCCTGGAGGCATATCACCGCGACGGCCGCCAAGCAGGCCGACGAGCTCGGGTGCAAGGTCTTTCTCAACACCGAGTGAGGGCACGTGACCTTCTCAGTCCTGGAAGGACTGAAAAAGTTCAAGATCGAGCATAACTTCGTGGTCAAAAACATTTATGAGTACTACGCCAAATGGATCCGGGATGGCAAACTCAAGGTCAGCTCCGACTGGAACAAGGACCTGAAGATCAAGTTCACCGTGCAGGACCCTTGCCAGATCGTGAGAAAGACCTACGGGGATCCGATTGCCGAGGATCTGCGCTATGTGGTCAGGGCCGTGGTGGGCGAGGAGAATTTCATCGAAATGCAGCCCAACCGATCCAACAACTACTGCTGCGGCGGCGGCGGCGGGTTCCTGCAGTCGGGCTTCAAGGAGCAGCGTCTGGCCTTCGGCAAGCTGAAGGACGAGCAGATCCAGGCCACCGGGGCGACCTATTGCATCGCCGGCTGCCACAACTGCCACGCCCAGATCCACGAACTAAGCGAGCATTACGGCGGCGGGTATCACGTGGTCCACCTGTGGACGCTCATCTGCCTGTCCCTGGGGGTCCTGGGGCCTAACGAACGGGCTTACCTGGGAGACGACTTGAGGGAGGTCAACGTCTTTCACCCGGAGACCGGCAAGTAGACATGCCGCCCGCTCCGAGGCTCAAATAGCTGTTCTCCGGTCAAGAAGAGGCCCCTGGGGGAGCGGCATGGTGCCGCAAAGGTATTTCGGCCCACAGCCGCTCCCGTGGGGGCATTCCCGGCCGCCGGCCTGTTTCGCCATCTATGGCAATTGTCCGGGTTTTCCCAGCGCAGCGGTCCTTCCGCCAAGCGGGAGCGGAAGCCGGCAGTTCCATCGTCGTCAGTCTTCGTCCGAATGCGTCTCGCCTTCCGGCACCGGTTCCCCCGGACGCCAGGTCTCGAACTGAGCCGGCGTCACCGAATCGCCGGCCTTGATTTTTTTCTCTACCCAGACGATGCGCATGTTGCATTCTTGGAACTTTTTCCCGTGAATTCTTCTATGCTCTCCGAGTGCGGTCTCAGCGGTTTGTCTCGTGCGGTGGACCGAGCTGATACGTTTCAACGGTTTCTCCATATCGTGCTCGTCGAAAATAATTGCATACATTGCGGCCCTCCTGGTCATCAACTCATACTGCGATCAAAAGTGAATTTTGAAGGCGGCCCCTGGCAGCGACAGTTTCACTGAACGCTTACCGGGACCCCCTCGTAGGGCGTTCGCTTGGTCGATTTGCGCTGCCGCGGGTCGCGCATCGATTTGAGTATCTCGATGCTGTGCTTGTAACCCTTGGAGAGCCGGGCCATGTCGAGCGCCATGCCGGCGATCTGG
>JALOOU010000115.1 GCA_025454255.1 Desulfobacterales bacterium | reverse complement strand
AGGCGACGGCATCGTCATCATGGCGGGCGGCAAGGTCTCCAACCGCATCAGCGCGCCCAAGTTCTCGAAGGTCGTCGTGGCCTTCCTGCCCAACGAGGCGCCGCGCTGGCCGCAGACCACCGCCACGATCAAGAAGATCGTCGAGGCTTATGCAAAGGAAGCCCGCAAGTACGAGCGGCTGGGCGAGTGGGCCGAGCGGATCGGCTGGGAGCGGTTCTTCGAAAAATGCGACCTGCCGTTCACCCATCACCTGATCGACGATTTCCGCGATCCGGCCTACTTCACCTGGCGCCAGACCACCCAGTTCAAATTCTAAACGGGCGGCCGTAACCTACCGGGGGCACCTTGCGGGTGCCCCCGAACTTCAACCCGACGAGGAACCCCATGGACTACGCGGAAGCCAAAGCCAAAGTGGTCGAGGAACTCACCAAGAAGCTCAAAAACAAGTCCAAGTTCTACTTCAACGATCTGGCCGACATCCTGGGCATGAAACCCCGCGAAGCCAAGAAGATGATCAACGACATGGTCACCGACGGCACGCTGGAGTACTGGTCCAGCGGCAGCACCTCCATGTACGGCCTGAAGGGGACCGGAAAGCAGCAGGCGGCCGAACACGAGGATTGACCTCTGCCGGCTTCCGGCCCACGGACCACCAGGCATTCATGCAGTTACCTGAAGCGAACTTCCCCCGGGTGGTCCTCTCGGCCCTGCGCGGCGGTTCGGGCAAAACGGTTGTATCGATCGGTGTCATCGCCGCCCTGAAGGTCCGGGGGAATCCGGTCGCCCCTTTCAAAAAAGGCCCGGACTACATCGATGCGGGCTGGCTTGCCCTGGCGGCTGGCCGGCCCTGCTACAACCTGGACTCCTTCCTTCTGAGCGCCGAGACCATCCGGCGCTCGTTTTGCCTCCACAGCCCGGCGGCCGGCAGCGCGGTCATCGAAGGCAACCGCGGCCTGTACGACGGCATCGATCTCGACGGCGCCACCAGCACGGCCGAATTGGCCAAGCTCCTGCACGCCCCGGTGGTGCTCTGCCTGGACTGCACCAAAACCACCCGCACGATGGCGGCGGTCGTCACCGGCTGCATCGGCTTCGACCCGGAGCTGTCGATCCGCGGGGTCATTCTGAACCGGGTGGCCGGGGCGCGCCACGAGTCCATCTTGAGGCGCAGCATCGAACACTACAGCGGGGTGCCCGTGATCGGCGCAGTGCCCAAGCTCGGCCGGGAGATCTTCCCCGAGCGCCACATGGGGCTGGTGCCCACCCCCGAACACGGCTGGGCGGCCGACTCCATCGCCGCCATCGGCCGGGTGGCCGCCGAGCACATCGACCTGGAAGCCTTTGTCCGCATCGCCCGCTCGGCCCCGCCGGTCGCGGAATCGGTCTGCGAACCCGCGGCCGCGCAGAATCGCAAAACGCCCCAATCCTCGATTGTCCGCATCGGCATCATGCGCGATTCCGCCTTCCAGTTTTACTACCCGGAAAACATCGAGGCGCTCTCGGCCGCGGGGGCTGAAACCGTGGTGGTCAGCCCCCTTTTGGACAACGATCTGGCCGACATCGATGCGCTTTATATCGGCGGCGGCTTTCCCGAGACCCACGCGCCCGAGCTTTCGGCCAACATGGCCTTCAGCCGGCGCCTGCGGGAGCGGGTCGAGGAGGGGCTTCCGGTCTATGCCGAGTGCGGCGGCCTGATGTACTTGGGGGAAGCGCTGGAGGTCGAGGGGCGGCGCTATGCGATGGCTGGGGTCCTGCCGGTCGCGTTCGCTCTGTTCAAACGCCCCCAGGGGCACGGCTATACGCTCCTGTCCACTACTCGCGGGTGGTGCGCTGGGGCGGCCGGGACCGCGACCTGGTCTTTCGAATGCAGCGCGGCGTCGGCATCCACGCGGATCGCGACGGGATTCTTTACAAGAACGTGCTCGCCACCTATACCCACATCCATGCCCTCGGCACCCCGGAGTGGGCAGCCGGCTTGGTGCGCAATGCCGCGGCCTACCGATCCCGCAAGCGCCGGGGCTGAAGACGCCCTCTCCCAAACGTTGCGGGCGGCCATCCGGGCGTTCGTCGCCGTCGGCCGCCGGACACCGGTCGATGTGTTCAACCATCTACTGCAGGAGCTGCCGGTTTCCAGGCGCAGCATTCAGGCGGCGATCCACGATCTGGTTGCGGACGGCGAGCTGGCTTACACCCACGAGCACGGCCGGACGTTCCTCGAGCCCTCCTTCGACCGCGCCGTGCGGGTCGGCCGGCGCCTCATTCTGGCCCCTCCCGGGAGCGCCGTCTCTCCCGAGCGCGAAGATGTCGTCATCCGCATCCGGCCGGGCGTTTCGTTCGGCGGAGGCCGGCACCCGACGACCCGGTTGGCGCTGCGGGCAATCGAGGCGGCGCTGGGCGGCCTGAGCCGGGGTGCGGGCGGCGTTTTAGACATAGGCACCGGCAGCGGGGTTCTGGCGATCGCTGCGGTCAAAATGGGACTCGCGGGCGGCATCGGCCTGGACATCGACCCGTGCGCCTTAGTGGAGGCGCGCGAGAACGTGCGCCTGAACGGCCTGGATGGCCGGGTCGAGATCTCCGACCGATCCGTGGAGAGCATCGACCAGCGCTTCACCCTTGTCGCGGCCAACCTGCGACTGCCGAGCTTGGTGCAGCTGGCGCCGCGGATCGATCGGCTCACTGCCGCTAAAGGGGCCGTGGTTGTTTCGGGGATTCGTACGGAGGAGATCAGTTCGATCGATGCGGCGCTAAAGGAAAATTTTTTCCAGGAGTGGTCGACCGAGGAGGACGACTGGGTGGGGATTGTAATGAGAAAGGCGTGAGCATACGTTGCGAAAAGAAAACGGGCATCTTTTTGAGATGCCCGTTTTCCTACTGAAATCGTTTTTTACTGCTTCTTCGGATGGCAGTCGTTGCAGGTCACTGGAGCCTTCTTCTCGGGTTTGAAATCTTTGTTGTAGGTCCGGTGGCAGCTCGTGCAATTATCGTGGAAGGCCTCGGCGATGTAGGCAAGCTTCGCCTTCTTGTCGAGCTTTGGGGCATCTTTGCCCTTGGGCGCTTCGCCGCACTGCTTGTGGCACTCGATGCATTTCTGCACCTTGCTGTCGTCCTTCAGGCCCGCAATCGGTTTGCCCTTGTCGTCGTGGTGGCAGTCGCCGCACCCGCCCGCGGGGTAGAGCTTGGGAAACTTCTTGACGTAGTCTTCGGCGTGCAGCTTGTGGGTGAACGAGATTTCGCCCTTGGTGTTGGGGCAGGCTTTGTTTTCGATCTTGATTACGTCGGCCACCTTGGCATAGATGCCGGCTGCAAAGAGCAGGCACGCCGCCACCACCAGCACGGAAACCCAAATGCGCTTCTTCATATCCTCTCCCTCTGCCTCCTTTGAGTTAGTGGTTATTGCCGGCTGACTCCTGACAGCCCAACTCGAAGCGACTGCGGCGGAAGATGAAAAGGGCCGCCGATTACTTCCACCCTCGATCCGAATCCGCAAAAAAAACCGCATTCGAAGCTTCGGGAAACTACAGCCACGATGTTTGAATTTTTATCAAGCTTGCCCCCGCATGTCAATGGTGATTCAACCGCTCCGGCCGCCCGCTGCGGTTCATGCCGGCGTCTTTTCCCCCTGAGTTTCAGCGGGCTTGCGGCGGGTCACCAGCCGGGCGCCCACAATGGCGACTTCGTAGAGAACCATCAGGGGAACGGCCATGAGCAGCATCGAGACCGCATCGGGGGTCAGGAAGGCGGCCACCACGAAAGAGAGGACGACCGCATAGCGCCGGTTGCGCCTGAGGGCATCGACGGAGGTGACCCCCAGCCGCGCCAAGAAGGTCAAAAGCACCGGCATTTCGAAGACGAGGCCGAAGGCGATCATGAGCTTGGTGGAAAAGTCCAGGTATTCGCGCATCGAGGGCAGGGTGCGGATGTAGTCGGTGCCGAAGCCCAGCAGAAACCTGAAGCCGGAGGGAAAGACCACGAAATAGCCGAAGAGCGCGCCGCCGATGAAGAAAAACGAAGTGATGGCGATGACCGGCCCGAGCAGGTGGCGCTCCTTTTTGTAGAGGCCCGGCGCGACGAACATCCAGAACTGGTAGAGCAGCACCGGGCTGGCCAGCAGGATCCCGGCCAGAAAGGAGACCTTGAGATAGGTGAAGAAGGCCTCGGGCAGCCCGGTGAAAATGAGGCTTCCGCCCTCGGGCATGACCCGGATCAGGGGGTAGACCAGGATCTCGAAGAGGGTTTCCTTGAACCCGTAGCAGACGGCAAATCCGGCCCCTACCGCAAACGCGCTTTTTATGAGCCGCGAGCGCAGCTCCTCCAAATGGGAGGTGAAGGGCAGTTTTTCATCTTCGCGCAGCATGGGTTGCAATGGCTCAGGTGGGCTTGGTTTCGTCCTTGGTTGGAGGCGCCGCGGCGGTTCGGGGCGGATCGGTGTTTTGGTCCGGCGGCGACGGCTTGCCGCTGCTCCAGGCTTCAAACGCCTTCTTGAGGTCTTCCAGCTTTTGCTCGGCTCCCGGCTCCGGAGGGGCTTCGGCCGGGCCCGGGTCGGCAGGCGGAGCCGAATCGGCGGGCAGGGCCGGCGGTGCGGCTGCGGGGTTTGCCGGCGGCTTTTCCGCGTCGTGGATGGTCTTGTTCACATCCGCGTGAAAATCGGTGAAGGCTTTCTTGACCTCGGTGAATTCACCGTCGACCTGGAGGGTCTCCTTGAGTTCGCTGGTGGCTTTTTTGAATTCACGCACAGCCCTGCCCATGGATTTCGCGAGGTCGGGCAGCCTTTTGGGGCCGAGGACGATCAGCGCCACCACGGCGATAAGGATGAGCTCGGGCATGCCGATGCCGAACATAGGGGGGCTCCTCGCAAAAGATTACGGGCAGGCACTCCCTGATGTGGACCTTTCGGGGTGCCGCCCGAGCGCAGGCCTAATCTTTACTTGCTTGGCGAATTTCTGTCAAGGCGCGCGCATCGGGCTTGAGCACCATGAAGTAGAGCGTGCCCGGGTGTTTGAGGTGGCCTGCGGCAAGCTCGGCATAGGGGCCGCTGCCCCAGAAGAGATCGGCCCTGCCCGGTCCTGTGATGGCGCCCCCGGTGTCCTGGTTCAGGGCGAATCGCCGGCAGGCCGTCCAGGACTGGACCCGGCCGAAGGCGTCCCCGATCGGCTTCGACGTCTCGATGAAGGCCAACGCGGCGGGAGGGAACAGCTTCAGGTCGAGCGCCAGCGAGCGTCCCGGGGTCAGCTTGAAGTTCAACGCCCCCAGAGGGCCGTCGGGTACGATCCTGAAAAAGACGAAGCTGGGGTTGTGGTTGAGCACCCGCTGGACCTCGAACGGGTTCTCCCTTAAATAGGCCTTGATGCGCTGCATGGAGATCTCCTCGCGGGGGATGCGGCCCTCTTCGATCAACAGCTGCCCGATGCTGCGGTAAGGACGACCGTTCCGGGCGTCGTAGTTGACGTGGAGGGTGCGGCCGTCCGCGAGGACGATCCGGCCGGAGCCCTGGATGTGCAGAAAGAAGAGATCGACGGGGTCCTCGACCCAGGCGATCGGCTCGAGCTTGCCGTAGAGGGCCCCGTCCTCCACGATTTCGCGTCGGTCGTAATAGGGCAAGACCCTGCGCTCGGCGATCCGGCCGACGATGCTCTCCCCTTTGTATTTTTCGGAAAACAGCCCCAAATCGACGGTGACCAGGTCGTTGGGCCGGGGGTAGACCGGGTGGAGGAACTCCGGCCGGCGGTGCAGGCTGCCCTTTAGCAGCGGCTCATAGTAGCCGGTATAGAGCACCTCTCCCGCGGCGTCCCGGCCGACGGAGCGGTAGACGCGAAACTCGTTCCGGATAAACTGCTGCAGGCTTGCGGCCGGGGGCTTGTCCCGGACAACGGCCTGGAAACGCCGAAGCGATTTCAACAGGTGGCGGGCGTCGTATGAGTCCGGGCCGAAGCGGAACAGGCGCTCCGGCGCCGCCGCCTGCAGATAGGCGATGCTTTGGGCCAGGGCGTGCTCGAGGCTGTCGTAGTCGAGGTCGTCGGTGAAATCGGGGTAGGCGTGGGGCGCCAGGCGTTCGAGGGCGGTCTCCGCCGTCGGGGGGCCGATGGGGGGCGCCGGCACCTTGGGCGGGGCCTGGCAGCCGGCCATGAGGCAAAGCGCCATGACCCCGGCGATGATTCGCCCGGACCATTGCAGTTGCCCGGGTGCTCGCCTCATGGGTGAGGGCCTCTTTTGTACGCTCCGCTTTTTCCGCCGCTCTTTTGGAGCAGCTGGATCTCGGATAAAACCATTTCCCGGTCGTGGGATTTGCACATGTCGTAGATCGTCAGCGCCGCCACCGCGGCGGCGGTGAGGGCCTCCATCTCGACGCCGGTCTGGTCCAGGGCCCGCACACCGGCGCGGATGCCGATCGCATGCGCCTCCTCCTCCGGGAGGAAGTCGATCTGGACATGGGTGATGTTGAGCGGGTGGCACATGGGGATGAGGTCCGCGGTGCGCTTGGCGGCCATGATGCCTGCGATCCGAGCGGTTTCGAGCACGTTGCCCTTCTTGACCTTCTGGTCGCGGATGAGCGCAAAGGTCTCCGCCCGCATGCGGACCCTGGCGCCGGCGACCGCAGTGCGTACGGTGGCCGCCTTTGCGGTCACGTCCACCATCCGGACGCGGCCCTCGTCGTCGAGGTGCGTGAATTCTGCCATCGGAGCCCCACTCCTGCGAATGTTCGGTCCTTGCAGCCAAGAGCGCTTGCGATTGAGCGCCCGGCCGCCGCTCGCACTAGACTTAGATTTTGGGCACGTTATTGTCAAGCCGAAGGAGATCGAAAGGCGGGCATCAGGGCTGCGGGTGCGCCGATCAACTTGTCTCGGTCCACAGGACCTGGCAGGACAACGACCACAGCTCGCGGACGAATCCATCCAGGTTCTTGCCCTCCAGGCGGATGTAGTACATGGCGCCCCCGCCGGCTTTCGGGTAGCAAAGAAACGTGTGCAGCCGGCAGCCGTGTTTGAGGCAAAGCGCCGCATAGTCGCAGGCCTTCGAGGCCAATCGGGCCGGCTCCTCGAAGAGGAGCGTGGTCCCCGCCCCGGAGGTCAAGACGGCATGCAGCGCCTTGAAAGCGTCCGACTCGGTGATGATGCCCTTGAGTTTTCCGTCCTGCACCACGGGGACGCCGCCGACGCGTTTTTTGAGCATCACCTCGGCGGCCTTGGCGAGAGAGTCGTTCGGCCCCAGGGTCACCATGTCGCCGATCATGATGTCCCGCACCGGAACCGCCATGCCCTCTTCGCCGGCCGGGGTGGAGGCCTGGCCGCAGGTGCCCGGAAGGACGCGCAGCAGATCGCGTTCGCTGACGATTCCGACGAGCCGGCCGCCGTCGACCACCGGGGCCCGCCGGATCTTCCGGCGCCTGAACTCAGCCAGCGCCTCATGGCAGGTCTGCCCGGGCGACAGGGTAAAAAGGTCGCTGGTCATGAAGTGTCGTACCAGCATGAACGGCCTCGTCTCAAGGGACAGCCGGAGTGCGGCCGGAATCACAGATACTGGGGCAGGCGGCGAATGCTGTACCGGTGGCCGATCCGGCGGTCGAGCACCGGATCCTCCATCTCGAACTCGAAGATCTCGCCGATGTCGATTCCACCGATCGCCGGCAGGGTGCCGCAAAAGAGCGCAAAGCGCTCGAGGCCCAGGCGATCCTCCGCCGGGATCCCCCTGATGATGTCCATGATCCCGATGTTGCTTGCCAGAAGGCCTTCCTGGTAAAGGCGGCGCCGGCCGCCGGTCGTCGTCCAGGATCGCAGTGTGATTCGGTCTAAATGCTCCCGAACATCCTCGATATCCCACACCACAGGCGCCACCGGCTTGGCGCACATCTGCTTGGAGGCGGGGATGTCGTATTTTTCGAACCCCCGGTCGGTGTGATCCGAACCGACGCCGACATAGAGCTTCCCGGAGCTGCCGAAAAGGACGCATTCGACCTCGCCGGAGGACTCCGGTCCGACAACCTCCATTGCTTCGGCGGTGGTCAATAAAGCGGCCGAGAGGTTCATGTAGGTGGGGGTTCGCGATGGGGCCGGCACACCCAATCGGCCTAGCTCCTCGATGTGCGCCCGCAACGCCTCCTTGTTCTTCCCCACCCAGCCGGCGACGATCAGGCGTTCGATCGTAAGCGGCAGGGGACGGTGGCCCGCGGTCGATTCCAGCGTCAGGTTAAGCGGCTGCGATATCATGTCGGCTCCTGCGAGTTAGCGGTCAGACCATCTTCGCGAAGACCAGCGCCAGGTCGGGGTAGACCACCAAGACCCCGATCATGATGAAAATGCCGACCACAAACGGCAGGCTGCCGATCATCACTTCGCTGATATTTCCTCTCTGGCGGACCCCCTGGACCACGTAAAGGTTCAGGCCCACGGGAGGGGTGATCAGGGCCATTTCGATCAACAGGATCAGCAGGATGCCGAACCAGACCGGGTCGAATCCGGATTTGATGATCACGGGGGTGACGATCGGGACCGTGATGACCATGAGGGAGAGGGTCTCAACGAACAGTCCAAGCACCACGTACATGGCGATGATGACGAGAAGCGTTTTTAGCGGCGAGAGTCCCAGGTTGGTCACGAACCGGTACAACATCTCGGCCATTCCGACCGCATCCAGGACAAAGTTCAGATAGTTGGCCGAGATCAGGATCAGCATGATCATGGCCGTGGTGCGCATGGTCCCTTCCATGACCTCCTTGACGAACACGGTATTCACCGCCTTGTAGCGCAGGGCCAGCAGCAATGCGGCGATCACGCCCAGGGCGGCCGACTCGGTCGGGGTGGCCCAGCCGGTGTAGATCGATCCGATGACCACCGCGAAGATAAATAGCACCGGAAGCAGATCCTTGAGGCTCGTAAAACGCTCCTGCCAGGCGGCCGAACGCCGGCCGCCGCTCATGCCCGGCTTCACAAGGCAGATGACGAGAATGACCAGCATGAAGAGGACCGCCAGCAGCACTCCCGGCACGATCCCGGCCATGAAGAGCTGGGGGATCGAGGTGTTGGTCAGAAACCCGTAGACGATCAGGTTGATGGAGGGGGGGATCAGGATGCCGAGGGTCCCGCCGGCGGCGATGGTGCCGGCGAAAAACCCCTCGCGGTACCCGTAGCGGCGCGCCTGCGGGAGCGCCACGGTGCTGATGGTGGCCGCGGTGGCCACGCTCGAGCCGCTGGTCGCGGCGAACATGGCGGCCGTACCGATATTGGCGTGCATCAGGCCCCCGGGCAGCCAGGAGAGCCACTTGTCGAGAGCGCTGTAAGTGCGCCGGGCGATGCCCGCGCGCAGCAGGATCTCCCCGAGCAGGACGAAGAGCGGGATGGCGAGCAGGAGAAAGTCCGTGCTGGCCGCCCAGAAGATCTCCCCCATCACCCGGTGCAGGGGGAAGTTCGAGAAGATGAACCCCACGAGAAGCCCCAGCGCCAGGATCGCGACCGCGACCGGGATGCTCGCCATCAGGAGCAGCAGCAGCAGCGCCAGGGTGACAAGGATGGTCATGGGGGGCCTCCGCCTGCGGCGCGCTCCCCGGTGGACCCGGTCTCCTCCTCGATCTCCTCCTTGATGGTGGAGGCGCCGGAGAGGGCCTGAGCCCCCGCGGCGTCCCCGGCCGCCAGGCGGCAAATCGTGCCGGAGAGGAGGATGAAGACCATCAGGGTCAGGGTCAGGATCCCGGCGAACCACAACCCCTGCGGGATCCAGAGCGGGGTTGCGAGCGGGGTGTTGGCGATCGAGCTTCTCTCGATCGAGGTCCACAGCACCCGGAAGGCGTAGTAGGAGACCACGAGCGAGCAGCCGGCGAAGAGCGAGCTGATGGCGAGGGCGTAGTTGGAAAGCTCATCCGCCCCCCCCATGGAGATGGCGAAGAGCTTGCGCAGCACCACCTCGATCGCGATCATGACCGCTGTGGCGAAGAGGATTCCCCCCCCGGCCCATGCGGCCAAGGTCGAAACCCTGTCCGAAAGCCGCACCAGAGGCTCCATAGAACGGCTCCTTGCGAGCCGGCCGCAGCGGCGGCCGGCTCGTCTTGTCTCTACCCCCCCGCCCGAAGGCGGGGGGGAGGGGGGAAGGAAGAGATCCGAGGCGCAATCGGAGGGCCTCTATTTGGCTTCGAGCCCCACCAGTTTGCCGATCGAATCGTTCCACTTGCGCACGGTGGCGGCGTCCACCTTTTTGCCCCACGCCGGGAGCACGTTGTTGACCAGGACCTCCCGGGCGGCCTTTTCGTCGCCGGCGGTCACCGGGATCACCTCCACTTTGGCCGGTGTCCCGTGCGGGCAGGCGCCGCTTCCGCTCAGGCAGGCGATCCCCTCCTTGGTTTCGCGGGCGGTCACCTCCCAGGCCGGCTTTTCGAGCTTCTCCTTGATCAGCCGCTGGAGCTTGGTCTGCTGGTCCGGTGTCATGCTCTTCCAGGTGTCCAGGCTGATGGTCCCGATGACGTAGTCCCACCCGCCGATCGGCAGCGGATAGACGTACTTGGAGACCTCTCCCCAGCCGGCGCTGAAGCCCGACAGGCTGCCGGTGACGGCCCCGTCCACGACCCCGCGCTGCAGCGCCTGCGGGACCTCGCTGAAGGCCCTGCGGGACCTCGCTGAAGGCCAGGGTGACGCCGGTGGCGCCCAGGGCGGTGACGAACTCGGAGGTGGTCCAGCCGCTCGCGCGGATTTTTTTGCCCTTGAGATCGCCCAGGCTCTTTATGGGCACGTTGAGGAAGAGGACCTGGGCCGGGTACGGGACCACGCTCAACAGTTTGACCTTGAAGTCCTTGGCCAGGTACTCGTCGAGGACCGGTGCGTAGGCGTCGACCACCTTGCGGGCCAGTTCGAGATCGTTGGCCATGGCCGGAAGATCGAGGCCGGCCAGGGCCGGGGAGTCGTCCACCACGTAGTCGGCCACGGTGTGGACCACGTCATAGACCCCCATGCTGGTCGAGCGCAGCACGGCCGGCCCCCTCAGGTTGACCTGGCCCAGCGAGGTCAGCGACGACTTGATGCCGAGCTCCTTCGGTACCACCTCGGTCCAGAAGGGCTGCTCGAAGTTCTTGAACATCGTCAGGTTGTTCCAGCTGCCCACGACGCGCAGCTCCGACGGCCCGGCGGCGACGGCCGGCGAGCCGGACAGAAGCACTCCGGCCAGGGCAAGGCAGATCCAGAAGTTCTTCATTGTAATCTCCTTTCTTGGGTTGGGCCGATATGCGGCATAAGTTCCCGCGCTAAACCGCGTACTCCTCGTTCTTCTTGTCGCTCACGAACATGTAGCCCGGTGCGTGCGTAACGGCGAACGGAAGCCGCGCCCTGAGCAGCACGTTTTGGGGGGTGACGCCGCAAGCCCAGAAAACGGGGATCTCCTCCGCCAAAATCGGGACCGGATCCCCGTAGTCCGGCTGGGTGATATCGCGGATCCCGATCATTTCGGGATAGCCGACGTGCACCGGCTCGCCGTGCACCTCCGGGTAGCGCCCGGTGATGATGCAGGCCTGGGCGACGCGGCTGCGGTGGATCGGCCGCATGCTCACCACCATCTCTCCCTGAAACGGTCCGACCGGTGCGAGGGGAATGGAGGTCCGATACATGGAGACGTTCTTTTTTTCAGCGACGTGGCGCAGAGCAATTCCAGCCTTGATGAGGGCCTCTTCAAACGAGAAGCTGCAGCCGAGGAGGAAAAATACCAGATCCGGTCGGTAGAACCGGCGGATCTCGGGAACCTCGTGCCGATTTTCCCCATCGATCCAGACACGGTAGCGGGGCAGCGTGTCCACCAAATCCGCTCCGGGGGCCAGCTTGGCTGTTTTCGATGTGCCCGGCCCCACTCGTTCCAACAATGGGCAGGGCTTGGGGTTCGCCCGGCAGAATTTCTCGAAATCAGCGGCATAGGCCTCGGGCAGCGCCACGAGGTTGGCTTGGACGTAGCCGTCGCAGTAGCCGGCCGTTGGCGCTGCGAATTTTCCCTCGCTTGCAAGACGGCGCAGGTCAGCAGGCGTCATCGGATCGATATCTCCTGAGTTGTTGTCATGGCAGCCTAAAAAAGTTAATGATGTTTGTCAATACGGGGAGATGCCGACCTACCACAAAGGAGATCTCTAAATGGAAGCCGGTTTCATCATAACCCTTGCTCAGGTCGAACCATCGCCGGACCCCCGCGCCAATCTGGAGAAGGCCCGCACGATGGCAGACAAGGCCGCCGCACGCGGGGCGGACCTGATCGTTTTTCCGGAGATGTTCATGGGGCTGCCCTCCCCGGAGTGCCCTCCGGCGCGCATCGCCGCCGCGCACGGCCGGGCCTTTTCAGAGGGTCTGGCCGACGTGGCGTCGCAATTCGGCCTGGCGGTCGCCGCCGGCTGCTGGGAGGAGGGCGCGCAGACCGATCGGGCCTTCAACGTCGTCCGCATTTTTTCTCCCGAGGGCAGGGAGGTTGCCGCCTATCGCAAGGTCCACCTCTTCGACGCTTTGAGCGTGCGGGAGTCCGACACCATGGCCCCCGGCAATGCCCTGCCGCCGGTCGTGGAGTTGGCCGGAGTGCACGTGGGGGTCGCGATCTGCTATGATCTGCGTTTTCCGGAACTCTTCCGCCATCTGGCCCTCCAGGGGGCACAGGTCATCATCCTCCCCTCGGCCTGGTACCAGGGACCGGTCAAGGAGGAGCACTGGAGGACCCTCTTGCAGGCCCGGGCCATCGAAAACACCCTCTACATGGCCGGCTGCAACCTGGTGGGGTACTCTTTCTGCGGCCGCAGCGCACTTTTTGACCCGTTTGGCATTCAGATCGTAGGCGCCGGCGAGGGCGAGCAGATCATTGTCGGGGCCATCGATCCAGAGCGAATCCGGGCGGTGCGCAAAAAGCTTCCATCCCTGGAGAACAGGCGCCTGTCGATCGACTGCTTGCAGCTGGGGTCCGCTGGGGAGGTGTGATGAAGACCATCGGCCTGATCGGGGGCATGAGCTGGGAGTCGACGGTGCCCTACTACCGGCTGATCAACGAAACGGTGCGGGAGCGGCTCGGCGGGCTGCACTCCGCGAAAATCCTATTGTACAGCGTCGACTTCCACGACATCGAGCAGCTCATGCAACGCGAGGAGTGGGCAGAGGTGTCGATCGCGCTCGCCAAGGCCGCGGCCCTGCTCGAATCGGCCGGGGCGGAGCTTCTGGTCCTCTGCACGAACACCATGCACAAGGTGGCCGGGGCCATCGAGGCCGCCGTGAGCATCCCGTTTCTCCACATCATCGACCCGACCGCCGAAGCGATCAAGCGGGCGGGGTTTGCGACGGTCGGCCTGCTGGGCACCCGCTTCACGATGGAGCAGCCCTTCTACCGCGACCGCCTGCAGGCGCGCCACGGATTGCGGGTGCTGACCCCGGACGCCGGGGAGCGCGCCAGGGTCCATCGCGTGATCTTCGAGGAGCTCTGCCTGGGAAAAGTGGTCGAGGCCTCGCGCCGCGATTATGCCGAGGTCATCGAGCGGCTGGCGGCGCGGGGGGCCGAGGCCGTTATCCTGGGCTGCACCGAGATTGCGCTCCTGATCGGGCGGAAGGCGTGCGCGGTTCCGCTCTTCGACACGACGAGCCTTCACGCCCGCCGGGCGGCGGAGTGGGCGCTTTCAGGGCCGTAACCACAGGGGCTTCTTT
Organism: Desulfobacterales bacterium; assembly: GCA_025454255.1. Taxonomy (GTDB): domain Bacteria; phylum Desulfobacterota; class Desulfobacteria; order Desulfobacterales; family SpSt-501; genus SpSt-501. The sequence continues at coordinate 5,980 of JALOOU010000115.1, read as the reverse complement.
CGGCTGCGAGTTTGACCGCAGCTCGAGCCGATGACCGATGAGAGCCATGCTCAGACCCGATCTGCCCTCCTGCGACGACGAGGAGGGCGCGGCGGTGCCCGCCGGCCTGCCGATGGTGGTCGATGCCCACGTGCATGTGTTCCCGCGCGGCCTTTTTTCGGCTGTCTGGCAGTGGTTCGATCAAAACGCCTGGCGGATACGCTACCGGCTCTCCACCGCGCGGGTGTTCGATTTCCTGCTGGCGCGCGGGGTCGGCCATGTCATTGCCCTGCAGTACGCCCACAAGCCGGGGATGGCAGCAAAGCTCAACCGCTACATGGTCAAGCAGTGCCGGCGCTTCCCCGGACGGGTCACGGGGCTCGCAACCGTCTATCCCGGGGAGCCCGGGGCGGAGCGTATCCTGCAGAGCGCCTTCGATGCCGGCCTTGCCGGCTTGAAGCTCCATGCGCACGTGCAGTGCTTCGACATGAACTGCACCGCGATGGGGCCCTTGTACGAGGTCTGCCGGTCCAATCGAAAGCCGGTGGTGATGCATGTCGGCCGGGAGCCCAAAAGCACGGCCTACCGGTGCGACCCGTACCGGCTCTGTCGGGCCGACAAGCTGGAGCGAGTGCTGAGCGAGTTTCCGGGGCTGAAGGTGTGCGTCCCCCACCTGGGGTTCGATGAGCTGAGCGCCTATCGGGAGCTGATCGAGAGGTACGATACGCTGTGGCTGGACACGACCATGGTCTTGACGGACTATTTCCCGCTGGGGCAGCCGGTCGACCTGTCGGCCTATCGGCTGGATCGCATCATGTACGGCTCCGATTTCCCGAACATCCCCTATGCCTGGGACCGAGAGCTCAAGCGGCTGCGTCAAACGTCGCTTGGCGATGATGATCTGAACCGGGTGCTCAACGGGAGCGCCGGCGCCTTTTTCAATCTGCGCGCGCCGGTAGCCTGCCGGCAGGATCCGGCGCCGGCATCATGAAAAATATTCCGTCTTCGCGGTCACCGTTTTCTTGATGAGGTTCAGGGTGTCCGCGAGGACGGCGATGACGGTCTCGCGGATATCCCCGGCCACGGCCAGGAGCATGACGTCATCGCCCACGGCCAGGTCGCGATCCGCGTCGATCTCGACACGGATGTCGATGATGCCGGGGCGTTTGCGCTGCTCGGCCAGGATCCGTTCGAGGCGCTCGCGGTCGACCGCGACCCTCAGCCCCGTGACCCGGCGGCCGTCGCGCGAGCTGCCGCGCACAACGCCGTTGTGAACCAAGACCATCCCCGCTTTGCTGAACTCCGGGTGCCGGCGGATCTCGGCCGTCATTTTCCCAATGTCCATCGCCCTATCCTCGCCCGCCGTTTGCCGCGGCGAGCGCCTCGGCCTGCGCCAGCTCCTCCGGCGTGTTGACGTTGAAAAAGGAGACCAGGTCGGGGTCCGTTTGACGCAAGGCGGCCTCCGGAACGAATCGGATCCGGACCTTTTGAAGCGCCAGCTGGATCTTCAGCTTGTGCGCCCGGATATGCTCCTCCGCCGGTTTCAGGCAGCGGCGGGAGTAGGCTGCGCACAGGGGCTCAAAACCTGTGGCGGTCTTTGGGATGATCAGATCGTCCGCAGGCCCGATGTGCGCGAGCACCGTTTCCACCACCTCGCGCTTGAGAAACGGCGTGTCGCAGGCCGAGAAGAAGGCGTAGGGGTGGCCGGCATAAAACAGCCCGGTGTGGATTCCGGTCAGCGAGCTGTGCGCCTTAAAAATATCCGCGACGATCAGGGCGTTGCAGCCCAGGAAGTCGAGCGGCTGGTTGGTGACGATGATGAGCTCGTCGAAGAGCGCCGAAAAAACCTCGATCAGCCGGTCGATGATCCGCACCCCTCCGACTTTGAGAAGTGCCTTGTTTTCGCCGCCATAGCGCGACCCCAGCCCTCCGGCGAGGATCACCCCTGAACACGAATGCTTCACATGCGCTCCGCTGCTGTCAGTAGACCGGATAGTCCCGCAAGGCGTCGGAGGCTGAAACGCCCGGGGATGGGCCAGAATATGGGAGTTTCGAGCTGAAATCAAGGCGGGGCCGCCGGCTTACATCCCCCACGTTGCGTCGCCGCAGAAGCGGCCGTGGTCTTTGGAGACAAACGAGGCGATGGCGCCGCGAATGGCGCCCAACTTAAAAGGGTCGCCGTGGCCCGGGAAGCAGAGGGTTTCCTCCGGCCAGGAGAGGACCACGCGCCGCAGCGTGTCCAGCGTGGTTTGAAACTCCTCAGGGGTCCAGGTCTTGCCGGGCCCGCCTTCAAAGAGCGCGTCGCCGACAACGATGCGCGCGTCGTTGTCGAGGGCAAAACACAGCTGGTCGGCGGTGTGCCCGGGGGCGCAGATCGCTTTGATGCGGTGTTCGCCGACCGCTATCATCTCTGCGTCGGCCAGCGGCCGGTCGACCGGCTTGACGGCGGACATCGGGTGGGCCATGACCGGCACGCGCAGCCGGGAGCGCATCTGCTCAAGGGCGCCGGTGTGGTCGGGGTGGGAGTGGGTGAGCAGAATGGCGACCGGCCGGGTGCCCGCGAGCAGGGCCTCCAGTGCCCGCGGCTCATCCCCCGGGTCGATCAGCACGCTCTGCATGCCGGGCGGGGAGACCAGCACATGCGCATTCATCTGCCATGGCCCCACCGGCCTGAATCGAAGTATCATCTTCTTCATCAAAAGGACCTCCGGCGGATCGAAAACAGACAGCTTATTTTAATTTCATGGCGTTTTATGTATGTATGGTAAAGCGTATGCTGCCTCTTCTTACAGCAACTCAACTTTTGAAAACAACCAACCCCATGCTTTGAGAGTGGGAAGTTCAGATATGGCCGGCGGTTGGACCCGCGATGGGGGCGTGCAGGATCAAATCGACGCCAGCGTCGAAGACGCCGTGACGCTGGCGAGAAGCCGTCTGCCGGACGGCGAGGGCACCGCTCGTTGCGAGCAGTGCGAGTCTCTGATTCCAGAAGCCCGTCGCAAAGCGCTGCCGGGCGTTCGTCTCTGCGTCAGCTGCCAGACAGATATTGAAAAACGACAGACCACCCCCACCGGTTATAATCGGCGCGGCAGCAAAGACAGCCAGTTGAAGTGAGCCCCATTATTGGTTGCAGCGATGTTGTGAAAAACCCGCCTTAATAATTTGGCTTGATTCCGGAAAGCAGTGGTGGAGCAAGGAGGAAATCGCACCATGGGAACTGCTGAGCACAAGCGGGCGACGCCGAAAAAAGTGACCCTCGCCGTTCATTCGCTCTCCAGCACCCGCACGCTGGCAGACGATGTCGCCGGCCACTGGATCCGGCAGCAGGCCGAGGCGCTCGGCCACGAGGTGGTCTGCCACCGGGTGGTCGCCGACGATGCGGCCGCCATCACCCTGGCCGTGCGCGAGATCGTGGAGAACAACGCGCCCGACATTTTGCTCATGACCGGGGGCACCGGGCTTGCCCCCCGCGACGTGACCATCGAGGCGGTCGAGCCCATGTTCACCAAAACGCTCTCCGCCTTCGGGCCGCTCTTTGCCCAGCTCAGCCTGCAGGAGATCGGCTCGGCCGCCATCATGTCCCGCGCCACGGCCGGGGTCATCGGCGCGACCGTCGTCTTCTGCATGCCCGGCAGCCTGAATGCCTGCAAGCTGGCCTGCACCCGCCTCATCTTCCCTGAGCTGGGCCATCTGGCCAAACACGTGAAAGGCGCTTAACCCAAAAACACCATGCCTTAATTTTCTCACCGGTCCAACGCTGAACCGGCCAACCGTGAACCGAACTATATCTCCAGCACCATCCCCACCTCGTCGCACTTGAAATACTTCGGGCAGCGGCTGCACTCGCTCCAGACCTTGGGCGGCAGCTCGTCGCGCAGCCTGCGGGTGAACCCCAGGCGGGCGAAGAACTCCTCCGAGAGCGTGAAGGTGAAGAGGCTTTTGACGCCGAGCTGCCTCGCCTCCTCCTTCAGGTAGGCTACCAGCCGCCGGCCCAGCCCGCGGTGCTGGTAATCCGGGTCGATGGCCATGGAGCGGATCTCCGCCATGTCGCCCCAGAGGACATGCAGGCTGCCGCAGGCCACGATGCGGCCGCCGGCCGCCTCGTCGCTGATCACCGCGTAGTCGCGGATGTTTTCAAAAATATACTGCGGGCCGCGGGGCAGCATCAGGTTCTGGGCGGCGAAGCCGTTCACTAGCTCGAGCAGCTCCTGCACATCGGCCACGCGCGCCTTGCGGATGGGGAAGTGCGCGGCCGACTCTCCGTTGACGGCATCCGGATAGGTGACCTCCACCCTGCCCTTGTCCGGCGCATCGTTGGGCGGCGGTTCGATGTAATCGGCAGCCAATTGAAAACCTCCCCGTCTTTGAACACCGTTTAGGGCAGAGCGCATGGAGCCAAGGGTGACGGCGAAAGCGCGCTGCCCTATGCCTATGACCTCAGGCGCTGGGCCTGATCTGGTAGAATTCCTGCAGACAGCGATACTCCTGCGGGGCCCGGTGGCTGGCCCTCAAACCGCGCACGATGGCCTCGGCCGCCGAGAGCGTGGTGATGAAGGGCACCCGGTACTTGATGGCCGTCCAGCCGATGGCATATTCGTCCTGGCGCGCCCGGTAGCCGAGAGGGGTGTTGATGATCAGGCTGATGGCGCCGTTTTTGATGTCGTCCACCACGTTCGGCCGGCCCTCGCTCACCTTCAGCACCGGCTGGACCGGGATGCCCCGGCCGGCGATGTAGTCGGCGGTCCCATGGGTGGCCACCAGCTCATAGCCCAGCTTGTGCAGATTTTCGGCGATGGGCACGATCCGGGACTTGTCGTTGTCGTTGACGCTCAGAAAAACTTTGCCGGTCTCGGGGATGTCGACGCCGGTCGCCTGAAAGGCCTTCATGACCGCGCTGCCGAAGGTGGGCGCGATGCCCATGACCTCGCCGGTGGAGCGCATTTCAGGTCTGAGAAAGACGTCGGCCTTGTCGAAGCGGTCAAAGGGCATGACCGACTCCTTCACGGCCACATAGTCCGTCGGGGGGGCAAAGCGGGCGCCGAGATCCTCGAGCTTTTTTCCGGCCATGATCTGCACGGCCAGCTTGGCGACCGGGATCCCGGTCGCCTTGCTGACGAAGGGGACCGTGCGCGAGGCGCGCGGGTTCACCTCCAGAATGTAGAGCGTGTCATAGAGGATCGCGAACTGAATGTTGATGAGGCCCTTCACCTTCAGGTGGCTCGCCACGGCGCGGGTGGTCTCGACGATGTCCGCCCGCTGCTCGCGGCTGAGCAGGTAAGGCGGCAGGACCGCCATGCTGTCGCCGGAGTGGACCCCCGCCTCCTCGATGTGCTGCATGAGCCCGCAGATCTCGGTGCGCTCGCCGTCGGAGATGGCATCCACGTCGAACTCGTAGGCGTCCTCCAGGAAACGGTCGAGCAGCACGGGATGCTCCTCGGAGGCCTTGACCGCGCGTTGCATGTAGTTTTCGAGCGAAGCCAGGTCGTAGACGATCTCCATGGCGCGGCCGCCCAGCACGTAGGAGGGGCGGACCATGAGCGGGAAGCCGATTTTCCCCGCGACCTCCAGCGCCTCGGACACCGATGTGGCCGTGGCATACTGGGGGTGGGCGACATCGAGCGCATCCAGCAGGGCGCCGAAACGGTCGCGGTCCTCGGCCAGGTCGATCGAATCCGGGGAGCTGCCCCAGATGGTGACCCCGGCCTTCTCCAACGGCAGCGCCAGCTTGAGCGGGGTCTGGCCGCCGAACTGGATGATGACCCCGTCAGGCTTTTCGAGCTCGATCACGTTGAGCACATCCTCGTAGGTCAGCGGCTCGAAGTAGAGCTTGTCGGCCACGTCGTAGTCGGTGCTCACGGTCTCGGGGTTGCAGTTGATCATGATGGCCTCGATTCCCAGTTTGCGCAGGGCCATGATCCCGTGGACGCAGCAGTAGTCGAACTCGATGCCCTGGCCGATGCGGTTGGGCCCCCCGCCGAGGATCACCACTTTTCTGCGGCCG
>JALOOU010000180.1 GCA_025454255.1 Desulfobacterales bacterium | reverse complement strand
GGGGAGCTGGTCTTCACCTCCATTCAACGCCGCGCCATGCCCATGCTGCGCTACCGCACCAAGGACATCACCCGCCTGCGGCGCGAGAAATGCCGCTGCGGCCGCACTTTCATCAAGATGGACAAGATCTTCGGCCGCTCGGACGACATGCTGATCATCAGCGGGGTCAACGTCTTCCCCTCCCAGGTCGAATCCCTGCTCCTGGAGATCCCCGAAGTGGAGCCCCAGTACCGGCTGGTGGTCCGCAAGAAGGGCTACCTGGACCAGCTCACCGTCCAGGTGGAGGGCAAAAAGGAGATCTACGACGCCGGCCCCGAGAAACGGCTGGAGGTCGCCGCAAAGGTCATGGCCCATATCAAGGGCAACATGGGCATCGGGGTCGACGTCGAGCTCGTGGAGCCGAAATTCATCAACCGCAGCGAGGGCAAGGCCCTGCGGGTGGTGGACGAGCGGCCCAAGCAGCTGCGGTAGCGGCGGGGATCCGACGGCGTTTCATCCGGACCGGCAGGTCTCAAAAAGGAGGGCGTCACCATGAAGCAGGCATCTGAATTCAAACCCACCCGGTTTGCCGTCGTCGGGGCGGGGCCGGTGGGTTGCATCGTGGCGGCGTTTCTGGCCAAAGGCGGCTACGACGTCACGCTCTGCGACGTCGTCCCCGCGCTCTTGGACCCCGCGCTCGACCCGGGAATCAAGCTGGAGGGGGTGGAGAACTTCACGCAGAAGGTCACCCGCACCTGCCTCGTGGTCGACGAGCTGGCCCGGTTCGACCCCGAGGTGATCTTCATCACGGTCAAAGCCAACGCCCTGCCCCTGATCGCATCGGCCCTGGAGACCTTCTACCGCGAGGGCATGGTGGTCATCAGCTGGCAGAACGGGATCGACACGGAGCTTGAGCTCACCAAAACCCTGGGCCGCAGCGGGGTGATGCGCGCCGTGGTCAACTACGGCTGCGGCCTGGTGGCCCCGGGCCATGTGCGCCTGCCGTTTCATCACCCGCCGCACTACCTCCAGGAGCTCGACCCAAAGAGCAAGGCCGCCACGGTGGCCGTCGCCCAGGCCCTCACCCGCTGCGGGCTGCCCACCGAGGACACGCAGGATATCGTCTCCATGGTCTGGCGCAAGGGGGTGCTGAACGCCTGCATGAACCCCGTGTGCGCGGTGACGGGCCTAACCATGAACCGGGCCATGAACGATCCCATCGTCTTTCAGATCGTCGATGCCCTGGTGAAGGAGTGCATCCGGGTTGCGCGGGCGAACGAAATCAACCTGGGCTGGGACTTCTACCCCCACGCCATCGACTACATGGGCAAGGCCGGCGACCACAAGCCCTCCATGCTCATGGACATCGAGGCCGGCCGGCGCACCGAGGTGGACTTCATCAACGGCAAGTTCGTCGCCTACGGCCAGCGGGTCGGGATGGAGACCCCGTTCAACAAGACCATGCTCTCGCTGGTCAAGGGCCTGGAGTCCGGCATCGAGTCGAAAAAGAAGCACTGAGGCATGTCTTACGAAAAGGACCCCAGCCTGATCCCCGCCCGGCCGGTGTACGTCGGCGTCGATGTCGGCGCCTCGCGCACCAAGGTGGCCGTTTTGGATGCTTCCAAACGCCTGGTGGGGTTTGCCGTCCAAAAGTCCGGGACCGATTTCACGGCGACCGCCCGGCAGTGCCTGGAGGCGTCCCTGCAAATGGCCGACTGCAGCGAAACCGCCGTCGCCAACGCCTTCTCGACGGGCTACGGCCGCAACAACGTCCCCTTTGCGCGGGACACCCGCACCGAGATCGGCTGCCACGCCGGCGGCTGCTACCACTATTTCCCCAAGGCGCTCACGATCATCGACATCGGCGGCCAGGACAACAAGGTGATCAAGCTGGACGCATCGGGCCGGCGCACCGGCTTCAAGATGAACCGCAAATGCGCCGCCGGCACCGGCGCGTTCCTGGAAGAAATGGCGGCGCGGCTGGGCATCCCCCTGGAGCAGATGAACGAGCTGGCCGTGCGCTCGACGGACATGGTCAAGCTCGGCAGCTTCTGCACGGTGTTTTCGGCCACCGAGGTCCTGGAAAACATCCGCCACGGGAAGAAGATCGAGGACATCGTCAAGGGGGTCTTTTTTTCGGTCATCCGGCGGGTGGTCGAAATGGACGCCATGACCGAGAATGTGGTCATGACCGGCGGCGTGGTGGCCCACAACCCCTACATCGTGCAGATGATGGAGGAGCTCATCGGGCGGCCCATCCTGGTCCCGGAAAAACCCCAGCTGACCGGGGCGATCGGGGCGGCGCTGTACGCAATGAACGGATCCACCGAATGATGCCAGAAGCGGCTTCATACCCCCGTCTGACACTCGATGGCGGCGTTGCAGACCTCTCGAAATGCTCACACTCTGCCGCGTATGCGGCGCTTTCGAATCGGTCTGCGCCTTGCCCTCAAGTGTGATCCGGAAATATGAAACCACTTCTACACAAACCAATGGAGGAGTTCCATGGCTGAAGAAAAAAAGGTCGTCCGAAGAAAAATCGCCGCGGCGGCGGATCTCAACAACTTCATGCGCGACTACTACCTCGAACTGGACGCGGCCGCCAAGAAAGGGTCCCCCAAGATCGCCTGGTGCACGAGCGTCGGCCCGGCGGAGATCCTGCGCGCGTTCGGGTTTCAGGTCTACTTTCCGGAGACGCACTCGGCCATGCTCGGCGCCACCCGCATGGCGACGGAGTTCATCCCCGAGGCGAACGCCATCGGCTACTCCCCCGAGATCTGCTCCTACCTCACGGCCGACATCGGCGCCTTCCTCAAGGGGGTCACACCGCTCGAGAAGGCCTTCAACATCAAGAGCGTCCCGCGTCCGGATGTCTTGGTGTTCAACACCAACCAGTGCCGGGACGTGCAGGACTGGTTCAACTGGTACGGGGAAAAATTCGACGCGCCGGTGCTGGGCGTGCACACCTACCGCG
>JALOOU010000114.1 GCA_025454255.1 Desulfobacterales bacterium | reverse complement strand
GGACTTCGTCACCTGCGGCATGGACGAGCTCTGCAACCAGGCCGCCAAGATCCGCTACATGTTCGGCGGCCAGGTGAAGCTGCCGCTGGTGGTGTGGTGTCCGGACGGCGCGGGGCTGCGGGCCGCCGCCCAGCACAGCCAGTCGCTGGAGGCCTGGTTCGTGCACACACCGGGCCTGAAGGTGGTCGTGCCCTCCGAGGCCGCCGATGTGAAGGGCTTGATGAAGGCCGCCATCCGCGACGACGACCCGGTGATGTTCTTCCAGCACAAGCGTCTGTTCCGCCGGGAGGGCCACGTTCCGGCCGACCCGGAATTCATCATCCCCTTGGGCCGCGCCGCCGTAAAGCGCGAGGGCCGGGACGTGAGCCTGTTGACCTACGGCTCCGGGTTTTTCCTCTGCCTGGACGCCGCCCAGGAGCTGGCCAAGGAGGGGATCGAGGCCGAGGTCGTGGACCTGCGCACGTTGAAGCCCCTCGACATGGCGACCGTTGCCGGATCGATCCGCAAGACGAACCGGGCGGTGATCGTGCACGAGGCCTGCCTGACCGGCGGCTTCGGCGCCGAGCTCGCCGCACGGATCCAGGCCGAGCTGTTCGACGAGCTGGACGCCCCGGTCCTGAGGGTGGCGGCGAAGGACGTGCCGATCCCCTTTTCGCCGCCGCTCGAGGACTTCGTGCTGCCGAAGGTTGCGGATGTCGTGGGGGCCGCCCAGGCGGTCTGCTATCGCTGATGACGGCTGCGGAAGCCCATCCTCTGCGCTGCGCCTCGCCCCCGGCGGCCTTGCGGCGTACGGGGAGTGCGCCGCGGGCGTCGGTGCCCGCGCGCCTTGAACCCGGGCTTCGGCCGCCGCCATCGCGTTTGCGGGTTCGACTGCTCGCTCTCTGAATGAAAGGGATCTGTTTATGGCCATCGAAATCACAGTGCCCAAACTTGGTCTGACCATGGAGGAGGCCACCCTGGTCGCCTGGAAATTCAAGGCCGGGGAGGTCGTGAAAAAAGAGCAGGTCGTGCTGGTGCTCGAAACCGACAAGGTCACCTTCGAGATGCCCTCCCCGGGCGAGGGCCTGCTGCACCCGCTTGCCGCCGCCGGAAGCCGGATCGAGGTCAGCCAGGTGGTGGGCTATTTGGCCGCCGACCGGGCCGAGCTGGAGCAGCTGGCCGCTCGGCACCCGGCGGCGCAGACGGGTGCTCCGGCCCCTGCCGCGGCGGCACCGGGGGGCCGGGTCAAGGCATCCCCCGTGGCGCGGGTGATGGCCAAGGCCCACGGGATCGATCTGGCCCGGCTTGCCGGCTCCGGCCCCGGCGGCCGCATCGTGCGTGCCGATCTCCTCGCGGCAATCGAAAAAGGGCCCGGGGCCCCGGCCCCACCGGCCCCGGCCGCTGCGACGGTCGAACTCCTGAGCGCCGCCCAGGAGATCCCCATCGCCGGGGTGCGCAAGGTGATTTTCAAGAACATGCACCTGAGCCTGGCGACCCAGGCCCAGCTCACCCTGCACACCGAAGCCGCGGCGGATGCCTTGATCCGCCTGCGCCGCCGCATGAACGCCGCCGGCGGGGCCAAGGTCTCCTTCAACGCGATCCTCGTCAAGGTCATCGCCTCGGCCTTGAAGCAGCACCCGCTGGTCAACGCCGCCGTGGAGGGCGACCGGATCAAGGTGTGGCGGCAGGTGCATGTGGGGGTGGCCATGGATCTGGGCAAGGGCCTCATCGTGCCCAAGGTGCGCCATGCCGACACTCGATCGATCCGCGAGATCTCCGCCGAGATCGACCGGCTGGTCGAGGCGGCCAAGGCCGGCCGCCTCTCTTTGGACGATCTGACGGTCGGCACCTTTACGTTGACCAACCTCGGGGCCTGGGACATCGACGATTTCACGCCGATCGTCAACCATCCCGAAAGCGCCATCCTGGGGGTCGGCCGCATCGTCGAAAAACCGGTGGCCAGAAACGGCCAGGTTCTGATCGAGCCGCGCATGGCGCTCTCGCTCTCCTTCGACCACCGCATCATCGACGGTGCGCCCGGGGCGGCGTTTTTGAAGACGATCAAGGATATGATCGAAGAGCCGGCGCTCATGCTTTGATGGCAAGGCAGATAGCCCAATATCTGCGTTGTGCGTCACCTCGCAGTCGCTGCGGCGTACTGGAGTACGCCTCGTTCCGCAAGGCTTGCACGCCTTGATCCTGGGCTCTCTGCCTTGTCAGCATACAGGCTGAAAGCAAACTATCTCTGCTGGTTAGAAAAGAGGAAATATGTCGGAGAGTTTCGATCTCATCGTCATCGGCGGGGGGCCGGGCGGGGTGGCGGCGGCGGTGCGCGGCGTGCAGCTCGGGGTCAAGACCGCGATCGTCGAGAGCACGCATTGGGGCGGGTTCTGCCTCAACCGGGCCTGTGTGCCCACCAAGCTGTTCGCGGCCACCCTGGAGCGCAGCAAGACGATCCAGGCCGCGGCCAAGATGGGCTTCTCGAAGGCGGAGGCGGTGGTGGACCCCGCGGCCGTCTTCAAGATGAAAGACGAGCTGGTGGCCTATTTCTCGATGGGCACCGAGGGCCTCGTAAAAGCCAAAGGCGTGACCCCCTTGAAGGGCAAGGGCCGCCTGGCAGGGCCCGGTCGGGTGGCGGTCGGCGACAAGCTCTACCAGGCCAAGGCGGTCATCGTCGCCGTGGGGGCTCAATGGGTCCGCCCGTCGTTTCCCGGGGCGGAGCTCGAAGGCGTCGTGAACTCGAGCCAGCTGATCGAGGAGGGGCAGGTCCCGGGCCGAGCGCTCATCCTGGGGGCCGGCCCCTGGGCCATGGAGATGGCCCAGTTTCTGGGCGCCTGCGGCAGCCAGGTGGTCGTCGCCGCCCGCGAGCGCGGGATCCTGCCGGAGTTCGACGCGGAGATCGGCCAGCGCCTGCGCGCCGCCCTCAAGAAGGATCCGCTGGAGATCCTCAGCGCCTGCCAGGTGGTCTCGGTGTCGAAAGACCCAGCGGGCCTGTCCGCCGTTTTTTCGGTCAAGGGCAAGCAGGAGACCCGACGCTTCGATCGGGTGATCGCCTTCGACCGCCGGCCGGATCTCGCGGAGCTGGGGCTGGAGACGGTCGGCCTCGAGGACCTCGGCGTAGACGAGCGCCTATCCACCAATGCGCCGGGGGTCTGGGCGGTGGGCGATGTTATCGGAAAGGAGCCCTTCCTCTCCCATCGGGCGACCGCCATGGGCATCCTGGCGGCCGAAAACGCGCTTGGCGCAAAACGGGCATTCAATCCCGCCGGCGTTCCGCGGATCGCCTATACCTGCCCGCAGGCGGCCTCGGTGGGGTTGACTGAAGACCAGGCCGAGGAGGCGGGCTACGAAGTCGTTACCGGCACGGCGGCGATCGCGGCCAGCCCCATGGCGATGATCCAGGGCGCGGGCAGCGGGGTGGTCAAGGTGGTGGGCGAGAAGAGATACGGCGAGCTGCTCGGGGTGCACATCCTGGCGCCCTTTGCCACCGAGATCATCGGCGCGGCCGCGCTGGCAATCCAGATGGAGGCCACCCTGGAGGACCTGGCGCGCGCGGTGCTGCCGCACCCCACGATTGCCGAATCCCTGTCGGACGCCGCGCGGGAGGCGCTGGGGTGGGCCATCTACATCCCTTAAAATGGCATCGTAGAACGCCCTATTGCTGCGTTGCGCGATGCCATTCTGACGTATCGTTGCAGATGAGAAATTATCTCTTGGCCATTTTTGGGTTCATTTTGTCAATTGGCGTGAGCGTGTCCGCCCACGCCAATTGGCTGGTGGACGAGGCGCTCTGGCACGTTTCGGCGCACGGGCAGATTGCCTGCCGGGAGTGCCACGGCGATGCCGCCACGGCCGCAGCACACCCGAATCCCGCAAGCGTCAACCGGCGCGCGGGGGATGGCTTCCGTTCGGAACACTGCACCGGATGCCATGGATCCGTTCTTGCCGATTTGAAGCAGGGACGGCACGGCGGGCGGACGGTGGCTTTCGGGCTGGATCACGAGCGCTGTATCGCCTGTCACGATCCCCATACCCAGCCGCGGGTTTCCGATCCGGGCGCCTACGACCCTGCCCTGCCGGCTGAACGCCAATGCGGCGTCTGCCACGAGCGGCGTGAAGGCCTGCCGGCGCTCTCCGCGGCCGATGAGGCCTGCATGGGGTGCCACCGGGCGTTTGAGCCCGGCGCACCCGGGGCGGCCGCGCATTCCAGGACCCTTTGCCTCGCCTGCCATGGCCCGGCGGGTGTCGCCGCCGGTTCGATGCCGGCCGGAGCGCCGGCTATGCTCGAGCTCTCGTTGCCGGGGTTCCACCCGCACCGGGAGATTGCCTGTCGGGCGTGCCATCCCCAGGCGGCCGGTTATGCGCATGCCGATCAGAGGCCGGGCGATTGCCGTTCCTGTCACGCGCGCCACGACGAGGCGGTCATTCACGATGCCCACCTTTCGGTTGCCTGCGGGGCCTGCCACCTCAATCAGGTCCTCCCGCACCAGGAGCGGGGAACAGGGCGCATCGGCTGGATGCGGCCGGCCGACGGCTCCGGCCGGCTGCACCAGATGGCGCTTCCCGGCGGGGAGATCTCCTGCCGGCGCTGCCACCAGCCGGCGAATGCGCTCGGGGCGGCGGCCATGGTGCTGCCGGCCAAGAGCATCCTCTGCCTGCCCTGCCACGCGGCCACGCTGAGCGTCTCCGATGCGACCACGCTCGCCGCCCTGGCCGTGTTCGCCGGCGGCCTGCTCCTGAGCCTCTCCTTCTGGCTTTCCGGCGCTATCCCGGGCGTGAACGCCACCGGTTATTTCCGCAAGTCGGCTTGGGTTCTCGTTAAGACGGCAAACGCGTTTTTTTCGGCTAAAATTTTTAGCATCGCCCAAAATTTATTGCTGGACGGAATGGTGCAGGTGAAGCTCTACCGGCAATCCCGCTCGCGCTGGCTGATTCACGGGTTGATCGTGTGGCCGATCTTGCTGCGGTTTGCATGGGGGCTGGCGGCTTTGGCGGGGTCCCTCTGGGCGCCCGGGCGCGATTGGCCCTGGGTGCTGCTGGACAAGAACCACCCCGCGCACGGGGTCTTCTTCGATGCGACCGGCCTGCTGATTCTTGCCGGAGTCCTGCTGGCCGTCATGCGCCGCCTGTCCGGGGCATCGGCCAGGCTGCCTTCGCTGCCGCGCCATGACCCCTTGGCCGCCGGCCTGCTGGGGGCCATCGTGGCGGTCGGGTTCGTGCTCGAAGGCATGCGGATCGCGATGACGGGCTATCCGGCCGGGTCGGCTTACTCCTTTGCCGGCGATGCGCTCAGCCGTTTCTTCTTCGGGGTCGCAGGTCTTGCAGACATCTACGGCTACGTGTGGTACGCTCACGCGCTGCTGACCGGCGCGTTTGTGGCCTACCTGCCATTCAGCCGCATGTTCCACATCCTCCTGGCCCCGGTGCTCATCGCTCTAAACGCTGCGGATTGCCGTCCTGGAGGGCAGGGGGGAGCGCGCCGGTAGACAGGTTCGCGCCGCAGCGCCGGAGCGATTTTCGCAACGTGCTGTTTGAAGCGCTCGGCAGGTTCCACGGGAACGCCCCGCGAGACCCGCTGGGCTACTGCCCTGCGGCTCGCCGGGCGGTCGGCGACGGAGGCCATTTTCTCAAGGAGGGTAGGGCATGGACATCGAAGGCTACACCATCCCCGAGAATCTCTACTACGACAAGGACCACTACTGGGTCAGGCCCGAGGGGGAACTGCTCTGCATGGGCATGAACGACTTCGCCCAGAAGCTGGCCGGCAAGATCGTCTTCGTGCAGCTGCCGGAGCCGGGCAAGAGACTGGATGCCGGCAAGCGTTTTGCGAAGGTCGAATCCGGCAAATGGCTCGGCAAGATCAACGCCCCGGTCGACGGCGAGCTGGCGGATGTCAACGAAGAGCTGGAAGGCAACCCCGGGCTGATCAACGAGGAGTGCTACGGCAAGGGCTGGATGTACAAGATCCGGCCGGACAACATGGCCGACCTCGCCAACCTGATTCACGGCGCGGAGCCGATCCGCAGCTGGATGCTGGAGGAGATCAAGAAGTTCGCCAAATGAATTCCTCCGCCGGGTGAGCGGCGCAGGGGTTCAGGCGGATGCCGTCCGGCGGGCTCAGCCCGCCGGAACCCCTTCCGGGTCGCGGCGCGGCTGCGCCGGCCTCTCCTTCGACCGCTTCCCATCGTGTGGGAGCGGCGCCCGGCTCTCGTAGCATGTGCTTCGGCGGAGTAGGCTGCCGCCGCGATGAGTTGCCTATGGCCAGTTCTAGTTTCACGATTCGTCAGTTGTTCGAAATGGACGCCTGCACCAACTGCCGGCTCTGCGCCGACGTCTGCCCGGCGGCCTGCGCCGCCGCGAACGGAGAGCTTTCGGCCGTCTATCGGTTGAAAGGGCTCAAACGGAACCTCCAGGCCCGGGCCGGCCGGCTGCAGAAGCTTATGGGGCGCAAGCCCCTGTCCGACGCAGACCTGAACCACTACGCCGAAACGGTGTTCCGCTGCACCCTGTGCAGCAACTGCGAGGAGGTCTGTCCTCTGGGGATTCGCCTCAAGGAGCTGTGGCTCTCCCTGCGCGAGGACCTGGTGCAGGAGAGCGCCTACCCGTCCAAGATCGACATGATCCGCGCCAATCTTGCCAAGAGCCGCAACGTGTTCGGCGAGGACAATGCCGAGCGCGGCGAGTGGGTGGAGGACATGCGCAAACCGCCGGAGGACCTCTACGTGAGGCCCCGGGCCGAGGTGGTTTACATCACCGGTTGCGTATCGGCCTATTTCCCGCTGGCTCAGAAAATCCCCATCGCCTTGGCGGAGGTCATGGCGGCGAGCGGGGTTGATTTCACGCTGCTCGGGCAGGCGGAGTGGTGCTGCGGCTTTCCGCTGCTGGGCGCCGGCCTGATGGAGATGTTCGAGGAGTTCCGCGCCCAGAACCTTGCGGCGGTCAACGCCAAGGGGGCGCGGAGCGTGGTCTTCGCCTGCCCCTCCTGCTACCAGATGTGGCGCGAGTATTACCGGGCCGGTCTCGAACTGTTGTCAGCGCCGGAGTTTCTGCTCCGGCTGGTGCGTGAGGGCAGAACCCCGCTGCAGGATCTTCCGCTGACCGTGGCCTACCACGACCCGTGCGATCTGGGGCGCGGGGCCCGTGTCTTCGATGAGCCGCGCGAGCTGCTCCGTGCGATCCCGGGGGTCAGGCTCGTCGAATTGCCGCACAGCCGCGAGAGATGCACCTGCTGCGGCGGGGGCGGCAACCTGGAGATGGTGGACCCGGATCTCGCAGCGAAGATCGCCAAGGCCAAGATCGGGGAGGTTCTGGCCACCGGCGCCCAAGCGGTGGCCACTTCCTGCCAGCAGTGCGTGCGCACGATGACCAGCCATGTCAAGCGCAACAAGATTGCCCTCGAGGTGCTGGATATCGTGCAGCTGGTGCGCAGAGCCCTTGCGCCCTCCTCCTCCCAGGCGAGCCGATAGACTCGCCCCGGCGGCCTTTATTTTCACCTCTGGAACGGGACCTGCGATGGACCTTTACAATCTCGGCAAAGTCCCCTGGGACGACTCCCAGCTGATCTACCACGCGCTGGCGGACCTCGGCCGCGAGGGCCTGATTCTGCTCTCGCCCGCCTCGCCCTATGTCTGCATCGGCTTTCATCAAAACGTGGAGCAGGAGGTGGACCTCGCCTTCTGCCGGCAGAGCGGGATTCCGGTCTTTCGCCGGGAAGTGGGCGGCGGGGCGGTTTACCTGGACGGGGGGCAGCTCTTCTTCCAGCTGGTCCTGCGGGCCGACAACCCGCTCCTGCCCGCTGCCAGGGAGGCGTTCTACCGGAAATTTCTGGAGCCGGTGGTCGGCATCTATCGCCGGTTGGGCATTCCTGCCGAGTACAAGCCCATCAACGATGTGGTCGTTGGCGCCCGCAAAATCAGCGGCAGCGGGGTGGGCGAGATCGGGGCCGGGGTCGTCTTCGTCGGCAACCTGATCGTCGATTTCAACCACGAGATGATGGCGCGCGTGCTCAAGGTGCCGGACGAGAAGTTCCGCGACAAGGTGCACAAGACGCTCGTGGGAAACCTCGCGACCATCCGCCGGGAGCTGGGCGATGCCGCTGCGGCCGAATGGACGGAGGAGCGCCTCAACGCGCTGATGATCGATGCGTTCGCGAGCCTGCTGGGACCTTTCGAAACCGCGGCGGTGGACACCGAGCTGCGCTCACGGGCAGATGCGTTGCGATCCCGCATGCTGAGCGACGACTGGCTGGTCCAGCGCCGAGGCCGAGGCGCCGGACGCGATATCCGCATCCGCGCCGGACTCCACCTGCTTCACCGGGTGCACAAGGCCCGCGGCGGCCTGCTGCGGGCGGATTACGAGCTGACGGAGGGGCGCTTGTCCGGAGTTTCGATTTCGGGCGATTTTTTCTGCTACCCGCCGGATGCCGTCCGGTTGCTCGAAGCGGGGCTGGAGGGCCGTCGGCCGCAGGATGTCCGTGAGGTCGCGCGGAATCTGAGCGTGCGCCGTGCGATTGAGATCCCCGGCGTGAACGAAGACGATTGGGCGGTGCTGCTTGCGTGACGCGCGGCTGGTGTTTTCTACAGGCTCAGGGCGCATCTGCCCCAAGTGCTCCCAGCCGGTCGGCGCCTGCAGCTGCGAGCGCAAAAAACCGGCGAAGGCGGCGGACGGAACCATCCGCATCCGGCGCGAGGTCAAGGGCCGGGGCGGCAAGACGGTTACCGTGGTGTCGGGGTTTCAGCTCGGCGAGCTCGAACTGCAGGCCCTCGCGGCCGAATTGAAGCGCCGCTGCGGCACCGGCGGTTCGGTAAAAGAGGGCGAGGTCCTGATCCAGGGGGACCACCGCGGCACGCTGCTAACGCTGCTCGGCCAAAAGGGGTTCAAGGTGAAGCCGGCCGGCGGCTGAGCTTGGTTCTTTGTGGGAGCGGCCTCCAGCCGCGAGAAAACCGATCTCCCCGCCTTCCCACGACGTCAGCCTCCGGGCCTCCCAGGGTACGCCGCAGCGACTGCGGGATGCACTGCGACGGCGAAAATGTGCCGCGCGCCTTTTTTTATGCGAAGGCGAGGGCGTGGTGAGAGGCTCAAGTTCA
>JALOOU010000179.1 GCA_025454255.1 Desulfobacterales bacterium | reverse complement strand
CGACCCCTTCAAGCTTCTCCTGCCCTTGAAGCACGGCGTCACCGTGATCGCGGCCCATATGGCGGCCACGGGTCGATCCGAGGGCCAGGACAACTTCGAACGGCTGCTCTCGATATTGCCGGCCTATCCGAACTTCTACGCGGACATCTCGAGCCTTACTCAGATCAACCGGCTGGGGTACCTGGTGAGGGCGTTGAAGGTGCCATGGACGATCGACCACATGATCTACGGAACCGATTGGCCGCTGCAGCACTTTCCGGTGGTGTCGCCCTGGTACCATGTCCGGCACATCGGGTGGGTCAATGCCTGGCGCATCTCGAGGATCGAAAACGTCTGGGACCGGGATGTGGCCCTCAAACAGGCCATGGGCGTGCCGGAGTCCGTTTTCACCCGTACCGTGGGCGTGCTTGCCGTGCGCCCTCCCAAACCCTACCGCGACGGCCCCGCGGAGATTCTGCTTCCCCCCCCGGCGCGAGATTAGCGGGTGGTCAAAAAAACCTGGCGGCTCGAGATCTGTTTTGAACAACCGGCCGGCCCATCTCAGCGCTTGGCCGTGATGCTCCGGCCGTCCGGAGCGTGCAGCACGAGGCGCCTCTCCGGGGAGATCTCGAAGCGGAAAACCGCCTGCAGCAGCTCCAGGAAGCGCTCCTCCTGGCGGCTCAAGGCCTCTTCGCACGCCATCATGGTGGTTCCCATCTGCGAGAAGGAGAGCCCCTCTCCGGTCAACTGGTAGCCCCCGACGAACCGGTTGCACGAGGCGTTCCCGGCCACCCGCCCCTCCTCCATGAAGAGGATGGTCGCCTCGGATTGGTCGACTACCGGCGCAGCGCCGATCGTCTCCACGATCCATTCGCCGCCGGTGAGGAGGCTCTTCGGCTCGCCGCCGCAGCCGGGGTGCCCTTTGCCGTCGAGCTCGTAGCGCGCCTGGTAGGGGTGGGGCATGCCGGTGGCGCTGTCGGCGCAGATCCGGGGCTGGATCCATACCGACAGACGGCGGCCGCCGGCCGCGGTGCGGTAGCGGATGCCGTCGGCCGCGGCCTGCGGCGCGGCCCGCGGGAAGCGCAGCTGCAGCGCCCCATAGTCGGCGTTGAGGAAGATGGCGTCCGCATCGATCGTGATCATCCAGCCGGGCTCCTGGCCGCGGGCGGTGAAGGGCAGCTCGGGCTCGCGCACGGCCCGGCACTCCGGCAGCGCCTCGCCGCGCACGGTGACGAGCGCGCGCTCCCCCTTGCTCCAGAAGCCGGTCTCCGTTCCGTCGACGGCCCGGTAGCGCGCCCCCGAGGCCGACGCCACCGGCTTCAGGTCGAAGACCTCGCCCCCCGCGGCCATGCGCGCACGCTCCCCCAGCACACCGAAATTGACCGAAGCCTCCCCGCACATGTAAGGCGTGCCGAAGGCGACCTGCTCCACCGGCCGAGGCTCCAGCGGCTCGTTGGCCGCGGGCTCCGTGCGCAGCGGGTCGCTGCAGCCGGAGGCGAGCACCGTGAAAGCGACCGACACCGCCCACACCGTTTGCCTGCCAAGGATTCGCATTGGTTCCCAAAACCTCCGCTTTCATGGTTCAGACAAGCAAGGATATGAATCATCAGGGTTTGTTTCTTTCGACGCTTTCCGCCAGGTGGGCCGGCTTGAGGCTCTCTTCATAGACGAAGGTGGGCCTATAGGAGGAGCGCTCGCCCAGGTCGTCGAAATGCTGCGTTAACCAGTTGCCCGCGGTCCGCCAGCCGATATCGTGCAGATGCTGCAGAAACACCCACTCCGAATTGAGTTTGCTGGACACGCTCAGCTTCTGCATCTCCTCTTCGGACTGGATCAGGTGCAGGCGGCCGTCCCGGTAGGCCTGGCGGTCCAGACCTTCATGGTGAATTACCTCCCACAGAAACGCTGCGGCGCGCAACTCCTTCATCAGGCTGGCATTGAAGGTGATTTCATTCAACCGGTTGTTGATTTCGTAGGCCGTTCGGGGGATTTTGTTCCGGGTGAACGGGTTGATCTGGACAATCACGATGTCGCGGGCCTCGGTCTCATCGATGAGGGGGAAGATCGGCGGGTTGCCCATGTAGCCGCCATCCCAGTAGGCCTCGCCATCGATTTCAACCGCCTGGAACAGAAACGGCAGGCAGGCCGACGCCATGGTGGTGTCGACGGAGATGGCAGGCTGCCGGAACACTTTCGGGCGCCCGGTGCGCACGTTGGTGGCGGAGAGGAAAAGCTTCGGCGACGGAGCCCGGTTGATCACCTCGAAATCAAAAAAATCGGCCACGATGTCGCGCAGCGGGTTGATGTTGAACGGATTGAACTCGTAGGGCGAGAAGGTCCGCGTGAGGCTGTCAAACAGGAGGAAGCTGGGCGAGAGATCCAGGCTCCAGCGCCCCATCATGACGTCGAAGAACGACCGCTGGATCGGGCTCATGCGTCCGGCATCGCTCACCCTCTTCCAGAAGCCCGCAAGCAACTCCTGCGCCGTCTTCCGCCCCCCGCCCGCCAAGCCCTGGGCCAGCGCGACCGCGTTCATGGCTCCGGCGCTGGTCCCGCTGATCCCTTCGATTTCGATGCGCCCGTCGTCGAGCAGACGGTCCAGAACCCCCCAGGTGAAGGCGCCGTGGGCACCGCCGCCCTGGAGCGCGAGATCGATTTTTTTTATGCTGCCGCTCTCCATTCTACCTCCCTTTCCGGATCAATCCTCGTCCGCCGCGGCGGCCGGCTCCGCGGCCACGATTGTCGCGCGGTCGAGGCCGGTGTTGCCGTTGCGGGGATCGAACGCGTACACGGTGATGTCGTAGGGGCCCGGGCCGGGGATCGGGAAGACGCCCGCGAACTGCCCGATCTCGCCGGCATAGGAAAGCTTGATCTCTCCGACAGGGCGATCGCGCTGGCGGATGAGCGCGGCGACTTCGAAGGCGTTCGCATCCCAGAACCCGCCCGGCTCGATCGGGCAGCCGCACAGCATCATCACATT
>JALOOU010000045.1 GCA_025454255.1 Desulfobacterales bacterium | reverse complement strand
GTGCTTACGCGGCAAATGGCTGTACTTTACGGAGCATTCTTCTCAGGGAGTCTTGATACCTTTCGGCTCGCTTAGAAAACCGCTTTGGGCAACAGCCCGACAAGATGTGACACCATAAACTACCATAAACCATAAACCCCATAAACCACCATAAACACTTAAAAAACCTCCCGATCGTTGCTATAACCAGCTTCAGGACGCCCACCGGCCGCGTGTGCCGGCAGGCGGCGGCCGGTCGGGGCGAACCCAAGACAAGGGGGGGAGGGTATGGCGCTTAAGGTGGTCCGGCTCGGGAGTGCACGGCTGGAAGGGGAGGGGCTGCGGATCGGGACGGTGCGGCGGCCGCCGCGCGGGGTTCCGAAGGCCGAGTTCTCCTCCCGGAACTTCTACGACGTCTGGCTGCCCGATTTGGCACCGAGCGAGGAGCTGCTCAGGCTCGGCCAGGCGGCAGCGACAGACGAGGAGCGCTGGCGCAGCTTCGAGCGGCGCTACCGCGCGGAGATGAAGGCGCCGGAGAAGATCCGCCTGCTCGACCTGCTGGCGGCCCTCTCCCGGCAGACCGACCTCTCGGTGGGATGCTATTGCGCCGACGAGAGTCGGTGCCACCGCTCGCTTTTGCGCGAGCTGCTCTCCGCCCGCGGCGCCCGGTTGACATAGAGGGTTCGTCCACGTTCGTCGCCGCGAGCGCGCGCACTGTCCCGGGCGGGTGTTGGGCGAGCAGGCTATTCCCTCAACGGGTTGCGCTGAGAACCGACGGGTCGGACGGGCCGGCCATCTGCCTGCCGGCGGGGGTGCTCATGTAGCGGGCGTCCGGGGCGATGCCGACGCGGCCGATGTCGAGCCGGTCCGCGTCCCAGCAGGCGCCGATGGTCGGGTCGTCCGAAATCAGGCCGGAGGTGTGGTGCCGGACGGCGTGCTCGAGCAGTTCGAAGCGTTTCGGGTCGATCGCGAAGACGGACGGCACGATCCGGTAGAGCATCGCCGCCGCCCGCGGGCCGTGCTCGAGGTCGTCCCCGTCGTTTCGGCGGCAGGCGTCGTGCAGCAGGGCGAAAAGGCGCACCACCACGATGTCGGCGCCGCTGCGTTCGGCGATGTCGAGCCCGAAGGACTCGACCCGCCGCCAGTGCGACGGGCCGTGGATGGAGTTCGGCCCGCAGCTGAAAACCGACATCACGTGGGCGCGGATCCGGTCGAGCCAGACCTGCGAAGGGCTTTTGGCAGCGGACATTCTCCTGACGATCTTTCGCATGGGACTCCCGGGTGCAGAAGGCGCTTTCGTATCCGGCGATCTGCCGGCATCGCTGTCTGTGGATATCGGTCGACGGGCGCTGCGACTTTACACTTTTTACGAATCTTTGACCGCGCCTGTCAAACGCCCGCCGAGAACCCAGTGCGGCCACGATTGACGGAGCAGGGCCGCGCTGGTAAGTTCGGAAGCGGCGCGCAGGCGCTTTCCAACTATCCGACTACACGACCGAGCGATGACTTTTCAACCCCAGTGGCGTTTCCGGGCGATGCAGCCCGGGGAGATGAATGTCGACCCGATCGAGGGGGAGTTTTTCACCACCGAGGCGCTGCGCAGCATCACGGACGCACTGGTGCGCGAATCCATTCAAAACTCCCTCGATGCGGCCGACGGGGGCGGGCCGGTGACCGTGCGCTTCTCCCATCACCCGCACCCGATCGCAGGCGTCGATGCTGACGAGCTGCGCCGATGCTACATCGACGGTCTGGCTCCGCATCTGTGCTCCCGGCATGCGGGCCTTCCGGAGGCGCCCCCCCTGATCGAACCGCTGAGCGCGATGGTGATCGAGGACTACGGCACGCGGGGCCTTCAAGGGGATGTGCTGCAGTACGATGACCTGGACGAGGATGCCCCCAAAAACGACTTCTTTTACTTCTGGCGCAACATCGGGCGCACCCAGAAAGAGCTGACCGACCTGGGGCGCTGGGGTCTGGGTAAAACCGTCTTCCAGGCGGCTTCCCGCATCAACACCTTTTTCGGGCTCACCGTTCGCCGGGATGACGGCCGCGCCTGCCTGATGGGGCAGTCCGTCCTCAAAATCCATAAGTTGGACGGCGCGCGCTATGCACCCTACGGGTATTTCGGCTTGTTTCGCGGCCATCTGGCGCTGCCGGTGGAAGACCCAAGCTACCACGCGAGGTTTTCGCGCCATTTTTCGCTGGACCGCATCGGCAAACCCGGCCTCTCCGTTCTGATCCCCTACCCGGACAAGGAGATCCATCTCAGAGGCTGTGCCGCCGCGGTGATCCGCCACTATTTTTTCCCCATCCTGGCCGGCCAGCTCGTGGTAGAGCTCAGCTTCGACGGCAAAAGGGTCCGGCTCGATGCGGCCAGCCTGGACGACTACCTCAAGAAATCCCAGTGGGCGGAGAAGCAGGGGCTGCCCGGTCTGATGGGCCTGGCGCGCTGGGCGATCCACCAGCCCTTGGAGCGCTGCATTCAGCTCAAGGAGCCCCTGGTTGGAAAGCGCCCCAAGCTCACCGAGGAGCTCTTCGACGCCGAGCAGCTGGATGCGATCCGGGGCGAATTCGCCGTCGGCCGCCGGCTGGCGTTCCGTGTTCCGGTTGCGGTCATAAAACACGACGGGGCGCAGACGTTTCACACCGGCTTTTCCGTCTTCCTCGAACGGGACGAGAAGCTGGACCGGCCGGAGGATCATTTCATCCGGCAGGGGATCACCATCCCCGAGGTCTCATCGCTCAAACACAAGGGCGTGCGCGCGATCGTCTCAATTGCCGAGAGCGGCCTCTCCGCATTTCTGGGCGATGCGGAGAACCCGGCGCACACGCAATGGGAGCGCAATTCGAAGAAGTTCAAAAGCAGGTACAAGCTGGGCCCGGCCACGCTGGACTATGTCAAGACCAGCCCCCGGGAGCTGGTGAGAATTTTGACCCAGCCGCAGAAGGGCCGCGACGAGAACCTGCTCAAGCATATCTTCGCGGTGCCGCTCGAACCGACGGGAAACGCTGAAACGCCCGGGAGGCAGCCATCCGAAAAAGAGAACGCCTTGCCCGGGAGCGGGGAGTTCATCGAACTCGAACCCGGCAGCTACCTGCAGCTGAGCGCCGTCAAGGGCGGCTTCCGGTTGAGCCGGCGCACCCGGGCGACCCAGGTCCCGCGTTTGATCACCCAGTGGATCGCCTACGAGGTCCGCAGCGGCAACCCGTTCAAGAAATACACCCCGCTCGATTTCGACGTGAGCCGGGAGCCGATCCAAATCCGAAGCGAAGGCGCCCGCCTCAAGCTCTGCAAGGAGAATGCGATTCAGATCGAGGTGGTGCGCAGCGACTTCAGGCTGACGGTGACCGGCTTCGACACCCGCCGGGACCTGCGGGTGCGAACCTACCCTTGAGAACATGACATGATCCGGAAGATCAATTTCACCGGCCGCAAAAAGATCAGGCGGACCAGCGTGCGCGTGGACATCCTGCGCGATGCCGAGGGCCGCAGGTTTTTCAACCTGCAGGCGGACCTCTCCGATCTGAGGCTGCCCGCGAATGCCCGCATCTACGCCGAGGCCTACCACCGCACGGCCTACCAGCGCTTCGATTTCGGCAGCATCTCCAACCGCAAAAGCCCGGCGGACCGCCGGCTGAGCCGTTTTTCGGCTGCGACCACCCCTTTGTTCCGGGTCAAGGTGGTGGATCGCTCCTCTGCGCACGGACGCATCCTGGCCGCGCTCGACAAGATCCGGCCGGAGACCGTGGAGCGCGAGCCGGCCGGCAGCCACGCGCTGTTGTTCGTCGAATACGACGACCTGGGCCATGCCATCTGGCAGCTCGACCTCGACGGGGACTGGCCGGTTTTGAAACTGAATCAACATGTGGACGAGATCGGCCTCGTGGCCGGTTCGGACCATCGTTTTTTCGCCTTGGTCTACCCGGAGGTTTTTCGGCAGGTCCTGACGCGGGTGGTGGTCGCAGAGGACCACACCGACCCGGACTGCGACGACGACTGGCCCAGCCTGTGGCTGCGGCTCGCGCGGCAATTGCCCGGGATGAGCGATCCGCCCGCATTCAAAGAGGGGCGGCAGGAATGGATCGACCAGGCGGTCGAGGCCTTCTCGGCAAAGTTCGAGGTGCTGGCGAAATTCAACCGGGCGTTCGAGGAGCTGCGCTAGGCGCTGATGGAGCTCAGAAAATTCACAGACAAAGGGCTCGAACGGTTCCGGGCCTATCTGCACGAACTGGGGGGCGGGGCGGCTTCGGAGCCGCCGCAGGGGCTGCTGGCGGATCCCGAATGCGCGAAGCCCGTCGGCGGGCGGGTGCAGCTTGAGCGCACGGCCTTCGACTCGCGCCTGGCCCTGGCGCGCTACCTGGACCGAACGCTGGAGGATCTGCCCGAGCGGCCCGATGCGCTTGCCGGCGACGTGCACCTCTGGAGCTGGATGTCGCTCTTCTATTTCGACCAGGTCTGCCCGGCCAACGACAAGGGCCGGCGCCGGCCGGGGCGGGATTACCGCCACATTCCCGAGCCGGGATACCCCCACGGCCACAGGCATCTGCTCATGGGGGCCTATCTCGTCTACACCGTCTACGAGTGGGGGGAGGAGTTGTCCAAGCTGCTGCTGCACTCGGTGCTCTCCGTCGAAAACCACTTCCACCACGAAATCGCGACACGGCAGAGCTTTATCACCAACCGGGGCGTCATGGAGGCGCTGCACCTGCTCTACTTCGACGATGCCCGCAACAGGCCCAAGCGCGGCCCGATCATGAACCGCAGGGCCCCGGGGTCGCTCTACCGTTTCATCGATGTCGTCCAGCAGCTGGATGTGACCTACGATCTCTACAGCATGTCCGGCCACGAAATCGTCGGCCTGCTTCCGGCGGAGTTTGCCCTCTGGCCGGACAAGCAGCTGAGAATCCAGGCTAAAGTATGACGCGCCGCCACCCCGGTTCGCAGGAGAAGAACTCGGCGGCAGGCGTGAAGGGCCGGGGAGGCTGCGCCACGCCGCGCTGACGCGCTGGCGGCTATCGAATCGATGCGATATCTGCAAAAGCACCGGGGGGGCCATGGCGGCCGCTCTTTTCATCGCAACCGCGGTCGGGCTTTATAATGCGGCCCGCGCCGACGGCGCCTGGCGCGTGAGCGGGCAGGCGCTGAGCGGCCTGCCTCTGACCAGCGTCGCCGTCCGCGGGGCAGTCGTCCTGGCAGGCTCGCCCGAGGGCATCTGGCGTTCGAGGGATGCCGGCAGGACCTGGCTCAAGGCCGACGAGGGGCTTGCGCTCCGCCATGTGCGCTGGGTGAGCGCCTCTCCGGGGCCGGGCGGCCCGATCCTGGCCGGCACCGAGCCGGCGGGGATTTTCGTTTCGCGAGACGCCGGGGCCTCCTGGGATGCCGATCCGGGGGTCTGGAAGCTTCGCGATGCGAACGGCTGGTTTTTGCCCTACTCCCCTCGGGCCGGCTGCGTGCGCGGGTTCGCCGTCGCCGCATCCGGCCCCGACCGCGGCCGGATCTACGCCGCCGTCGAGGTCGGCGGGGTGCTGGTTTCGGACGACGACGGGCGTTCATGGCGATTGGCCGCAGGCAGCGACGGCAAACCGCAGATGGACCGCGACCTGGGGGCGCTGATCCACCCGGATGTGCATTCGATAGCCGTCCACCCCAGCTCATCGGATTGCGTGACCGCCGCCACCGGCGGGGGGCTTTTCCGTTCAGTCGACGGGGGCCGATCCTGGAAGAAGATCCACCCCGGCTACGTCCGCGCAGCCTGGGTCGACCCCTGCGGCCACCGGCACATCATCGCCGGCCCGGCCGATGGGGTCTCACGGAACGGCCGGGTCGAAGCCTCGCTGGATGGGGGCCGCACCTGGCACCCGGCCTCCACGGGCATGCAGGCCCCTTGGGCCGATCGCATGGTCGAACGTTTTTTTCAACTGCAAGGCGAATTGATCGCGGTCTCCTCCGGCGGCGAGCTTTGGTCCAAAACGCTCAACGGCTCGACCTGGAGCCGGATCCTGCCGGAGATAGCCCGGGCAGTCGCGGTTGCCGCCGGCAAGTGAGCGTGCCAAGCCCCTGCCGGCCCTCTTTTCCGCAGCGGGGCATGCCTGTTTCGCGAAACACTGTTGACTTGTTCCGTCTATCTTGATATCATATTGTAATCGTTTATAAATAACGATATCTCGAATGCTGCCTCGCCGCACCGATCTGAAGCGCCGCCACATCTTCGCTCGGGTATGCCGCAAATCTTCAGCAAGGAGGAGTAATGCAGGGTTGGGTTCAGGGAAGCCAGATCCGGTCGCTGGCCAAGATTTCCGATTCCGAGATCGTTCAAGGGTGCATCACCAAGAGCCTCACGCCGCACAACGAACACGGCCTGCCGGTTCGGCCCGCCGACGTCATGGCGCAGCATATCGCCGAACTGGAGCGGGAGCTCTCGCGGCTCGACGAGACGGCATGGGCGCTCACCGGCACGGAGAGGGAGAATTTGATCTCCGGCCGCATGGAGCCTCTGGAGGAAAAGCTGCAGGCCTGCAAATCCTATCTGCAGACCATCAAGAACGCCGACTGGGATCAATTCGAGCTGCCCAAGGAGCGCGGTCTGGAGGGGTGTTTCACCACCGGACTGATGAACTCCCGATACCCGGAGGCTGAGCTCGACCGTTATCTGCCCAAGCCGTCCAAGGCACCCGAAGGGCCAAAGGCGCCTGCGATCGCAGCCAAACCGTCGCGATCCATCCAGGCACAGGAGTGCAGCGCCCAGTGCCGGGAAATCGCCAAGCGGATATGGGATCGGCAGCCCGACTTCACCATTGCCGCCATGGTCAACCACAGCGAGATCGTCCGCCGGGCCCGAAAGCCCGACGGCAGCCCCTATTCGGAGATGACCATCCGCAACTGGATCAGGGACCTGTGCCCAAATCCCAAGCCGGGCCGCCGCGCCGCCGCCTCGCGGCCCGACACCTCCGGCCCGTGAAGCAAGCTTCTGATCCGGTGAGGCCCCTCTTGCGGGTGCAGCTGCGCCCTTTGATACTATTTTGGGTGGTCGCCCTTTTGCCTGCCTGCGCGCAGCTGCCGGAGTATGCCCGGCCGCGGATGACCCAGCCGGTCGAGGCGCCGCTGCACACCGAGGCCGGCGTGACCTACCGCGAGCTGACCACCCAGGATTTTCGCGCCGCCTCCTTGTCGGAGCAGATGGCCGAGCATGCCCGCAACATCAACGCGCACGCGGCCATCCAGATCCGGCTGGCCCCGGATTCGAGAATCAGGATCTCCCAGGGCGATTTGAAAGGGGCCCCGATCTTTTTCGGTCAAATCGAACGGATCGGGTTCGAAGCCGTCCTGTTGCCGGAGCGCTCCTGGTGGAACCCCGGCATTACGCCCGCCATGCGTGCCTACGTGCTCCAGCACGAGCAGATCCATTTCGCGCTGACCGAAATCGCCGCCCGCCGCTTGACCCAGGAGAGCCGCGAGTGGGTCTCCGGGCTGCTCGTCATCAAAGCCTCGCCGCAGGAGGTGCAGGCGGAGCTCTCCCGCCTGGTCAAGGAGCGGATGGCCGCCGCCATGGAGCAGAGCTTGAAGGAACAGGAGCAGTTCGATCAGGACACCTCCCTTTTCCACAACCCGCGGCGGCAGCAGTGGTGGTTCTGGAAAGTGACGGATGAGCTCAAAAAGTGAACCCTCCCGATATTCGTTAAACTATGCGGCACCCCCGGCGGTTTTTCGGTCAAGCCTCCGCCTGCAACCCGACCTCGAAAAGTTTTTATCTTGACAAACCACGGGGAACCTCGTACAACTACAATACAGCTAAAATGTAGTTAATATGTAGCTAAATCGCGTTGCACCGACCTCGCGCCGGCGCGAGCGCCATGACACTCGCAATCAGCTTCAACCTAAAAACAGAGTCGAACTCCCGTCAGCTCGAATCAGGCCGGTACCGCAATAAGAGGGGAAAGAGATGAGGTACGCAGAGACAGGCTACAACTTGGAGATCGATCTCACCCGCGGGAGCATTGAGCGGGTGGCAACCGACCCGCGGGACACCGAGCTTTATCTGGGGGGCCTGGGCACCAACGCCAAAATATTGTGGGACCGGGTCCCGCCCGAGGTCGAACCGTTCTCCCCCGAAAATCTCCTGATCTTCAGCGCCGGCCTGCTGTGCGGCACCCCGGCGACCGGCTGCAACCGCACCATCGTCTCCACCATCTCGCCGCAGACGCTGCTGATGGCCTTTTCGATGATGGGGGGCTTCTGGGCGCCCGAATTGAAATACGCCGGCTACGACAAGGTGATCTTCCGCGGCAAGTCGCCCGAGCTGGTCTACTTGTGGATCAACAACGACACGGTGGAGCTGCGCAACGCCTCTCACCTGCGGGGCAAGGGCGCCGGGGAGACGGCCGAGCTGATCCGCCAGGAGTTGAAGGAGCCCAAGGCCCAGGTGGCCGCCATCGGCCTGGCCGGGGAGAACCGGGTCTACTTCGCCTCCATCGAGCAGGGCCGCTCCAGCGCCAGCCGGGGCGGGATCGGCGCCGTCATGGGCGACAAGGGGCTGAAGGCGATCGCCGTGCGCGGCACCAAGGACATCAACATCGCCCGGCCGGCAGAGTTCATGGAGCTCTGCAACGAGGTGCTGGAGTACATAAAATTCCGCAACGCCAATCCGATCGAGGGGGTCATGCCCATACTGGCCGGGCTCGGCTCGCCGCAGGAGATGGCCGTGCACGACGAGAAGTGGCACACGGAAAACTTCATGTGGGGCAACTCCAGGCTCCGCCGCAAGGATTTCTGGAACCAGGAGGTCGCCGAGAAGTGGACCGAGACGCTGGAGAAGATGCGCACCCGGCTCATCAGCTGCTACAACTGCCCTATGAAATGCGGGGCGACCATTTCGGTGCCGGGGCTGCCGACCTACATGATGAAGTGCTTCTCGAAGCTCACCTACACCATGGCGGCCATGGCCGACCTGGAGTTCGGCCTGCACATCGCGCAGCGCGCCACCGAGTACGGCGTGGACGGGTTTTCGACCCCGCAGGTGATGGCCTTTGCGCTGGAGCTTTACGAAAACGGCATCCTCACCGACACCGACCTGCCCGGCCTGCCCGCCGGCAACGAGGAGCGCTTCCACTGGCTGCTCGACCGGATTGTGCGGCGCGAAGGGGTCGGGGATCTGCTTGCCAACGGCACCTACTGGGCCGCCAAACAGATCGGCAAGGGCGCTGAGGCCTACGCCCACAACAACATCAAGAAGCACGAGCAGTTGCCGCTCAAGCTCTCGATGCTCAACCCCATCTACTTTCTGATGTACGCCACCGGCGAGAAGATCAACATCACCCAGATCGAAGGGCAGTTTCCCCAGGCGCCCTTCGCCACGCGCGAGGAGCGGGAGAAATTCGTCAAGGATTGGTTCCAGGTGCCGGACGAAAAGTTCAAGCAGTACCTATTGGACTGGGAGCCCCGCGGGGAGAAATCGATCCCCTTCTACCCGACGGTGCCGATGTGCTGCGACATCGTCGACTGGCAGGAGCGGATGCACTACATCGACGATGCGCTCGGGATGTGCGCCGGGCTCTCCTCCTTCCCCCTGAAGCCGCCCTACCACATCCACAACTACCCCAAGTTCATCTCCGCCGGGGCCGGGATCGAGATGGACGAGGAGAAATTGACGCTGGCCGCCCGCAGGTACCGGACGCTGGTCCGGGCCATCAACATCCGGCGGGGGATGCGCCGCAAGGACGAGAAGCCGCCCGAAAACCACTGGAAGAAGCGCTTCCCCGAGCTGGAGAAGGAGCTCCTGGACACCTACTACGCGTTCAAGGGGTGGAACAACGACGGGGTGCCGACCCAGGACTCCCTGCGCGGGCTGGGGCTGGACTATGTGGCCGAGGACTTCCTCAAACGTGGGATCCTGACCGATGCAGTGGAGGCGGCTTCTGCGGAGGCGCCGAAAGGGCCTGCGGCCAACTAACGCGAAGGGATGGGAGCCGCCATGGGCGAGAAAAAGAGGAAGAAGATAAAAACCATCAAGGTCGATGTGGACAAGTGCAACGGCTGCCGGGCGTGCGAGGTGGCCTGCTCCGCTTTTCACGCGGCCCCCAAGTACAGCAGCAACAACCCGGCGCGCTCCCGCATCCGGGTGATCCGCGAACCCCTCAAAGACATCTATGTGCCCGTCTACGCCGGCGAGCACGCCCGGGCCGAGTGCATGGGCCGCGACAAGTACACGATCGACGGCAAGGAGTACGACGAGTGCTCCTTCTGCCGCGCCTCCTGCCCGTCGCGGGACCTTTTCAAGGAGCCCGACTCCGGGCTGCCCCTGAAGTGCGATATGTGCGAGAGCGACCCGGAGTTGAAGCAGCCCCTGTGCGTCCAGTGGTGCATCACGGACGCCCTGGTCTACGAAGAGCGGGAGGAGGAGGTCGAAGAGGCGGCGGCCGGGGAGGAGCTCGACACCGGCCTCGAGGCGTTGGCCGACAAGTACGGGCTGGACAAGATCATGGAAGCCGTTGCCCGGATGGCGGTTGCGAAAAAGGGCTGAACCAAGGCGCAAGAGGGTCGAGACAGGCCGTGGACAACGTAGCCGACTACAAAGAGATCGTCGATGTCATCAAAGCCAACGGCGGGGAGGCCTTCAAACTCTGCTTTCAGTGCGGCCTGTGCGACGTGGTCTGCCCCTGGAACCGGTTCCGGGCCTTCAGCATGCGCCGGATCGTCCGCGAGGCGGCCTTCGGGATGACCGACATCGAAAGCGAGGACATCTGGCGCTGCACCACCTGCGGCCGTTGCCCCCAGCACTGCCCGCGGGACGTCCGGCAGATCGACTCCGGCGTGGCCCTGCGCCGGATCGCAACCGAGTACGGGGTGTTTCCCGCCACGGCGCGGCCGATCCGCGGCGTGCGCGGCAGCCTCATGGGCGAGGGCAACCCCCTGAACGAAGAACGCAGGAAGCGGGCGGATTGGGCCGAAGGCCTCGGGGTCAAGAGCTTCGCCGAGGGGATGGAGATCCTCTATTTCCCGGGCTGCTACCTGAGCTACGACGCGCGGCTGAAAAAAGTCGCGCGGGCCACGGCCGAGCTTCTCAACAAGGCCGGGGTCGACTTCGGGATCCTGGGGGCCAAGGAGAACTGCTGCGGCGAGAGCATCCGCAAGACGGGCGACGAGGAGGCCTTCAGGCGTCTGGCCCGTGAAAACATAAAAACCTTCATCGACCACGGGGTCAAAAAGATCCTCGTCTCCTCGCCGCACTGCTACCACACCTTCAAAAACGAGTACCCCGAATTCAGGGTCAACTTCGAGGTGGTGCACATCTCCCAGTACCTGGCGGAGTTGATCCGGGCGGGCCGGCTTGAGATCGCAAAAGAGTTCAAAAAGAGGGTGACCTACCACGACCCCTGCTACATGGGCCGGCACAACGGGATCTACGCGGAGCCGCGCGCGGTTTTGAAAAAGGTCCCGGGCCTCGAGCTGCTCGAGATGGCCGAGTCGCGTGTCGACAGCCTCTGCTGCGGCGGGGGCGGGGGCCGGATCTGGATGGAGACCCCGCGCGGCGAGCGCTTCTCCGACCTGCGGCTGGAGCAGGCGACCGAAGCCGGGGCCGAGGTCCTGGCGACCTCCTGCCCCTATTGCATCGCCAATTTCGAGGACAGCCGGCTGACCACCGGTTTGGCGGATAAGATCGAGATCAAGGACATTGCCGAGATACTGCGCGAGGCGGTGTAGCCCCGGCGTTTCACGCCCCATTTTCGGAGCGTGGCACATCCGGATAGGCCCGGCGGCGGTCTGCGCCTCGCATCCGACGAGAGGATGCAACACGTGGAGAGAGACTTGTTGTTGAAGGAAAAAGTCCAGGAGCTCTGCCGGGGCCTTGGCGGCAGCCGCTTCGGGGATGTCATGGTGCTCGGCGGGGGGATCAGCGGCATCCAGGCTTCGCTCGACCTGGCCGGCGCCGGTTTCAAGGTCTACCTGGTCGACAAATCGCCGGCCATCGGCGGCCGCATGGCCCAGCTGGACAAGACCTTTCCGACCAACGACTGTTCGATGTGAATTCTTTCGCCCAAACTGGTCGAGGTCGGCCGGCATCCGAACATAGAGATCCTGACGTTGACGGAAGTCGAACGCGTCTCCGGTGAGGCGGGGGACTTCACGGTCGAGCTGGTCAGAACGCCCCGCTACATCGTGGAGGAGAAGTGCACGGGGTGCACCACCTGCGTCGAGTACTGCCCGGTCAACTACCCCGACCCTTTCAACCAGGAGCTTTCGCCGAACAAGGCCGTCCACATCTACTACTCCCAGGCCATCCCGCTGGTCGCCTACATCGACGAGAGCTGCCTCTACCTCAAGGAGAAGAAATGTCGCATCTGCGAAGGCGTCTGTAAAAACAACGCCATCGACTTCCACCAGGCGCCCGAGAAGATGGCGATCAAGGTCGGCGCCGTCATCCTGGCCCCCGGGTTCGAGCCCTTCGATCCCAAGCTGCGTGGCGACTACGGCTACGGCCGGATGCCCAACGTGGTCACCAGCATGGACTTCGAGCGGCTGCTGTGCGCCACCGGGCCGTACGAGGGCGAGATCCTGCGCCCCTCCGACCGCAGGCACCCGCACAAGATCGCCTGGATCCAGTGCGTCGGCTCCCGGCGCGTGACCCCGGGCGACAACAGCTACTGCTCGGCGGTCTGCTGCACCTACACCCAGAAGCAGGTGATCCTGGCCAAGGACCACGACGCGGCGGCCGAGTGCACCGTCTTCCACAACGACATCCGCTCCTACGGCAAGGATTTCGAGCGCTTCTGCGAGCGGGCCGAAAAGCTGCCCGGGGTGCGCTTCATCCGCAGCTACGTCTCGGTCGTAAAGGAGCTGCCGGAGACGAACAACGTGGTCATCCGCTATGCGACCCCTGCCGACGGCGTCAAGGAGGAGGCGTTCGACCTCGTGGTGCTCTCCGTCGGCCTGACCCCTCCCGCCGATGCGAAGCGGCTGGCCGCAACCTTCGGCATCGAGACCAACGCGCACGGCTTCTGCAAGGTCGACCCCTTCGCCCCCATGGCGACGAGCCGGCCCGGAGTTTTCGTCAGCGGCGCTTTCCAGGGGCCGATCGACATCCCCGAGTCGGTTTTCGCCGCCAGCGGCGCCGGGGCCCACTGCGGCGCGCTTTTGGACTACCGGCGCGGCAAGCTGACCCGGGAGCGGACCTACCCGCCGGAAACGGAGGTCGCCGCCGAAGAGCCGCGGATCGGGGTCTTCGTGTGCCACTGCGGGGCCAACATCGGGCGGATCGTCGATGTGCCCGCAACGGTCGACTATGTGCGCGGGCTGCCCAACGTCGTCTACGCCCAGGAGCAGCTCTTTTCATGCGCCTCCAACTGCGCCAAGGAGATCACGGATCTGGCCAAGGAGAAGGGGCTCAACCGCGTGGTGGTAGCCGCCTGCAGCCCCCGGACCTTGGAGCCGCTCTTCCGCGACACCCTGCGCGAGGCGGGGCTCAACCAATATTACTTCGACATGGCCAACATCCGCGAGCACTGCTCCTGGGTCCACTCCAAGGAGAAGGAGGAGGCCACCCGCAAGGCCAAGGACATCGTGCGCATGTCGGTGGCGCGCGCCGGCCGCCTGGAGCCGCTGCAGGAGTTCGACCTGCCGGTCGACAAGGCGGCGCTCGTGGTCGGCGGCGGGGTCGCCGGCATGACCTGCGCGCTCTCCATCGCCCGGCAGGGCCACGAGGTGCACCTGGTGGAAAAGGACGCGGAGCTGGGCGGGATCGCACGCCGGCTGCACTACACCCTGGACGGGATGGACGTACAGGCCTATGTGCGCGAGCTCGTCAAGACGATCTACCGGCACCCTCTCGTCCACGTCTACACCCATGCCGCCATCACGGAGGCGACCGGCTACGTCGGCAACTTCGTCACAAAGGTCCGATCCGAGCGCGGGCCCGCCGAGATCAAACACGGCGCCGCCGTCATCGCCATCGGCGCGGAGCTTTACCAACCCGGTGAATACGGCTACGGGCAGGACGAGCGGGTCATGACCCTGCTCGAGCTCGAGGAGCGCATCGCCGCGGCGGAGGGGCGGGTCGTCAACGCCGAGCGGATCGTCATGATCCAGTGCGTGGGCTGCCGCAACGCGGAGAGGAACTACTGCAGCCGGATCTGCTGCAGCGCCGCCATCAAGAACGCCTTGAAGCTCAAAGAGCTCAACCCTGCAGTTGAGATCTACATCCTCTACCGGGACATGATGAGCTACGGGTTCAGCGAGGACCACTACCGGGAGGCTGCGGACAAGGAGGTGCGTTTCATCCGCTACGAGCCGCAGGACCCGCCGCAGGTGGAACCCCTGAAGGAGGGCGGCAGGGCGGTTCTGAGGGTGACGGCAAACGACCCCATCCTGGGGCGGGGCTTGGTGATCGATGCCGATGTGCTCGCGCTGGCCGCTGCGGTCGTCCCTTCCGAACAAACCAAAGAGATCGCCGGCTTGTTCAAGGTGTCGCTCAGCCCGGACGGCTTTTTCAAGGAGGCCCATGTCAAGCTGCGCCCGGTCGAGTTCGCGGCCGACGGGGTCTACCTCTGCGGGCTGGCGCACTACCCCAAGCACATCCCGGAGACGATCAAGCAGGCCTATGGGGCGGCGGGTCGGGTGCTGACGCTGCTCTCCCACGACACCGTCGTCGCCTCCGGCGCGGTGTGCGAAGTGGACGAGAAGAGGTGCATGGCCTGCGGGGAGTGCATCGCGGCCTGCACCTACGGGGCGATCGAGTTCCGCGAGACGCGGCAGGGCAAAAAGGCCGCCGTCAACCCGGTGCTCTGCAAGGGCGACGGCCTGTGCAACGCCAAGTGCCCGACCGGGGCGATCGTGCTCAAGCACTTCACCGACGAGGAGCTCCTCTGCCAGATCGACGCGGCGGTGGAGGCGTAGTTTCAAACGGCCGTCGCGACGACCGGCAACACCACAAAAGAGGGTGAACCCGCATGCGTGCAGGACACACGTTCAGGCCCAGGCTCCTGGGCTTCGTATGCCACTGGTGAGCGTACGGCGCTGCTGACCTGGCTGGAGTTTCCAGACTGCAATATGCGACCGATATGAGGCTGATCCGCGTCATGTGCGCGGGCAGGGTGGACCTCGCCTTTGTGCTGCGCGCCTTCCAAAACGGGATGGACGGGGTGTTCATCGGCGGCTGCCGCTTGAACGAGTGCAACTACGTCACGCACGGGAATTTCCACGCCCTGAACATGGCGCTCCTTTGCCGCAGGATCATGGAGCACGTCGAACTGAACCCGGAGCGGCTTCGGATCGAGTTCATGTCCGCCGCCGACGGGATCCTCTTTACCGAGGCGGTCAACGATTTCGGCAAGAAGATGAAGGCGCTGGGGCCGCTGGGGGAAGGCGAGGGGCTGGAACGGGGGGAGTTGGCCGCAAGGCTCAAGCGCGTGGCGAAGCTCGTCCCCTACCTGAAGCTGACCCAGCGCGAGAAGCTCGCCTCGCGGCTGAGCCGGGAGGAGGAGTACCGGGAGCTCTTCGCGCGGGAGGAGGTCGAGCGGGTGTTGCGCGAGGTCGTCACTTACTACATCGACCCCGAAAAATGCCAGGCCTGCATGATCTGCGCCCGCAAGTGCCCGGTCGAGGCCATCGACGGGGGCAAAAACCGCATCCACGTCGTCGACCAGGAAAAGTGCATCAAGTGCGGCACCTGCTTCGAGGCCTGCCCCGAGCGCTTCGCTGCGGTGTGCAAAATTTCAGGCCAGCCTGCGCCCCCGCCGATCCCCGAAGAGCGGCGCACGCTCGCCCGCAAAACCAAAGGGGCTGAAAAGAGCCCGTCGGCCGCATGAGCGAAGACCCATGCAGCGGGCCCGCCGCGGACATGGCCGGCTTGGTTGCCCACCCCAACTCGATTTTCCGCTGCGAGGCCGGCGCATGCCGGCCCGATGCGTGCGAGTTCATCGGGGAGGAGCCGCTTCTCATCCGCATCGACGGCAAGCCCTACTCGGTCGTGATGCGCACCCCCGGGGAGGAGCTGTTCCACGCGGCGGGGTTCTGCCTGGGGGAGGGGATCGCGGACTCCCCCGATGATTTTGCCTCCATCGGCTACTGCAAGGACCTGGACCCGAACATCATCGAGGTGCGCCTGAAGCCCGAGCGGCGCGAAAAGGTGGGCGAGCTGCTCGAGCGCAAGAGCTTCGTCAGCCAGACCAGCTGCGGGATCTGCGGCAAGGAGATGGTCAAGGATATCTACCAGGTCGTCGCCCCCAACACGGACCCGTTCCGGGTTTCGATCGACCAGCTCCTGAAATGCATCGAGCGGCTCGCCGAAAACCAGGTCATCCACCGCCGCACGCGGGGCGCGCACGCGGCGATGCTGATCGACCGCCGCCTGGAGACGCTCTCCTTCGCCGAGGACGTCGGGCGGCACAACGCGCTCGACAAGGCCATCGGCAAGGCCTTCGTCGGCCGGAAGCTCTCCGCGGCCGCGCTTCTGATCCTCTCCTCGCGCATCAGCTACGAGATGGTTCAGAAGGCCGCCCGCGCGCGGCTGCCCATCGTGGTCGGGATGTCGCGGCCCACCGCGCTCGCCGCCGAAATGGGCCGGGCGCTCAACATGACCCTCGCCTGCACCGCCCGGCGGTCCGAGCTCATCATCGCCTGCGGCAGGGAGCGCATCCTCTGCTAAAACCCGCGCGGGGTCCTTTGCGACGGCGGATGCGCTCCTGCTCCATCTCCGGGATCATCCCGCACGGAGCCCCGGCGCACCAGCTCGCGTGCCTCCTCCCGCAGGACCAGAGCCTCCCTGGAAAGCATAACGTCCAAAAGCGCCGCCTCTATCGTCAGAGGTGGAAATCCCCGGCGCGCTCCGGCTGGTAGAGGATGTCGATGATCCGCACGCGGACGATGTTTCCGCCCGGCGCGGGCCATTCGATCTCCTGGCCGACGGAGAGGCCCAGCAGGGCGCTGCCGACGGGGGCGAGGATGGAGATCTTGCCGGCGGACTCGTCGATGGCCTTTGGGTAGACCAGGGTCAGCTCGTACTCTTTGCCGGAGGGCTCCACGGCGAAGCGCACCCTGGAATTCATGGTGACGACGTCGGCCGGCATTTTTTGCGGATCGAGCTTCCGGGCCCGGTCGAGCTCCGCCGCCAGCAGCTCCGCCTCCGGGAAGCTGTTGGGCGGCAGCGAGTCCAGCAGCGCCTCGAGCCGCTCGAAGTCGAGCGATGACACGATGATGGCAGGTTTTCGTTCGTCCACGGGTGCCCCTCCAGAGCAGATTTCTTCGGCCGATCTTCAGGGAACAAAGTGTTCGCCTTGTGGCGGCGAGTGAATGGGTTGTACCACCGGCGGGCTGAATTGGCAATTCAAGGCGCTCGAGCGGAAAGCCCCCCATGCCGCCGGACGGATGAAGATGGTTCAGCCTCGGAGCAACCAGCTGCATCCCGCGGAGTTAGCCGGGGCGGGCGGCGCTGATCCCGCGCCGGCCTTGCGCCCGGGGATTTCAACGACGCTCTTGTTCGGGCGGAGCGGAGACTCCGGCGAGAATGCGCTCGAACAGCTCCACCCCCATGGGAATCAGCTCGTGGGGGAAGTCGTATGTCGGGCTGTGCAGGGGTGCGTGGGTCCGGCCCGCACCCAGGCCGAACATGGCCCCTTTCGCGACCGCCGTGAAGCGGCCGAAATCGTCCGACCAGCGGAAGGGCTCGGCGGTCTCGCGGAGCTCTCGGCCGGATTCGAAGGCGGCGCGGCGGATCAGGTCCACGGCGGCCGGGTCGTTGGCCAGGGCCGCGAACGGGTCGCAAAAGCGGGTCGCGAGCTCCAGCCGTTCCCGGGCGGCCTGCTCCGCGGCCAGGCGGCGCGCTGCCGCCAGCAGCTGCTGCATTTGATCGTCCCCGGCGGCGCGCAGCGTGGCCATGATCTCCGCCCGGCCGGGTGTGGTGCCGAAAGCGATCTCTCCCAGACGGGCATGCACCACGGTCACCAGGGTGAAAAAGTCGAAGCTGCGGGGCAGGGCGATCAAGTTTTTTATGATCGCGCACATGGCCAGGGCCGGGCAGCGGGCCTGCTCAGGGTGGGCGGCGTGGGAGGTGGCCCCGGTGAGTTCTACCACCATGCCGCTGGAGGCGCAGGCGAAGACCCCCGCGCGGACGAGCACCTGCCCCCGGTCATGGCCGGGCAGGTTGTGCAGGGCGAAAATCCAGTCCGGTTTGATGCGCTGAAACTTGGGGTCCGCGATGACCCGCTGCGCCCCTTCGCCCGTCTCCTCGGAAGGCTGGAACAGCAGCACCACGCGGCCCCGGCGAACCGGCCGGCGGGCCAGCACGCAGCTCACGCCGGCCACGATGGCGGCGTGGCCGTCGTGGCCGCAGGTGTGGGACGCACCCGGCGCGCGGGAGCAGTGGGCGGCGCCGTCGACTTCCGCGACCGGCACCGCATCGAGCTCGGCCCGGAAGGCCACGGTGGGGCCGGGCTCAGGCCCCCTGAAGACCGCGGCCGCCCCATGCCCGCCGAGGCCTGTGATCACCTCATCCGGCCGAAAGCGGGAGATGAAGCCCAAAAGCAGGCCGGCGGCGGCGGCTTCGTTGCCGGCCTGCTCCGGCGTGCGGTGCAGTCGCCGCCGCAGGTCGATGACGCAGGCAAGCTCTTCGGCCAACAAGGGCATGCGGACCTCTCCTGGGCGATTTTGTTAGCGGCGGGGCGTTCATCCCCGCCGCATTCCCCCCGGGCCATGGGGTCGGGCCATCAGCTCCGCCGGGTGGAGCACCTCGCCCAGCCAGATCGCGGGGTAACGGCGATCCGCCCAGACGGTTTGCCTCGAGCCGAAGCGAATGTCCGCTTCAATCTCGAGCTTCTCGATCCCTGGATGTCGGCTTCCTGCGAAAAGCCGCTGGGTGGGGGGCCAGAAACACGGCCGCTTCGGCTGCGATCGCGCGCTGCTCGGCACCGAGCTTGGTCCGGAAAAAACGTCTCGTCCATGAAGGCGGGAATGGGGCGTTACAGACGGCCCTTCAGGATCGAGTGCTTCTGGACCTCGTAGAACTTCACGAGGGCCATCCAGAGCCCCCGCGGTCACCCCAGCGCCTTCCAGCGCTTCATGCTGGAGGAGCCGTACAGGTTGGGCGTCTGCGGGTACTGCTGCGAGGGCAGCGCCTTGCGGATCGCGTTGTACCAGTCGCGGTAGGTCGCCTTGGCCGGCAGGGACGCGAGCGCGCGCAGGGCGACGTAGGTGAAGGCCCCGTTGGCACGGCCCTGGAACCAGGCGTCGTAGCTGTATTCGGTGTCCTGACAGCCGGACATCAGGAGCGAGGCGTAGCGGCCGGGGGGGCTCGAGCGGTGCAGGGCGCGCGAGAGACCCATTTTGCCCACCTCGCGCCTGGAGAGGAACACCGCCGGCGGCAGGAAGCGCACGATGCGCCGGGGCGCCGCCGGGCCGGGCATGGTGGGCGGGGTGGAGATCGGCGCAAAGCGCGACACGGTGCCCGAATGGCAGGAGTCGGAGATCATCACCAGCCGGGCGCCCGCGGCCTTGGCGTTGAACAGCTCGAAGAGCTCGTCGTCGGTGATCGGGCCGCGGCTGCCGATGTCGTAGGGGCAGAGGCACTCGTCGGTGCCGTCCGGCTCGTCGCCGTCCGCGTCCGGCACGAAGGAGCCGTGGCCGGAGTACTGGACGATCAGGCTGTCCCCGCGCTTGGAGGCATCGAGGAGGGTCCTGATCGCCGTGCGGATGCCGGCCCCGGTGGCCTTGCGGTCGAAGAGCGTTGCGACGCTGAACCCGCGCTTGGCGAGGGCCGCCGCCCAGTCGTTGGCGTCGTTCACGCACCCGGCGAGGTCGCTGCCGGTCCCGGGGTAGTCGTTGATGCCGATGCACAGAGCGCGCTTTGCCATGAGACACCTCCGCGGGTATGGGTTAGAGGCTGCTGGCTACTCCTATCGTCTTCTTCACCGGCATGCAAGGGCGTAGGGCTCCAGTGCCGCGCGGATCCGGCGGCGGACCAGCCGGGTGGGCTCGCAGCCCCGGCCGTCCGTTTGCGGCCACCGGCCGGCTTCCGGGAAATGGATCGCGGCGAGTTCGGCCGGGACCGCCGGCGCCAGGTTGCTGCGCAGCCGCGCAAGCGCCGCCTGCGCCTCCGGCATGGACCAGTAGTAGCGGATCCGGTCAAGCCGGCTGGAGCGCCGCTTGCGGCGGAGCTCCTCCGCGCTGCCGCGATAGTGCGAACGCCAGTGCGCCGGGTGTGCGCGCATGAGCCCCTCCATGACCCGGCTCAGCTCGGAGGGCGCCGCGGAGCGCCGGGCCTTCAGCAGCTCCAGCTCGATCTGCTCCAGGGCGAACACGGCCTCGCGGAAGGCGTGGGTCAGGCAGGGGCCGACCTTGAGCAGGGTGAAATGGCCGGCCACCATCTGCGCCAGGGCCTCGGGCGGCTGGTAGTCGGTGGAGTGGACCTCGTAGGTCATGATCCCGGGCAGCGCGGCATGGAACTGCGAAAGGGCCCGGGCCTTGTCCGGCGCGTAGCGGGCCACGCCCGCGTCCCCGAAGTCGACCCCGGGCTGGACGACGACGGCGAGCACCCGCTCCCAGGCTTGGGCCAGGCCGGCCTGGCGGAACCCCCTCTCGGCCAAGCCGATGAATTCGGCGACCTCTTCGGGCCGGGTGAGCTCGACCGCCTCGGGCTGCTCCAACGCGCCGCCGGGCGGCGGCACCTCGGCGCCGATCACGTAAAGCGGGCGCCGCCGGCCGGCCGGCAGGCGGGCCGCCTGCGCCTCGCAGGCGCCGCACAAGCCAACCGCCCGCTCGGCCGCCAGCGCCGGGGGGAGGATCGCGGCGGCATCGTCGCTGCAGCCGAAGCCGGTGTCCAGATGGATTTTGACGAAGCCGGCCGAAATGCACTGGCGGGCCAGCTCGGCGGCCTTGGCCATGGCCGCCGCCGCCGTCTCCGACCTCCAGACGTAGGGCCCCAGGTGGTCGGCCCCCATCAGCAGCCGGTCGCGGGGAAACCCCATGCCGTCCGCGACGCCGTTCAGAAAGGATGCGAAGCGGGCGGGGGTCATTCCGGTGTAGCCGCCGAACTGGTTGACCTGGCCGGCGGTGGCCTCCACCAGAAGCGGGCGGCCGTTGTCGGCGGCCAGTTCGATGGCGGCCGCCAGCACCTCGGGGTGCGCCGAGCAGACGGCGGCCTGCCCCCCGCGGCGGGAGGCGAGGTGGTCCGCTTTCAGCTCTTCGAGCGCCATTTGCAGCTCTCCTCGCCGGATTCCGAAAAATGCCGTATGATATCGCAGCAGTCGGGGGGCGGTCAACGGCCGGGGGAAGCGGCCTCCGGCCGGCGCGCGTTCTCCGGCCCAGGTTGACTCCAGCCGCCTAATCGAGTAACTCATCTCTCCCGAACCTATTGATCGTCTCGAAATTGAATTGACATCGTTTCCGAAATCCCCCTGGCCCCTCTTTGTCAAAGAGGGGTGATCCCTCCCTTCGGCAAAGGGAGGTCAGGAGGGATTTTGCCGAACAGGATCCTGCATGACGACCGTCACCATCCCCTTCGACGGCCAACCGCTGGGCGTCGATATCCCGGAGGCCAACCTCGCGCAGGTCATCGCCCCGCATGCATCCGTCCCGCTGGCGGACCTGCAGGCGGCCATTGCGGCCGCCCTCGCCGACCCCATCGGGCAGCCGCCGCTCGAGCAGTGGGTGCGGCCGGGCGACCGCGTGCTGCTGGTAAGCGACGACAACACCCGGCTCACCCCGGTCGACCGCATGATCCCCCCGCTGCTCGACCGGCTCAATGCGGCCGGCGTGCCGGACGGCCGCATCGGCTGCATTCTGGCCCTGGGCACCCACCGCTACATGAGCGAGCCCGAGATCGACGCCAAGGTGGGCGCCGCCGTCCGGCGGCGGATCCGGGTGTTCAACCACGAGTGGCGGGAGCCCGACAACCTGGTCGATCTGGGCCGTTCGGCCGCCGGGACCCCGCTCATGGTCAACCGCGCCGTGGTGGCGGCGGATGTCGTCATCGGCCTGGGGGCCATCGTCCCGCACCACATCCCGGGCTTCTCGGGCAGCTCCAAGATCATCCAGCCCGGGGTCTGCGGCCCGCAGACCACGGCCGAAACCCACATGCTCTCCTGCGAGGGCGGAGGGGACTCCCTGCTCGGGATCGAGGAGAACCCGGTGCGCCGGGACATGGACGACATGGCCGACCGGGTGGGCATGCGCACGATCTTCAACGTCGTCATGGACAGCCAGGGGCGGGTCACAGACCTTTTCTTCGGAGAGATGCGCGCGGCCTTCGCGGCCGGGGTCCGCGCGGCCCGGCGGATCTACGGGGTGGCCTACCGCGAGCAACCCGACATCGTGATCGCGAACTCCGCCCCCTGCGACCTCGACTTCTGGCAGTCCCACAAGGCCCAGTACCCGGCCCAGCGCATGGTCAAGCCCGGGGGCACGATCATCGTCTGCACCCCGGCGCCCGAGGGGGTGAGCCCGGTGCACACGGACCTGCTCGATTACACCGCCTGGCCCTCGCGCCGGATCAGGGCCGCCTACCGGGAGGGCCGGATCAAAAACGGGGTGGCCGCGGCCCTGGCCGTGGCCTGGGCCCTGGTGCGCGAGAAGGCCTCGGTGATCACCTTTTCGCCGGGCATTCCGGCCGAGCACAAGGTTAAGCTCGGCCACACCCACGCGCCCAGCCTGCAGTGGGCGTTGGCGGAGGCCCTGCGGCGCCGGGGGCCGGGCGCCCGGGTGGCGGTGCTGACCCATGCGCCGGACCTGCTGCCGATCCGGGGGTCGACTTCGGAATAAGCCCAATTTCGGCGTTGTGCTTCATTTCGCAGCTACGCCTCGCTCTGCGAAACTCTCACGCCTTGAACTTGGGCTTATTACGAAGTCGACGCCGGGGGCAAGTGTTGGGTTCATTACCAGAATGCCGCTAACCCCATCGTTCCAGAGGGGAAAAGGCATTCGCCGTGAACGAATGCGGAAAGGGGGTTCGTTTGGAAAACAAAAGCTTGCCGATCATCGGCATATCCATGGGGGACCCGGCGGGGATCGGGCCGGAGATCTGCGCCAAGGCGCTGGCCTTGGATGAAATTTACGGCATCTGCCGGCCGATCGTGGTGGGGGATGCGGGTGTCATGGAAGACGCCGTGCGCTTCAGCGGCCTGAAGCTCGCAACCGCCGCGCGCCAAAAGGTGGCCGAGGCGCAGTTTGCGCTCGGCGCCGTCGACGTGCTCGACCTCGCCAACCTGCCGCTTTCGCAGCTGCGCCACAAGCAGGTGACCGCCGCGCAGGGGCGGGCCTCCTTCGAATACGTGGCCAAGGTGATCGAGCTGGCCATGGCCGGCGAGATCGCCGCCACCGTCACCGGCCCGATCAACAAGGCCGCCATCAACGCCGGCGGGTTCCACTACGCCGGCCACACCGAGATCTACGCCGAGCTGACCGGAACGCGGGACTATTCGATGATGCTGGCCGAGGGCCGCTTTCGCGTGGCCCACGTGTCGACCCACGTGTCGCTGAAGACGGCCTGCGAGCGCGTGACGAAGGAGCGGGTGCTGACCGTGATCCGTCTGGCCGACGAGGCGCTGCGGCGGATGGGGATCGACTCCCCGCGGATCGCCGTCGCCGGGCTGAACCCGCACTGCGGGGAGGGGGGCCTCTTCGGCGAGGAGGACGACCGGGAGATCGCGCCGGCGGTCGCGGCCGCCCGGGCCGACGGGATCCGGGCGGAGGGTCCGCTGCCGGCCGACACGGTCTTTTCCAAAATGCGCGGGGGCATGTACGACCTGGTCGTCGTCATGTACCACGACCAGGGCCACATCCCCACCAAACTCATGGGGTTTCAGTACGACGACGCGACCGGCACCTGGGGCCAGATGGCGGGGGTCAACGTCACTCTGGGGCTGCCGATCATCCGGGTCTCGGTGGACCACGGGACCGCCTTCGGCAAGGCCGGAGAGGGCCGGGCCACGCCCCAGTCGATGATCGAGGCCATAAAGCTCGCCGCCAGGCTGGCGGCCGGCCGCAAAAAGGGCTGAACGCCGAAAATCCCTCCGCACCTCTTTTTGCCAAGGGAGGGATTCGGCCTCTGCGGCAAATCTCCCCTATCCC
Source organism: Desulfobacterales bacterium (assembly GCA_025454255.1). Classification (GTDB taxonomy): domain Bacteria; phylum Desulfobacterota; class Desulfobacteria; order Desulfobacterales; family SpSt-501; genus SpSt-501. The sequence continues at coordinate 52,175 of JALOOU010000045.1, read as the reverse complement.
CTCTTTGCTAAAGAGGGGTTCCCCCTCCCTACATAAAAAAGGGAGGCCGGGGGGATTTTCAACCATTGTCCTGACAATTATGAGACCCTTGATAACGTGTGTGCCGGAGCGATATGAAATCCGACCGCCTCAAGTGGAACGAGAGGTACCGGCGCCAGGAGCATCCGGGCGCGCCGGCCGCCGTCGTGCGGGAGTTCGCCCGGCTTGCGCCGGGGCGGCGGGCGCTCGACATCGCGGCCGGAAACGGGCGCCACGCGCTCTACCTGGCGGGGCAGGGCTTCCGCGTCGACGCGGTCGACATCGCCGATGCGGGGCTTTCGCTGTTTGCCGGGAGACACCCCGCCGTTCGCATCATCTGCGCCGACCTGGAGCTCTTCGACATCCCCGCGGCGCGCTACGATCTCATCGTCGATGTGCTCTACCTCAACCGGCGGCTTTTTCCGCAGATCTGCGAGGGGCTCGCCCCGGGGGGGATTCTGATCTTCGAGACCCTGGTGGCCGCGCCGGGCAGCGCTGCCGAGGAGGGCCACTGCCGCGACTACCTGCTGCGCGAAAACGAGCTGCTGCACGCGTTTTTGTCCCTTAACGTCATCTACTACCGCGAGGGCGGCGAAACCGGCCGGGAGGGGGAGCGGGTCATGGCGGCGCTGGTCGCCGTCAAAAAGTGAGCAAAGGCGAAACGGCCTGAAATCGACAGGTCCGGCGGCCCTCGACCCCTTGAATCCTTGCCCCCTTTTTTTGCCCGAGGAGGGTCCTCACATGATCTGGCAGAGCATGGCCGGGCTGGCCGCCTTCGCCGGGATTGCCTGGCTTTTCAGCGAAGACCGGCGGCGGGTGAGCGTGAAGCTCGTCCTCGCAGGGATCGCGCTGCAGGTCGGCCTGGCCGCCGTCCTGATCCACCTGCCCCTGTCGCGCGAGCTGTTCGTGCTGCTCAACCGGATGGTGCTGGCCCTCCAGGAGGCTGCGGGCGCGGGCACCGCGTTCGTTTTCGGCTACCTGGGGGGCGATGCGCTGCCCTACGACGAGAACCACGTGGGCAGCAGCTTCATCCTGGCCTTCCAGGCCCTGCCGCTGGTGCTGCTCGTCAGCGCCCTCTCAGCGCTGCTCTTCCACTGGCGGATCCTGCCGGCGGTGGTGAGAGGGCTTTCCTGGGGCCTGCGCAAGTGCCTGGGGGTGGGCGGGGCGGAGGGCCTGGCCAACTCCTGCAACGTGTTCGTCGGCATGGTGGAGGCGCCGCTCTTCATCCGGCCCTACCTCGCGCGCCTGACGCGCAGCGAGCTCTTTTCCGTCATGACCTGCGGCATGGCCACCGTCGCCGGCACCGTGATGGCCCTCTACGCCACCATCCTGGGAAAGCAGGTGCCCGATGCCATGGGGCACATCCTCATCGCCTCGGTCATCAGCCTGCCGGCCGCCGTCACGATCGCGCGCATCATGATACCGCAGAGCGGCGATCCAACCCCCGGCGAGATGCGCCCGCCCGCGACGGCCGCGGGCGCCATGGACGCCCTCACGCAGGGCACGCTGCAGGGGATCCAGCTGCTCGTCAACATCGTCGGCATGCTGATCGTGCTGGTGGCCCTGGTGACGCTGCTCAACCTGGCGCTGGGGCTGCTGCCTGAAATCGCGGGGGAGCCCCTCAGCCTGCAGCGCATCGTCGGGCTCGCCATGGTGCCGGTCTGCTGGCTGATGGGGGTGCCCTGGTCCGAGTCCGCGGCGGCCGGGGCGCTGATGGGAACGAAGACGATCCTAAACGAGCTGATCGCCTACATCGACATGAGCCGGCTGCCCCCCGACACGCTCAGTCCGCGCACGCTTCTGATCATGACCTACGCCATGTGCGGCTTCGCCAACCCCGGAAGCCTCGGGATCATGCTCGGGGGGCTCTGCACAATGGCTCCCGGCCGGCGCAACGAGATCGTCGCGCTGGGTCCGCGCGCCATCGTCTCCGGCACGCTCGCGACCTGCATGACCGGAGCGGTCGTCGGCATCATCGGCGCTTTTTCTTGACACGCCCGCGGGGATTTTCTATCCTGCGGCCGTTCCGATCACGCCGAATCCATCCAGGAGGAGTTCATGGCCGACACGCGCAAATTCGAATGCGAGAACTGCGGCAAGACCGCTGAGATCAAGGCGGCTGCCAAGGTGCCGGAGTGCTGCGGCAAGCCCATGCGGGCAACCGAGAAGCTGCCGGTGTGCGAGGTCAGCACCACGGCCGAACACAGCCGGTTCACCGGCGACGACGACGCCTGCGACGACGGGCGCTCGGGGGTGTAGTCTCAGCGCCGTGCGCGGCGGGCGGGGGCCGGGCTCCCGGCTCCGTCCGCGCAGCTGCCGAAGCCACGGGCTTTGTTCGGGAAGCGGTTCCGGGCAAGGCCCCATTTTTTTGCGGGAGGCCGACATGACCTACGCGGAGATCCTCTTCACCGGCAAGGGCCCCGTCGGCATCCTGACCCTCAACAACCCGCGCCGGATCAACGCCCTCTCCCAGCGGATGATCGCGGAGCTGACCGACGCCTTGGAGCGCGCGGCGGCCGACGAGGCCCTCAAGGTGCTCATCCTCCGGGCGGCGGGCGCGCACTTCTGCGCCGGCCACGACCTGACGGAGATGGTGGGCCGGGGGATGCGCGCGAGCACTGAGATCTTCGAGCGCTGCAGCCGCATGATGCAGCGGCTGCACACCATCCCCCAGCCTGTGGTCGCCCAGGTCCAGGGCGTCGCCACCGCCGCCGGCTGCCAGTTGGCGGCCTGGTGCGACCTGGTCGTGGCCGAGGAGGGCGCCCGCTTCGCGACCCCGGGGGTCAAAATCGGGCTCTTCTGCACGACGCCCATGACCGCGCTCACGCGCGCCGTAGGCCGGAAGGCCGCGATGGAGATGCTGCTGACCGGCCGCTACTACAGCGCCGCGGAGGCCCAGGCGCTGGGCCTGGTCAACCGGGTGGTGCCGCTCGACCGGCTGGAAGCCGAAACCGAAGGCCTGGCGGCGCAGATCGCGGAGGCGAGCCGCCTGGTGCTCGCCATCGGCAAACAGGGCTTCTACGCCCAGGTGGACCAGCCGGACGACAAGGCCCTGCAGCTGGCAACGCACACCATCGCCTTGAACCTTCAGGCCGCGGACGCCCAGACCGGGATCCGGGCGTTCATCGAGAAAAAAAACCCGGTCTGGAAAAACCGATAGCCGCGGCTCGCGGATGCTCAGAAAGGCCAGAAGTTGTTGTCGTTCCAGACCTGCTCGGTGATTTCGCGGTCGAGCTTGGACAGGAACGCGAGGTGTTCGCCCTCCCACTTCGCCAGCCAGGCGTAGAGCGCCTTTTCGTCGGGGTCCTGCGCCTCGCCCGCCCGGCGGTTGTAGATTTCGATCGCGTTTTTCTCCATCGCCATGGCGGCGGCCACGGCGGCCGCCTCGAAGTCGGCCGCAGCGATCTGGCGCTTGAGCTCCTCGGTCAGGATGCGGGAGGCCGTGGCGAAATCCGGCTCGGTGTAGCGCTCGGGCTTGAATTTCTTGGTGTCCCGGAAGCTCTTGAACTGCTCCGAGAGGATCTGCACGTGCCGGGCCTCCTCCGCGGCCATCAGGGCGAAGAACTCTTTCACGGCCCCGGCGGAGGTCTGGGCGGCCACCTTGCCGTAAAAGGCCTGCCCCCGCTTCTCCAGCAGGATCGCATTCTTTAAAATCTCGGTCGCTCTATCCTCGCTCATCCATCCTCCTGTTTCTGGCTGTCGGTCGACATCCAAACATCCATCTCTCGGTCGGAACCCCGTGCCGCGCGCGCCGTTGCGCTTGGCTCTCATCCCTTGCAATCGCTTTTACTCGACGCATCGCCTTGGACAATATTCATCCCGCCGGCCGATGGCAACGTGCGACCCGCGCAAACCCGCTCGAAGAGCTCGGGGATGTCGCTTTCATAGCGGCTTTGCAGGCGCCAGCCCTGCAGGAACCCGTTGTGCCCGCCGTGGCGATGGACCACGACCTCGGTCGCAGGCCCGCAGCGCAGCGCCTCGAAATCGGCGGCCGCGACGATGGGGTCGTCCGCGGCGGTCAACAGGCTGGCCGGCACGCGCAGCGAGGCCAAGGCCTCGCCGGTCAGGGTGTAGTCGGCAAAATAGGCGGCGGCCGAGGCATAGGGGCTGTGGTGGGCGAGCAGGTGCTCGGTCAACCCCATGACGGTTTGGATCCCCAGGGCGGGGGCGAAATCGTAGAGCTCCGGGAAAAGGGACTGCTTGAGCGCAAGGGAACGGCGCCACTTTTCGAGGAAATAGCCCCGGATCAGCGGGTGGCGGTCGATCCGCGCGGTGGCCGCGGCCGGGTCGAGCGCCGGGCTGACGGCGACGATGCGGCACAGGCCGGGGATGGGCTGCGCCCCGCAGCGCCGGCCGATGCGCAGCGCGAAGTTTCCGCCCAGCGAAAAGCCTGCCAAGAGCACCGGCCGGCCCGCCGCCAGGGCCGCGGCCCGGGCGACGGCCTCGAACACCTCATCCAGCAGGACCGCGTAGAAAATCCCCCGGTTCAGGTGGTGGCTGCGCCCGTGGTCGCGATAGTTGAGGCGGAAGACGTCGAAGCCGCGCCGGAAGAGGGCGCGGCCCGTGCAGAGCATGTAGGTGGAATCGATGCCGCCCTCCCAGCCGGGCAGGAGGATGGCGAGCCCCCGCCCCGGGGCCGGAGCCTGGGGCGAGTGCGCCCCCAGCAGGCGCACGCCAGCGGAGGTCTCCAGGATCAGCTCGCGGGCGGCCGTGCGCATCGGGTTCGCCCCCGCGGCGCGCAGGCGCAGGCTGGCCAGGAGGGTCTGGAGCAGCCCGTTTCGCAGAAAAAGCGGCGGCCGGTAGGGCCGTGCCAGCTCAGATTGCGCGCTCGGCGTCATAAACGCACAGCTCCCACTGCCCGCCGGCGACGTCGTGGCGGATGATGTAGATCCCGCCGTCCTCCCCGCGGAGTTTGAAATAGCGGTGGTCGGGCGCGAGCCAGCGGTCGAGCACCTCGACGGCGGCCACCCTCCGGTCGCGAAAGCGGATAACCCGCGGCGTCTCCTCGCCGCGGTAGCCCGCGTAGCACTCAACCTCGATGCGCATAGCCGCCTGCCAGCGCCGCCGCAACGTAGCAGAGGAGTGCGGCGGCCGCGATCGCGTGGATCCCGATGCCGATGGCGAGCTGAGCGCTGGCGATGGCGGCCAGCACCGCAGCGCAGCCGTTTGCGGCCCAGGCGTAGGCCTTGTCTGCCGGCCGCGGGGCCGCAAACCGCATCCCCAGCGGAAAGAGCATCCCCATGGCGAAGCCCGGGGTCATGGCCGCCGCCAGCACCAGGCCGCAGCGCCCGGTCCAGGGCAGGGCCAAGAGCGTTTCCGCCGCCGCCCCTAGCCCGAGGGCGGCGAGCGCGACGCAGAAAACGGCCGCCACGGCCGAGCCCCGGAGGGCGGATGCGCCCAGGCGCTGCGCTGCGAGCCCCCCGGCGCCGGCGGCGACGAGCACGCCCGCGGCCACCAGGGTCAGGCTGAGGACCGGGTCCCCCAGGAAGAAGGTGCCGGCATAGACCAGAAAAAGTTCGGCCGACATGAAACCGGCCCCGATCGAAAGGAAGAAGAAAAGAACGGCCGGGCGCAAGCGAGGGGTGCCCTCCGGGCCCAGCCGCCGCGGGATCAGAAGCAGCGCGAGGCTGACCAGCAGCGCCTCGGCGAAGACCACGGCGACGACGGCCTCGCCGGAGAAAAGAAAGACGTGGCTGCGGCCGCCCAGCGTGCGGTGCAGCTCCCCGGCCCGGCTCCACTTGAGAAAGCGCTCCGGAAAGGGGCGCAGGTCCGATTGGGGCGCGGCATCGATCAGGTAGTCCCGGAAGTACTCTTGCGCCCGGCCGGCCGAATAGGCCTGCGCCAGCCGCAGGTGCTCCTGATAGTGATAGGGCGCATCGAAGACGCTGTAGCGGTTGGCGAGCTCCGCGCCGGCCTCCGCCAAAAAGACCACGTCGAAGTTGAGGCTGCGGGCCCTTTCCAGAAGGGGCGCGGTGGCCCGCAGCGGGCTGCGGGCCATGAGCAGGGTGAAGCTGTCCCAGCTGCGCAGGAGCGCCAGGCAGCGCTCGGGCTCGGCCACCCCGGCCGCGGCCAGCGCCTGGCGGGCGGCGGACCACAGGCGCAGGGAGTCGGCCGGCGGCAGGAGCAGCCGGCGCGAGACGACGAAGAGTCCCTCGGGGGTCAGGCGCTGCAGGTAGGCCGAAAAAGCCTCGACCGTCAGGGTGTGGTCCTGGTCGAGCGCGCCGGCGCCCGGGATGGTCGCCCCCCAGTTTTCGAGGTGGATGACATCGAAGCGCTCCTCGGCCCGCGCGAGGCGCGTGCGCGCCTGCTCGGGAGCTGCGTTCATCCGGTAGTGGCGGCCGATCATCTGCGCCACCGCCGGGTTCGGGTGCAGAATGAGGACCTCGGCTGCGCCGGAGGCCGCCGCGCAGGCGATGGCGAGCCCGCCCCCGCCCGCGATCACCAGCACCCTCTCCAGCCGGGGGGCAACCGCGTAGGCCGTGAACGAGAGGCTGTGGCGGGCGAAATCCGGCCACCCGGAGGCGGCGGTGTCGTAGAGGAAGAGGGGCCGGTCCCCGTCGCTGAAGACGGCCTGGGCGGCGGGCAGCGCGCCGGGGTATTGAAGGCTCAGCCCCGGCGCAAAGCGCAGGTGCGGGCTTGCGACCCGCTCGATCCGGCCGCGCACCGAGGTGCGGGCCTCGACCACGCGCGTCTCCGGAAACTGCAGGACCTGGGAGAGGAACTTGAACTCGGAGGGTGCGATCTCCCGCAACGGCGCCGCCCCCGGCGTGAGCAGGAATATTGCGGCGGCCGCGACCAGGAGCGCGGCGGCCGCCGCACCCCGCCCCGGGCCGGCGCCGAAGGCGAAAAGCGCGAGCGGCAGCAGAGCCGCCGCGATCAGAAGGCGCGCCTCGTCTAAAAAAGGCAGCAGCAGCGCGGGCGCCAGCGCGCCCAGGGCCGAGCCGGACATCGAGGCCCAATAGACGGTGCCGGGGTGCGCGGGGAGGCGGATGAAGGCCCCCGCGACCAGGGCGCCCGAGAAGAAAAAGGGCACGGCGACCGCCAGGTAGACGACGAGCAGATAGAGCGCCTGGGCCGGCTGATGCGGCAGGCGGTGGTAGTCAAGGGGCACGCGGTTCAGGCAGACGAGCACGGCCAAGAGCGATGCCGCGAAGAGGAGCGCCGCAAAAGGGACCCAGCGCTGCGGAAACGGGTCGCTGCCGTCCGAGCGGGTCGACTTCAATGCGGCCAAAACCGTGCCGCTGGCCGCAAAACCAAACAGGGCGACGCTGATCACGAGAAACGAGAGGTGGTTCCACTGGCTGACGGCGAACACCCGGGCCAGGAGCACCTCGAAGGCCAGGGTGGAAAACGAGACCAGGAAGACCGCGGCCAGGGTCATGGCGGCCTACTTTTTCTCCAGCGCGCGGCCGGTCAGGGGCACGAAGAGCACGCCCGCGATCTGGCGCACCTCGTGGTCGCCCCCGCGCCGGGTGACGAGGACGAGGTTCTGGTAGCCGAACGGGCTTCCCAGCGGCAGCACCAGACGGCCGCCCTCCTTGAGCTGGGCGAGCAGGGGCGGGGGGATGTGGTCGACGGCGGCGGTGATCATGATCGCATCGAAGGGCGCTGCCTCCTCCCAGCCGAAGTAGCCGTCGCCATGGCGGCTCTTTATGCTGCGGTAGCCGAGATGCTCGAAAGCGGCGGCTGCCTTCGCATGCAGCGGCTGCTTGATCTCGACCGTGTAGACCTCCGCGCCCAGGGCGGCGAGCACGGCGGCCTGGTAGCCGGAGCCGGTGCCGACCTCGAGCACGCGCGCGGCGGGTGCAAGCCCGAGCAGGTCGGTCATGAGCGCCACGATGTAGGGCTGGGAGATGGTCTGGCCCTCGCCGATGGGAAGCGGGCGGTCGTCGTAGGCGGCGCGCAGCTGATCGGCGGGCACGAAACGGTGGCGCGGCACGGTGCCCATGGCCGCGAGCACGGCCGGGTTGGCGATCCCGCGCGCCTTGATCTGCTCGCGCACCATGCGCTCGCGCGCCGCCGAGGTCTGCGGGGTCTCATCGGCCTTTGCCGGTTGGGTGACAAGCAAAAGAGAGCAGAGGCACCAAAAAAGCATCCGCATGATCCACCTCCCGGGGCGGCGTCTGTTTCCAGTCTATAGCACAAAGTCCCGGCGGCGGTAAGGCAGGGTGAGCGGTTTGTTTTTTTCCCGATTTCATATATAGTCGGAACAAGGGCGCACCCGCACCTGAATGCAATTTCCCGGCGCATGCGATGTCATATGGAGCAAGGCGGTGTGCCCTCGAGCAGGCCGCCTGCCCGCCGCCGGGGAGACCGTCACGGAGCATCCGCCACATGGGCCTATTCGGCAAAACGAAGACGAGCGCGCCGGCCAAGGGGGGTCAAGGGACCGCCTTCATCGGGGCCGGCCTGACGATCAAGGGCAAGGTTTCCGGAAGCGGCAACCTCATCATGATGGGCAGGCTCGAGGGCGAGTTCGACCTGGACGGCGAGCTCGTCATCTCCCCCCCGGCCGAGGTGAAGGGCGAGGTCAAGGCGGTGACGCTCTCCGTCAGCGGCGCGGTCCAGGGCACGTTGAGCGCGCGCGAGCGGATCCACCTCGAAAAGAGCGCCCGGGTGCAGGGCACGCTGGCAGCCCCACGGCTTGCGGTCGAAGACGGGGCATTTTTCAACGGCGAGAGCCGGATGCCCCCCGGGCCGCAGAGCGCCGCGAGCGCGAAGCGGGCGGAGCCCAAAAAGGCCGCGGCCGGAAAGGATGAGCCATGAACGCCAGCGTGCCCCCTGGATCCACCTCGCTCGTCAGCCGCGAGCTCCTCATCGAGGGTGAAATCAGCGGCGAGGAGAGCCTGCACGTGGACGGCCGCGTCAAGGGGTTCGTGCGCCTCTCCGGGGACCTTTTCGTGGGCGCCGGCGGGGTGGTCGAGGCCGAGGTCGAGGCCCGCAACGTCGTCGTCCAGGGCAGCCTCGCCGGCAAGGTGACCGCCCGCCAGCAGCTCGAGATCCAGCCCACCGGGCGTTTCCACGGCGAGTGCACGGCCGCATCCTTTGAAATCCGCGAAGGCGCGGTTTTCGAAGGCACATCCAGGATGATCGATCCGGCCGCGGCGAAGAGCGGCAGCCGGTCTGCCGCGGCGAAGCCGGCCTGATCCCCCCCGCCCCGCAAATCCGCCGGCACCGCCGTATTCCCCCCGGCCGCAGAGGCCATAAAAGATTTTAATAGCCTGAAAACATTTTGCCGCAGCCCCCATCGCGCCGAGCCATCCCGCCCTTCTCTCACCGGCATGCCTCCCATCGCGTCCGCAAGAAACAAAACCAATATAATCCAGAAAGATGAGATCAATTTCACTCCCCGCCGGCGCACGCTAAAAAACTATGGCATTCAACTTGCTTGCTGATGTTTTCGAAGGGTTTTATTGATGATCTATCGATGACCGAGCGAGGCGAGGAGGCCTGCCATGAAGACCAGATCCGAGATCCAGCGTGCAGCGGCGGCCGTGCTTTTGATCGCGGCCGCATGGCTGTCTGTTCCCGTGCCGGCCGGGGCCGTCGACCAGGTGTTCGAGGTGCGCCTCTCCGGCAGCGCCAACGACGCCGAGGAGAACCATCTCGGTACCGTGGCCCTGGGCGAAACCGTGCTGGACCTGGGTGGGCTTTACCGCCGGGTGGGTCTGCGCTTCGCCAACATCACGATCCCCCGGGACGCGGTGATCACGCGCGCCTACATCGAGTTCACCGTGGGCGGCGCCGACAGCGCCAGCACGAAAGTCAAGGTTTCGGCGCACGCCACCGACAACCCGTCTCAATTCAGCACCGCCGCCTTCGATATCTCAACCCGGGTCATGCTCGATCCGCCGATCGAGTGGACGATCGATTATGCCTGGCAAACGGTGGACATGGTGCACCAGAGCCCCGAGCTGAAAACCCTGGTCCAGGCCCTCGTCAAGCGTCCGGGCTGGGCCTCCGGCAACGCCATGGCCTTCGTCATCGAGGGCACCGGCGAGGTCTTCCGCCGGGCCAAATCCTGGGACATGGACCCGGCCAAGGCCCCCCTGCTGCACATCGAGTACACAGCCTCCATTTTCACCGCGCGGATATCCGCCTCGACCGACGACCTCCACCAAAGCTCCACCGGGACGGTCGTAAACAACAATGTGTCCGTGCTCCTGTCCACCAGCTTATACATGTATTCGGGCTGGCGCTTTCAAAACGTGGATGTCCCCGAGGGCACCACGATCAAATCGGCCTTTCTCAAGTTCGTATCCACCGGCAGCTACAACGCCGTGACCGGGGCCTATCGGCTGCTGGGGGAGCGGCGGCTCAATGCCCCCACGTTTACCACCGCACTCAACCACGCCGACACGCCGATGAGACGCTACCTGAACAGCGCCATTCCCAAAACGGCATATGTGCAGTGGTCGAACCTGCCGGCCTGGCAGGCGGGCGTGGAATACGCATCGGTGGACGTCAAGAGCATCGTGCAGGAGATCGTGGGCCAGCCGGGCTGGAACAACAGCTCGAAGTCGCTGGCGCTAATCTTCTATACGGCCACGCCGAGCCTCAACGGCCAGACGCGGCAGGTGGTTGCGTTTGAAAACGATCCCAACAAGGCCGCCCAGCTCTACATCGAATACGGCGAAAGCGGCGGCGGCGGGGTCAGCACGCCGGCGGCCATGCAGCTGAGCCAATCGGAGCTCGGCCGCTCCTGCTTCGAGGGCGGCGCGCCGGAGGGCCACTTCTTCGAGCTGATCAACAGCGGCGGCTCGGCCATGAGCTACACCCGGACCATCAGCTTCACCCCCAGCTCCCCGACGGGGTGGCTGAGCATCTACCCGGCGGCCGCCTCGGGCACGCTGGGCGCCGGCGAGCGTCAGAATTTCAGCCTCGTCTTCGACACGACAGGCCTCACCGCGGGCACCTACGAAGCCTTCATCACCTTCAGCGCCCCCGGCGCCGAACCGGCCGAAACGGTGGTCCGGGTGAGCCTGAGCGTGCTGAAGGAGGGCAGCGTCAGCTGCGGGGACATCCCGCTCTACACCCAGAACATCGTCAGCCCGGCGGTGATGATTTTTCTGGACCTCTCCGGCAGCATGCGCGACGAGGTCGACGTCATCCCCGACTACTTCGACTGGACCGCCAGCACCACCCCCGACCTGAAAGCAGTGGTTCAGGCCATCGTGAACAGGAGCGGGTGGGTCGCGGGTAACGCGATCAGCTTCCTCATCGACCCCGTCGGCGGCGCCGGCCGGCGGCCGGCGCGCTCCTTCGACGGCTACAGCCCCTCGGCCGCGAAGCTCGAGGTCGAATACGTGGACGGCGACGAGGTCAAGACGCTTTATGCGAGCGTCAAGCAGCCCTCCGACGACGCCATCGCCGGGAGCGTCGGCGCGATCAACACGACCACGGCCTACCTCGACCTGGGCGCCGGCGCGGTGGGGGTGAGGTTTCAGGAGATCACCATCCCCAAGAACGCGGTCATCAACAAGGCCCACCTGCGCTTCGTGCCCTTCCAGAGCAACGACGGCGCGCTCAACCTCAAGATCTCGGCGGACGACAGCAACAACTCCGCGACCTTCTTCAACGGGGTCAGCATGGCTTCGCGGCCGCGGACTCTCGCCAACGTCGTCTGGAGCCCCAACCCGTGGGTCGGGGTGACGATCGAAAAGAAGATCGACTCGGCCAAGACGGTGATCAAGGAGCTGGTCAAGGACACGAGCATCGCCTGGGGCTTCGCCACCTGGGTCAACAGCGATGCCGACGGCTACGGCGCCGCGATCGACTTCACCAAGGTCCACGTCGGCTGCAGCCCGCACACCGCCGAGCACCAGGCCAAGATCTATGCGGCCCTGGACTTGTTGATGCAGCCCAAGAACGACACGCCCTTCTCGCCCTCGATCCTCGCGGCCAAGAAGTATTTCGCCGCGGAGAAGGCGGACGCCTACGGCGCTCTCTTCCAGCCGGCCGCCTGCCAGCCGAAGTTTCTGATCCAGGTGACCGACGGGCTGGGCAACGTGGACTCCACCAACGAGAACGTCATGCAGCGCACCGGGCTGCTCGCCGACCAGGGCGTGAGCGCGGTGGGCATCGGCTTCGGGGTCCCGGAGGGGGAGAAGGAGCAGATTTTCGCTTTTGCCGCCGTGGCCAACGCCCGCGGCAAGGCCTCGAGCAGCGACAGCCTGTATGCGATGCACACCGAGGATGCCGGCGGCAAGGCCCTGCCCTACATGGCCGGCAACAAGGACGACCTGACCAACGCCTTCCGCGCCATCATGAACAACGTGAAGGGCATCGTCTTCTACGGCTCGGCGCCGGCGGCCACCACCTCCACCGACCTGGGCGACACGGTCATCCTCTCCTCCTTCAACGGCGCCAACTGGACCGGCAACCTCCAGGCCATCGCCAAGAACAGCGACGGCTCCTGGAGCCATTTGCTGTGGGATGCGAAGGACGAAGTGCCCGCGGTCCGCAAGGTGTTCACCGTAGACGAAAGCGGCAACACCATCGACTACGGCAGTGCGCTCTCCGACTACCTGTGCCGGCCGATCGGCGACATTATCAACTCGACCCCGGTGGTGGTGGGGGCTCCGCCCTTCTTCTACCGCTTCGACGACTATCCGGCCTTCAAGCGCCAGCACTCGGTTTCGGCCCCGCGGCCGAAGACGATCTACGTGGGCGCCAACGACGGGCTGCTGCACGCCATCGACCTGGCGACCGGGGCCGAGAAATGGGCGTTTCTGCCGCCCAGCCTCAAGCCCAAGCTGGCGGAGGCGCTCGCCAACCCGCTGACCAACCCCTGCGCAACCGGCTACTGCCACCAGTACCTGCTGGACGGCTCGCCGCAGGTGGCCGACGTCTATGCCAAGTTCGGCGCGCTCAGCGACCAGTGGCGCACCCTGCTGGTCATCGGCCAGCGCCAGGGCGGCGCGGCCTACACCGCGCTCGACATCACCACGGGCAATTCGCCCGGCGCGGCATCCGGCCCGGCCAGATTCCTGTGGGAACTGACGGACGCCGAGATGGGCGAAACCTGGACGGATGCGGCCATCGAGCGCGTGGCCGATGGCGCCAGCGGCTCCGCCTGGGGCGTCTTCGTCAGCTCGGGCTACGCCGTCAACAAAAACCTGCAGCCCACCAAGGAGGCTTATCTTTTCGGGGTCCAGGCCGACACGGGCGCCGGCCTCTGGGCCGGCGGGCAGAGCAAGGTCAAGCTCATTGCGGAGCAGTACAAAGTGGATTACCGGGATCTTCTGGGCGGAGCGCTTTTCCCCGGGATGAAAGCCCTCATCTTCACGCGGCCTACCACTTTTGAAGCCACGGTCGCCTCGGTGACGGCGACCAGCCCCACCTCCGGGACCTTGTACCTGACCAACGTCACTGGAACGGATACGATCAAAACGAACGACCCCATCTTTTTCCCGGGAAACATCGTGCCGGGGGCCCCGACCAGCCGCATGGCAACCGCCAACACGAACATGCAGCAGACCATCGGGGCCCAGCCGAACAACGCCCTCAACAGCCCGGTGACGGCCAACTTCAACCCCGCCGACGGCAAGGAGGACTGCATCTACGTGGGCGACCTCTACGGCACTCTGTTCCGCGTGGACACGATCGGCAAAGGCCAGAGCCCCAGCGTCTCCCGGCTCTTCAAGTTCAACCCTTATCCGGCCAGCCCCGACCTGCAGCCGATCCGCGGCAAGGCCAGCACCGCTTACAGCGACGCCGCCGACCTGATCTGGGTGTTCTATGGCACCGGCCGCTACGAGACCGCGGGCGACAAGGTCAGCAGCCAGCAGCAGTATTTCTTCGGTCTGAAGGACAACGCCGCCCCGCGGGCGACCGCTCTCAGCCTGGCCGACCTGAGCGCGCTGGAGGCACGCTTCACGAGCGCCACCTTCGGGGACCGCACCCGCACGGTGCGCACCGTCTACGGCGCGAACCCCTCCGCGAACTCCTGGGCCCTCAAGCTCTACGCGGGGCAAGCCGGCTGGAACGGGCCGGCCGGCAGCGGCGGCAGCGAGCGGGTCTTCACCAAGCCGCTCGTGGTGGGCGGGATCGTCTTCTTCACCACCTTCGTGCCGGACGCGGACCAGTGCACCGGTAGCGGGGACACCTGGCTCTTCGCCCTGGACTACAAGACCGGCCTGCCGCCGACCAAGCCGGTCTTCGACCTCAACGCCGACGGCAAGTTCACCGACGCGGACAAACTGACGATCGACGGCAGCAAGGTCGCGCCGGTCGGCGTCTACGTGGGCCGCGGGGTGGGCTCCCAGCCGGTGCTGCACCAGGACACGATGTTCGTCACGACCTCCAACTCCAACCTGACCGACTTCGACGGCAACTTGGGCAACAATGGGCTGGGCAACCCGACGGGCCTGAACGCCTTCAAGGTCAACATCCCGCAGAACAGAATCCGGGTGGAGTCCTGGAAGCATAATTGAAAAATCGCTCCGCGCCGCACGGCTCAAGGCGCAGGGCTGAAATGGGCAGGGAAGAGGAGGGCAGGGAGAAAAACAGCAAGACGAGCGAGGGGGCCGCCGCCCCCTTCGCTTGCTCACCCTAAGCGTCGCCGCGGGCGAGAGCCTGCGGCTACTCTTCTTTGAAGCACTGGACCCGGTAGGTCGAGACCTCCAGTCCGCCGCGCCGCCACTCCTCCGGCGCCAGGCCGGCCTTTTGGCAGAGGTGGTTGAGGAAATCCTCCGCCTTGGGCAGCTGCCCCCAGACCTGGGGCAGGAAGGTGGCGCCGGCGTGGCCGCGGCGGATGATGACCCCGTGGACATGGGGCGTGAGCTGGGCGAGAAGCTCGGCGGGGCCGGTGTAGCTCAGGGGCCGGGGCGGGGAGAGCACGCTCACTTCGATGCGCACCCGGTCGAGCTCGCGCCCGGCCAGGGGTTTGAAGCGCGGGTCGTGGAAGGCGGCATTGAGCGCGTTGCTGCGCACCCCTGCAACGATGGGCTCGTTGGGGTGGAGCGTGCCGATGCAGCCGCGCAGGCGCTTTCCGAGTTCCAGGGTCACGAACACCCCGGCCCGCCTCTCGAGCGCCGGGTCCGTCAAGGCGGGCGGCTCTTCACCGCAAGGCCCCGGCGGCCGCCCCAGCTTCTCTGCTATCGTCCGCCGGGCCAGTCGGAGGAGGGCCCGGCCCTGCTCATGGGTCAGTTCCGGGGGCGGTTCTGCGCTCTCGGGCATCGTCTGCTCCAACCTCTCTTTCTCGAGCCCCCATCCGGGGCGTGGGGAGCCTACCCCGCCCGGCACGCCGCTGTCAACCCGCCGCCGCGCGCATGTCAACGCGCGGCGGAACGATTTCGACGATATGCTTCAGCTGGTGTGGGAGCGGCTTCCAGCCGCGATAGCGACTGGCTTGACGCTGCATTCGGGCCGCAGGCAGGGCAAGCGCTTTCAGATCGTGGTCGCCAGGGAGAGCTCGTCGTCCGCGCGGCAGGCCGTCGCGGCCGCCTCTTCCGCCAAAGGCGTCCACTCCTCGCGGTACATGGTCTTGAGCACCATGTTGAACATGAAAGTGAGCAGCTCGTAGGCGCTCAAACGGATCGACGGGCTCGCCACGGCCGCCGCGAGCTGGGCCTTGCGTTCGTAGAGGGCCTTGAGGTTCATGAGGCGTTTGAACACCGTGAGGGCCTGCCGGGCCGACTCGGCCGAAACGGCCCCGGCTCGGGATTTGAACTCGATTTCCTGCATCAGCCGGCCGATGCGGGCGTGGGAGCAGGCGATCAGCTGCTCGCGTTCCGCGGCCGACTGGATTTGGGTCTGGGCGGCGACGAGGCGCCGGATGGCATCCACCGTCGCGGCCGCATCGCGCCGCAGGGTCTGCAAAAACAACTTCCGCGCGGAGGCCGGCAGGTCGACCTCGATCTGCCGCAGGGAGGCCTCCCGCGCCCGCATGCCGGCCTGGAACTCCGCGACGGCGTTGCGCCAGAAGCCGCGGCTCAACTCCGGCACCAGCTCCTCGAGAGCGCGCCGCTCCTTCAGGGCCTGGATCACCTCGGTCTTGGTCTCTACGAACTTCTGGGCGGTGCGCTCGAAGAGCAGCTCGCCGGTGACGGTCTTGTAGATCATGACGAGAACGGCGTGCCAATCCTGGAAGTGCAGGATGCGGCCAGGCTGCGCGTAGCAGCGCGCGAGCACCGCGTTCGGCAGCAGGTGCGAGGGCGTGGCATAGTAGGGGGTGCCGCCCAGCAGGGGTTGGCGGATCGGGCCCGCCTCGGCCGGCTCGAAGACCACCGCCGTCTCGACGTCGATGATTCCCAGCGAATATTCCCCTGGAGTTCGCAGGAAGGCCGGGTAGCGCTGCGGGTCGCCGGCCACCAGCAGGTTGTCGGGTTTGAGGTCGCGCATGGCGACCTGCTTTTGGTCGAGTTCCGCCAGCAGGTCCAGCAGCTTGGCGATGATCCCGGAGACGACCTGCCGGTTCTGGTCCAGAGCCAGCCGCGCCGAGTAGCGCCGGGCCGCAGCGAGGAAGGCTTCGACGCTCGCGCGGTGCTTCTGGAACTGGGCGGCGAACACATAGGTGATGGAGTTGGCCAGCTCGGCGGTGATGCCTTCCCCCATCTCCCCCAGCGCGCGGGATTCCAGGTACTGCAGAAACCATTTCTGGATCCGGTAGGGGGGCACGACCGCCGATTTGCCCAGCTGCTTCAACTGCCGGGTGATCTCGACTTCGCACTGGTTGAACAGGTCGCGGATCTCGAAGCCCACCGACTCGTTTTCGGCGACGTAGCGGTCCTTGAACTTGCCCGGGTTGCGCAGAATTTCGGGCACGGCGGTGATTTCCGCGTGCACGGCGTCGGTAATGTCGTGGGCGGCGTCGATGATGTGGCTGAGGAAGCGATGCTGGGAGAGGTCCATGAAATAGACGAAGGTGCCGTTGATCTTAAGGTGCTCCTGGGCCTCGACCGATTTCTGCAGCCAGCCGATGTGCTTCTCGTCCTGGGTTTCCGCGGTCGCGCCGGGACCGGCCGACGTCGGGTGGAGCCGATCCAGGATCACCGAGACCGTCGGGACGATGCACTCCCGCGGCGCCAGGCGCGCGACGATGTGGCGCTCTTTTTTCAGGCCGGTCACGTAGTCCTCGAAGTTGAGGATGGGCTTGGGCGGAATCTTGACCACCAGGTGCTGGTCGAAGATGACGTAGTAGCAGGTGCTCTTGCTGCCGCTGTCCTCGCCCAGCGGGCCGATGCTCATGCGGCGCTTGATCCAGTCGGCATGGTGTTTGACGCGCAGCTCGTAGGTCCGGTTGGGCCCGGAGCCGCAGGGCAGGTGGATGAACTCCGCCGGGGCATCGGCGTCGGCCCCGAGCTGGTGGCGGTAGAGGTTCAGAAAAAACCGGACCACGTCGGCGCGGCGGGGGAGCTCATCGGTTTTGGGCGCGCGCGGGGGGGCCGGGGCATCGGCGGCGGCTGCCGCGGTGCGCCCGGCGGGCAGGCGGCCGCGGAGCCGGCGCAGCGCCACGACGAGCAGGACGAGAGCGAGCGGCGCCGCCGCCGCTGCCGGGTGGATCGGCCAGGCGGCCGTCGAGGCGGCCGCGCGCCCGAGCAGCGGGCCGAGGTCGATCAGGCGGCGGTCGAAAAACCGTGCGACCCGGCCGCCGGCCGCCTGCAGGCTCTGCTTGGCGCCGAGCGCCCCGACCGATTTGACCTGCGCCCGGCTCACAAAACCGATCTCCTTGCCGTTCTCGTAGAAGAGGTCGGTTCCCGATTGCCAGATGCGCTCGACCGGGATCAGCCTGCCGTCGTGCAGCTGGATGACCTCCCGGTTCAGCTCGGCCGCCACCATCGCGACAACACCAACTATCAAAATTAAAAAAACGCCCAGAAGAAGTTTCCGCCTGCGCATGCGTCGGGGTCCATTCTTATGGCAATTTGCGTTGATGCGCCGGCAGCCGCTCGCGCCCCCATCGGGGCCCGGCCGCACCGCCGGTCGGGCGGTTGGGGCGGCGCCGGCGGACAGACAGCAGCGGCTGCGAAGCCAGCTCTAGAAGTATCGGCAACTTGCGGGAATTCTTGAGCGGTGGTTAATTCCTGCAATTGACCTGCCCGCAGGCTTTGGCTATAGTGCCGCTGGCCGGGTTTGGACGGAAACCCCCGTGAAACGCCACGTGCCCGGGTTATCGATGCATACGCACGCTTCGCCCTCCGGCGCTTCGCCGCCAGGAGCCCCCGCATTCGCCGTCGAACGCACGCTGGGCCGGCTGGGCAAATGGCTGCGCCTGCTGGGCTTCGATGCGCTCCTTGAAACCGAGTGCCCGCCGGCCAAGTTCCCGCAGCGCTGCGGCGAGGGGCGCATTCTGCTGACGCGCACGCGCCGCGTGCTCGCCGCGCTCCCGGAGCGGGCCGCGATTTTCATCCGCGCCGACGACCCGTTCGCGCAGGCCGCGCAGGTGCTCCGGGAGCTGGGGCTGTCGGCGTGCGACCTCAGGCCCTTCAGCCGCTGCCTGCGCTGCAATCTGCCGATCGAGGCCATCGGCCGGCAGCAGGCCCGCGGCGCCGTGCCCGACTACGTCTGGCAGACCGCACCCGGGTTCGGCCGCTGCCCGCGCTGCCTGAGACTCTACTGGGCCGGGACCCACACCGCCCGCAGCCTGGAGCGGATCCAGAGACTGTTCGAAGCGAGGCCATGAGCGTTACGCGCAAAGTGATCGCCCTTGAGCGCCGACTGCGAAACTGCCGCAACGTGCAGACGCTCGGCGTGCGACCCAACCTGGAGGACTACAGCGAGGGGGAGCGGGCCCTGATGCATGCGGCCGGGACGGTCTATTACCCGTCGGCCTTCTACGCCAGCCTGTTCCACACCCTGGGCAAACGCACCTTCCCCAGCTGGAACACCTATGCCTGCGCCCAGGACAAGATCCGGCAGAGCGCCCTGTTTTCGCTGCTGGGCATTCCGCACCCGCGGACCCGGGTCTTCTACGGGCCGGTGCAGAAAGCGCGCATCCGCGAGCATTTCCGTTTTCCGTTCGTGGGCAAGATCCCCCGCGGCTCCGCGCTGGGCCGGGGCGTCTACCTGATCACCACCCCGGGCGAGCTGCACGACTACTGCGCGAAGACCCGGATCGCCTACATCCAGGAGTACCTGCCGGCCGACCGGGACATGCGCGTGGTCGTCATCGGCGGCCGGGTCGTGCACGCCTACTGGCGCATCTGCGCCGCAGGGGAGTTCCGTTCGAACCTCGCCGCCGGCGGCCGGGTGGACCTCGCGCCGGTCCCCGCGGCGGCCCGGACGCTCGCCGCGCGAACGGCGGAGGCCTGCGGCTGGGACGATGTCGGCGTCGACATCTGCCGCTGCGGCGAAGGCTACGGCGTGCTCGAGGCCAACATGAAATACGGCCTGGAGGGCTTCCGCCGGGCCGGGATCGACCACACCCAGCTCATGGAGACGATGATTGCAAATGGAGAGATCTGACCCGCCGCCGCTGCGCAGCATCCGCGAGCAGCTCGACCTGCGCCACGCCGCCGGCCTCTCGGCCCACGCCGTCAGGAACACGGACGCCCTGCGCCGGCGCACGGAGGAGTTTCTGACCGAGGGCTACCGGCAGGCGTTTTCCGTTGACGTGGACCGGATCCTGCACTCGCGCGCCTACGCGCGCTACATCGACAAGACCCAAGTCTTCTACCTGATCCGCAACGACCACATCACCCACCGCGTGCTGCACGTCCAGCTCGTCTCCAAGATCAGCCGCAGCATCGGCCGCTTCCTCGGCCTGAACGAGGATTTGATCGAGGCGATCGCTCTCGGCCACGACATCGGCCACACCCCCTTCGGCCACGACGGCGAGCGGTTTCTCTCCGAGCTGTGCGTGGAGCACGGGATCGGCACCTTCCAGCACAACGTGCAGAGCGTGCACTTCCTCGACCTGGTCGAGCGCAAGGGGCAGGGCTGGAACCTCTGCCTGCAGACCCTGGACGGGATCCTCTGCCACGACGGGGAGGTGCACAACCAGAGCCTTGCGCCGCTGCCGGGAAAGAGCTTCGCGAGCCTCGCGGCCGAGATGCAGGCCAAGAAGGACCGGCCCGACACCGAGCTCACCCCCATGAGCCTGGAGGGCTGCGTGGTGCGCATGGCCGACACCGTGAGCTACATCGGCCGCGACATTGAGGATGCCATCCGCCTGCGGCTGATCCGCCGCGAGGATCTGCCGCAGGCGAGCGTGCGCCTGCTCGGCGACACCAACGGCACGATCGTCTACCACCTGGTGACCGACATCCTGAAAACCAGCCACGAAAAGGGGTACGTGGCCTTCAGCCCGGAGGTCTCCGAGGCCCTGCGCCGGCTTAAGCAGTTCAACCTGGATCGCATCTACCTGAACCCGCGCATGAAGCCGCAGACCGGCGCCATCCGGGAGCTCTTCCGCCGCCTGTTCGCGGAGTACCTCGCCGCCATCTCCGACCAGCGGCTGGACTCGGTGATCTTCCGGGGGTTTCTGAACGGCATGTCGCCGGAGTATGTCGCGGGGCACTCCCCCGCTGAGATCGTGCGCGACTTCATCGCCGGCATGACCGACACCTACTTCATCGACCAGTGCCCCGCGCATCTGCGGCCGGCCTATATCCAGAGCGGCGGGGGATGACGGGCGCACCTTTCACGCGCGCGCCCTCGGCCGGCGGGTTCGAACCGCGCACCTACCGCAGCCTCGCGGCCGGCGGCCGGCTGGCCAGCTTTCAGGTGGTCGTGGGCGAAACCGACCTCATGATCCGGGCCTCGCGGGAGGAGCGCGAGGCCGCGCGCCGCCTGGTGTGCGCGCAACGGGAGAGCCTGGAGGCCTACCTCCGCGAACACCCCGGGTTCTTGCACGCGCTCTCCCCCTGGAGGGCCGGGGGCCCGGCCCCCGCGGTGGTCAGGGAGATGATCGCCGCCGCGGCGGCGGCCGGGGTGGGGCCGATGGCCGCGGTCGCCGGGGCCATCGCCGCCCGCGTGGGCTGCGGGCTGCTCGAGCGCTGCGAGGAGGTCATCGTCGAAAACGGGGGCGATATTTTTATGAAGACCGCGGCCCCGGCCACGGTGGCGCTCTACGCCGGAGCATCGCCCCTCAGCCTGCGGATCGGGGTGGTCGTGGGCGGGGGCGGGGAGCCGGCGGCGGTGTGCACCTCCTCCGGGACCGTCGGGCACTCGCTCAGCTTCGGTCGGGCCGATGCGGCCTGCGTGGTGGCACGCTCCTGCGCCCTGGCGGACGCCGCCGCCACGGCGATCGGCAACCTCGTGCAGTCGCCCAGGGATCTGCGCCGGGCCATCGCATACGGGCGCCGCATCCCCGGGGTGGAGGGGATGGTGATCGTGGCGGGCGAGCAGATGGCGCTCTGGGGTGCGATCGAGCTGGTTCCGCTGGCGCTAGAAAAGGGTTGAATTTTGGCCCCGAAGCATTTACATATTGAACTGCGCGCACAGCGGATTTGAGCTCGGGCAAATGGGCAGCGGCGGATGACGACGACGATGAAAACCATGTGGGCCCCCTGGCGGATCGAGTACATCCTGGCCGACAAGGTTGACGGCTGCGTCTTCTGCCAGGCGCTCTCCGGCAGCGCGGAACTGCTCCTTTACCGGGGACGGCGCACCATGGTCCTGATGAACAAGTTTCCCTACATCAACGGCCACCTGCTCGTGGCCCCGCTGCGGCACGTAGCTTCCCTCGCGGAGCTCGACCGCGAGGAGATGGGTCTGCTCATGTCCACCGTTGAGCAGGCGGTTGCGGTGCTCAAGCGGGTGATGCGGCCGGAGGGCTTCAACGTGGGGCTGAATTTAGGCCGGGTGGCCGGCGCCGGTATCGAGGAGCACCTGCACCTGCACGTGGTCCCCCG
Source organism: Desulfobacterales bacterium (assembly GCA_025454255.1). Lineage (GTDB taxonomy): Bacteria > Desulfobacterota > Desulfobacteria > Desulfobacterales > SpSt-501 > SpSt-501. The sequence continues at coordinate 30,360 of JALOOU010000045.1, read as the reverse complement.
CTGGCTGGGAGACACCAACGCCCTGGCGGTCTTCGCCGACGTTCGCGTCATCCCCCAGCACCTGAAGGAGACCTGCGACAACCTGAAACCACATTTCGCGGCGATCGCGCCTTGAATCCACTCTTCCGGAGACGCTCACATGAACAAGTCGAAGCTGGTCATCTGGCTGATCATCCTGGCCGTCATGGGTCTGGCGATGTACCAGAACGAGAGCCATTTTTTCGGAACCGATCAGAGTCTGCGGTTCAACCTCGGCGTGACGCCTGAATACCGCTCACCCCAGCTGCCGCTGGCGGTGTTCTACCTCATCTTTTTCGTCTTCGGGCTGCTGGTGGCCTTTGTCTTCGCGCTGCCCGACAAGGTGCGCAAACGCAAGGCCTTGAAGCAGCTCTCGGCCGCCGCCGCCGACCGCGAGGCCGAGGCCAACGCGCTCAAATCCGAGCTGGCGCGGCTCAAGGGCGAACCGTTGCCCGGCGACCCGCCCGAGTCCTCCATCACCTCCCCGACCCACCCGCGTTGAGGCGGGGAGCTTCCGTCGCACCCGTTCCGAAAGTGAAATGACCGCCCCCAAGTCGACCCCCATGGTGCGGCAGTACCTCCAGATCAAGGGGGAGCACCCGGATGCCATTCTGTTCTACCGCATGGGGGACTTCTACGAGATGTTCTTCGAAGATGCCGAGACCGCCGCGCGTGTGCTCGACATCACCCTGACCTCCCGCAACAAAAACGACGAGTCCCCCGTGCCGATGTGCGGGGTGCCCCACCGCGCCGCCACCGGCTACATCGCCCGGCTGATCGAAAACGGCTACAAGGTGGCCGTCTGCGACCAGGTGGAGGACCCGGCCGCCGCCAAGGGCCTGGTGCGCCGCGAGGTCGTGCGCGTCATCACGCCGGGTATGATCGTCGACGAGGAGTTCCTCGACGCCCGCACCGACAACTTCATCCTGGCGCTGGCGCGCGCCGGCGGCGCCGCGGGGCTGGCCTACCTCGACATCTCCACCGCCACCTTCCGCGCCACCGAATCGGCAGATCCCGAGGCGCTGCGGGAGGAGGTTCGGCGGGTGGGACCGAAGGAGATCCTGCTGCCCGAGAGCGCCCGGGGCGGGGCCGAGGCGGAGCAGGGCCTTGCGGCGGCGGTCACCTATCTGAACGACCGGGAGTTCGACTACCGCCGGGCCTACCGCCGGCTGACCGAGCAATTCCAGACCGTCAACCTGGAAGGGTTCGGCTGCGAGCACTTCCGCGCCGGCGTGGCTGCGGCCGGGGCGCTGATGGCCTATGTCGCCGAGACCCAGAAGCAGCAGACCGCGCACCTTACGCGCCTGGAAAGCTATTCGCTCGACGCCTGCCTGGTGGTCGACGAGACCAGCCGGCTCAACCTGGAGCTGACCCGCAACCTGCGCACCGGCTCGCGCCGCGGCACCCTGCTTTCGGTGCTGGACCACACCCGCACCGCCATGGGGGCGCGCCTGCTCCAGCGCTGGCTGCTCAGCCCGCTGCGCGACCGGCAGGCCATCGCGCAGCGCCAGGAAGCCGTGGCCGAGGCCCGCGAGCGGGTGATCGCGCGGCGCGCGCTGCGCGAGCGGCTCAAGGCGGTGCACGACCTGGAGCGGGTGGGCAGCAAGACCGTCATGAACCAGGCCAACGGGCGCGACCTCCTGGCGCTGATGCGCTCGCTTCAGGTCCTGCCCGTCCTCTGGGCCGAGCTCGGCGGGCTCTCGGCGGAGCGCTTCACGCCGCCGGGGCCGATCGAGGAGCTCCAACGGCTGGCCGGGCTGATCGAGCGCGCCATCCGCGAGGACGCCCCGCCGGGGATCCACGAGGGCCACCTCATCAAGGCCGGCTTCGACGCCGAGCTGGACGAGCTGGCCGCCATCAGCCGCGACGCCAAAGGATACCTCGCGCGGCTGGAGAAACAGGAGCGCGAGGCGACCGGGGTCAACAGCCTCAAGGTGAGCTACAACCGGGTCTTCGGCTACTATATCGAGGTGCCCAAGGCGCGCGCGCACGCGGCCCCGGCCCACTACGTGCGCAAACAGACCCTGGTCAACGCCGAGCGCTACATCACCGACGAGCTCAAGCGCTTTGAAGCCAAGGTGCTGGGCGCGGAGCAGCAGCGCGCCGAACTCGAGCACCGACTGTTTCAGCAGGTGCGCGCGGCGGCCGCGGAGCGCCATCCGCAGCTGCAGACGGTGGCGCGGTTTCTGGCCGAGCTCGACTGCCTTTTGAACCTGGCCGAGGCGGCCGACCAGAACCACTACTGCCGACCGGAGATCCTCGAGGACGGGCGCCTGCTCATCGAGGAGGGGCGCCACCCGGTGGTGGAGAAGATGATCGGCGGGGAGCGCTTCGTGCCCAACTCGCTCGAGCTGGACGATGCGGCCAACCAGGTGCTGATCATCACCGGGCCGAACATGGCCGGAAAGTCCACCGTGCTGCGGCAGGCGGCCCTGCTCGTCATCATGGCCCAGATGGGGGGGTTCGTCCCCGCGCGCAAGGCCGCCGTCGGCATCGTCGACCGGATCTTCACCCGGGTCGGCGCGCTCGACAACCTCTCCCAGGGCCAGAGCACTTTCATGGTCGAGATGCAGGAGACCGCCAACATTTTGAACCATGCCACCGGCCGCAGCCTGGTCATTCTCGATGAGATCGGCCGCGGCACCAGCACCTTCGACGGGCTGAGCATCGCCTGGGCCGTGGCCGAGTACCTGCACGACCTGAACGGCACCGGCGTCAAGACCCTCTTCGCCACCCACTACCACGAGCTCACCGATCTGGCCGACCGCAAGCCGCGCGTCAAGAACTTCAACATCGCGGTCAAGGAGTGGAACGACGAGATCATCTTCCTGCACAAGCTCGTGCCCGGCGGCACCAACCGCAGCTACGGGATCCAGGTGGCCCGCCTGGCCGGGATCCCGCCGGCGGTGATCCGCCGGGCCAAGCGGATCCTCTTCGGCATCGAGAGCGGGGAGCACGGCGCCCCGGTTTCGATGCCCGCCCCCCGGGACGCCAAACCGGGCCCGATGCAGCTGGAGCTCTTCCGCCCCCCCGAGGCCAGGGTGCTCGAGGAGCTGCGCGGCCTGGAGCTCGAAGCGCTCACCCCGCTCGAGGCGCTGAACGCGCTGAGCCGGATGCAGGCGCTGGCCGGCGGGCGCACGCCAGATGCGGCCGATGGATCGAAAAAAACCGTCGATTCGCCTGGAATTTCCAATCGATTTGGGGTAAAGTCTGAACGAATCGACCCGTAAACATCCATCTGCCCATCCGGGGCACCACCGAACACTTGGTTGCATGCCGCGAGCCCGTGCACAGTTGGTCTGTTGGGCGCTTCTCTGGCTTCTCCTGGCCGGGGTCGTCCCGCCCGGTGAAACCGCCGCCGCCGACCTGAGCAACGCGTTTTTCGACGCCGACGCCTGCGTGCGCGCGCTGCGCAAGGATCCGGCCGCCCAGAAGCAGCGCCAGAACTGGGAGCGGTGCATCGAGAAGTTCCAGGCGGTCTACCGCCAGGACAACCGCGGGCCCTGGGCGCCGGCGAGCCTCTTCCAGTCCGGTGCGCTTTACCGGGACCTTGCCAAATTTTCCCAAAAACCGGCCGACGGCAGGAAGGCGGCCGAACTCTTCGAGCAGATCCAGAAGCAGTTCCCGGGCAGCGCCTACCGCGAGCGGGCCGCGGCCGAGCTCCAGAAGATGAGCGAGCCGGCAGCACGGGAGGAGAAGCCCGGCAAGGCACCCGCCCGGGAAAAGAGCACCGCCGCTGCGGCCGCTGCCGCCCCCAAGGAGGCCCCGGCCGCGCCCCGAAAGAGCAGCGCCGAGGCGCGCGCGGCGAAACAGGGCTACCAGAGCGCCGAGGCGTGTTTTAAGCAGCTGCGGCGCGGCAAGCCGACCGAGGCCAACCGGCGCGAGTGGATGCTGTGCATCGGCCCCTCGAGGACCCGGCCGGGGAGTGGGTCGCCGCGAGCCTCTACATGGAGGGGATGCTCTACTACGACCTGCACAAGGGGCTCAAGTTCAACTCGGACCTGAAGGCCGCCCAGGAAAATTTCGAAAAGATCGTCAAGGAGCACCCGGAGAGCCCCTACGCCGGCATGGCCACCAAGGAGCTGCAGGGCATGCCGCGGCCCTGGGCCCCGCCGGCGGGTGTGGCCCGCCGGCCGCAGGCGCCGCCGCCGGCGGCCGAGGCCGAGCCGGCGGCGGCGAAGTCCGCGAAGCCACCCGCCAAGCCCGCCCCCGAGGAGGAGGGGCTCTCGATCGTGCAGGATCTGCGCCACTGGTCCAACCCGGACTACACCCGGGTCGTGGTCTACGCCGACCGCGAGACCGACTTCAGCCACCGGCTGCTCCGGGCGGACCCCTCCATCGACAAGCCGCCGCGGCTCTACGTCGATTTGGCCCACAGCACCATCGGCGAGGGGGTTCAGAAATCCATCCCGATCAACGACGACCTCCTGAGCGACGCCCGCGCCGCGCGCAACACCCTGGACTCGGTGCGCGTGGTGCTCGACATCAAGTCCTTCGAGACCTACAAGGTCTTCTCGCTCAAGGACCCTTTCCGCATCGTCATCGACGTCTGGGGCGCAAACGGCGCGGCCCCCCCGCCGACCCCCGGCAGAGGGGGGGCGGCCGGCGAGGCGCTCGTCGACAAGACCCGCAAGATGCCGCGCGGGGCGCTGGCCAAGCAGCTGGCCCTGGGGGTGCGGCGCGTGGTGATCGACCCGGGCCACGGCGGCAAGGACTTCGGTGCGCCCGGGTTCATCCCGGGGGTGCACGAAAAGGACATCGTGCTGCAGATCGCCCGGCGTCTGGCCCGCAAGCTGCAAGAGGATGTCGGCCTCGAGGTCCTGATGACCAGAAACGACGACCGCTACCTCACGCTCGAGGAGCGCACGGCCTTCGCCAACACTCACCGCGCGGACCTCTTCATCTCGATCCACACCAACGCCTCGCGCGACCCGCGCGCCTACGGCACGGAGACCTACTTTTTGAACCTGGCGACCGACGACGAGTCGATCCGGGTCGCCGCCATGGAGAACGCCACCTCCACCAAGAACATCAGCGACCTGCACTCCATCCTGAACGATCTGCTCAAGAACGCCAAGATCAACGAGTCGAGCCGCCTGGCGGCCTTCGTACAGTCCGGGATGGTCACGCACCTCGCCGCCAACGGCTATCCGCGCATCAAGGACAAGGGGGTGAAGCAGGCGCCCTTCTACGTGCTGCTCGGGGCGCGCATGCCGTCGGTCCTGGTGGAGACCGCCTTCATCAGCAACCGCGACGAGTGCCGGCTGCTGACCACGCCCGCGTTCCAGGAGCAGGTGGCCAATTCGATCGTACGCGGCATCCGCAGCTACATCCAGGACATCAGCCCCACGGCGCTGGGCGCGCCGCCGCCCGGATCCGCGGGGTAGCCCCCGCCGCCCGGTGCCGCGGCCGGCAACCACACGAACCGCTTCAGGGAGGAAACATGGCCTACGAGAACATTCTCTTCCAACTCGAGCAGGGGATCGCCACCATCACCTTCAACCGGCCCAAGGCGCTCAACGCCCTGAACCAGTCGCTTTTGGCCGAACTGGCGCAGGCGCTGGGCGCCGTCGCGGCGGACGAGGAGATCCGGGTGCTGGTGCTGACGGGCGCTGGGGAGAAGGCCTTCGTGGCGGGCGCGGACATCACCGAGCTGGCCACCTTCGGCCCGCTGCAGGCCAAGTGCTTCGCGCGCGCGGGCCACGACGTCGTCTCCGGGCTGCAGGGGCTGTCGATCCCGGTCGTCGCGGCCGTCAACGGCTTCGCGCTGGGGGGTGGCAGCGAAATCGCCCTGGCCTGCGATTTCATCTACGCGGCCGACAGCGCGCGCTTCGGCCTGCCCGAGATCACCCTGGGGATCATGCCGGGCTTCGGCGGCACCCAGCGGTTGCCGCGGCTGATCGGGGCCAACCTGGCCAAGGAGCTCATGTTCACCGGCCGCATGATCACGGCCGCCGAGGCCCTGCAGATGGGCATGGTCAACAGGGTGGTGCCGGCCGCCGCCCTGATGGAGGAGGTCCTCAAGACCGCGCGCGAGATGGCCGCCAAGGGCAAAGTGGCGCTGCGGGCCGTGAAGCAGGCCGTCAACAGCGGGTTGAACGCCGACCTGGCCACCGGCTGCCACATCGAGATCGAGGCGTTTGCGCTCTGCATGGCCAGCCCCGACGCCAAGGAGGGCACGCGCGCCTTCCTGGAGAAACGCAAGCCGCTCTTCACGGGCGGTCTGACGGGATAGCCGATCGCTTCCCGGTGCACGGTTTACGGTGAGGAAAGGGGTTGCGCGAATCGATTTTTTCAGGTGGTTCAGCCGTGCGCCCTGCATTCACTAAACACGAAACACCAAACACGAAACACCCTGTCTACTGCTTCATCCATGGACGACAATCTTAAGCAGGGACTTCAACTCGCCTGGGGGGTGCTGCTGGTGCTGGCCGGCGTCGGCCTCTGCTTCCGCATCCCCCAGGTCATGCCCCAGATTCGGCAGATCGAGCAGTTCTCCGGGGCCACCGCCTTCATCTATTTCAGCCTCTACTTCGTGGCGCTCTTTCTCGTCGCCGGGGGCGCCCGCAAGCTTTTCATCCACTACCGCAAACGCAACCCCCCGCCGCGCTGAGGGTAGCGCCGGTCGGCCCGCAGCCGGTCCCCCCGCAATCGGTTATGCCCCCGTCGTGAACCCGAAACGCTAGCCTCTCCGCAGTGCGCACAACGGATCGTTGACTCCCGCACCCCGCTTCCTCTCCCTTCCTTACTCCCCCGCGGCTGCGAGGAATTTCGCGAGCTGCCGCTCGTAGTGGGCGGGGTCCCCCGTGGCCAGGCGCAGGGCCAGCCGCGCGGCGGCGACCGCATCGGCATGGCGGCCGTTGACGTGGTAGCTCTCGGCCAGGGTGTCCAGGATGTAGGCGGACTGCTCCAGGCCGGCCGCCCGCTCGGCGAGCTCCAAGGCGCGGACGGGGTCGCGCAGACCCGGCTCCTCGCAGGTGGCGAGCAGCCAGGCCAGGTTGTTGAGCACGGCGGGGGTGTCGGGTTTCAAGGCCAGCGCGGATTCCCAGGCGCTGCGCGCCTCTGCGTACTGTTTTCGGGCGTACTTGAAATCCCCCAGCAGCCCGTGCAGGGCCGGGTTGGCAGGCTGGCGCTCGAGCTGGCGGACGATGACCTTCGCGAACAGGTGGTTGTTCATGCGCGCGCCCATCGTGCCCAGGTTGAGCTGGTAGCCGACCGTCCCCAGCAGGACGAGGCCGGCCAGGTAGACGGCGATGCTCCGGCGCACCTTGACGTCGTGGCGCCGGATCCAGTCCGGGTCGCGCTCGCAGCGCTGCAGGTAGTCGATGCGCTCGCCGATGCCGAAGTGGTGCCAGTTGGGCTGGTTGCGGGGCTCGCCGCTGGTGAAGGCGATTTTCTGCAGCGTGGTGACGAGCGGCCGGGCGCTGTCGAAGAGCCGGTAGACGTAGGTGTCGGCCTGGCGCTCGAAGTTGCGCATGAAATAGCCGAACACGAAGCGGAAATAGACGAGAAAGACGCCGATCATCATCAGGCTCAGGATCGTCGAGGCGGCGGTCGCCTCGTTGACCCCGCTGTGGTGCACCAGCCACCAGACCGGCTCGACGAAGAGCATCAGGTAGAGGATCAGATCGAAGGCGACGTAGGCGACCAGCAGGTAGCCGGCGAAGAAGACGAGGTAGAAGACCAGGTGCCGGCGCTTGATGTGGCCGATCTCGTGGGCGACCACGGCGTCGACCTCGAAGGGCTCGAGCAGGTCGAGCAGGGCGGGAGTCACCAGGATGTAGCGGAAGCGGCGGATCAGCCCCATCACGGCGGCGGTGACCATCCGGCCGCCGAAGAGCGGCCAGGAGAGGATGTCCCGGTAGTCCATGCCGGCCCGCCGGCACAGGGCCTCGATCCGCTCCCGGTGCCCCCCGGCCGCCAGCGGGGTGCAGCGCCAGAGCTTCTGGATCATCAACGGCCCGACCAGGGCGATGGCCAGCATGATCAGGCCGAAGTAGGCGAACTGGCCCTCGGTCGTCGATAGAAAGGCCCGGGGCGATTCGAAGGGCAGGGCGTTGACGGCATCGGCCAGGGCCGAGGTGAGCGCCCAGGGGATCAGCACCGGCAGCGAGAAGGAGACATGCGAGCCCACATAATGGCGGCGGTTCCCCCCGGCGAAGGGGTGCAGCCGGCGGTAGACCTCGAAGCCGAACGCCCAGACCAGGCACAGGTGCCCGGTGAAAAGCGCGAGGAAAAGGAGCGCCTGCAGCGTGGGCGCACGGCTGAAGAGCGGCGCGTCGATAAGAAAGGAGGGCAGGTTGAGCCCGTACACATCCAGGGCGAACACGGCCACTGCCAGGACCGAGCCGCGCAGCTGCGCTGATTGGAAGCGGGCCGCGGCCGAACCCGAGCCGATCCGTCCCATCCCGAGCTCGATGCGCTTGAAGCCGTGGCGGGTGGCGGCCGCGAAGGCGAGGCTCAGGAGGCCGGCGAGCAGCAGGCTCTCGGCCGCGCTGAAATGGGTCTGCTCCGCCGGGGTGTAGGTGAGGTAGATCAGCAGGACCAGGATGAAATAGATGAAGTTGCCGAACATAAATTGTCGGAGGTCAAGGGTTCGGGCCGCGATGGATCGTCTCGGTCAATGCGTTGAGTGTTCTCCCGCGGGAGCGGCTTCCAGCCGCGACAGGTACGCGCAGGATGCTGAATCCAGCCGGCGGCGGGAAGAGGTTCGGCCGTCTACGAAGCCGTCCTGAAATAGCGCTCCTTTTCGCTGTAAATGCATCCGCAGTATGGCTGCCGGTACATCCCCAGCCGCTTGGACTCCTGCACGCCGTACTGCCACCCGGCACGGAAATCCCGGTACACGAAGGGGATGCCGATCGACCCGGCCACCGCCTCGCCGGTGCGGCGGATGGCATCGTGCTTTTGGAACCGACTGTAGAGCAGGGTGGTTGTGAACCCCTCGAAGCCCCCGTTTTTCGCGGCGCGCGCGGCGGCGGTGAGCCGCTCGCGGTAGCAGATGCCGCAGCGCTCCTCTTCGCGGTGGACGACGGCGCGCAGGAACCCCTCCAGGTCGTAGCCGCCGTCGATGACAAGCGGCAGGTCGATCCGGTCGGCATACGCCTGCAGCGTCTCCCGGCGGCGCAGGCACTCGGCGTAGGGGTGGATGTTGTGGGGGTAGAAGAAGCCCGTCACCGCCATGGCCTCCGCGCGCAGCTGCTGCACCGGGAAGATGGCGCAGGGGCCGCAGCAGGCGTGCAGCAGGATCCTCATGCGCGCTCCCCGAAGATGGCCGTTCCGATCCGCACGAGGGTCGCCCCCTCGGCGATCGCGGCCTCGAAATCCCCGGTCATGCCCATGGAGAGCTCCTGCATCTCGACCCCGGCCGGCGCCGCCTCGCGGATCCGCTCGCTCAGCTGCCGCAGGGCGGCGAAGATCGGGCGCACCCGCTGCGGGTCGTCGAAGAAGGGCGGCAGGGTCATCAGCCCCTTGACCGCGATGTGCTCGAAGCGCGAGAGCTCGCGCACCAGGGCCGGGGCCTGCTCCGGGGCGACCCCGGACTTGGCGGCCTCGCCGGCCACGTTGACCTGGACCAGCACCTTCTGGAGCTTGGCGATGCGGCCGGCGCAGCGGTCGAGCTCGCGGCCGAGCTTCACGGAGTCCACGGTGTGGATCAGCTCGAAGATGCGCACGGCGGTCCGTGCCTTGTTGGTCTGCAGCCGGCCGATGAAGTGCCAGCGCAGCGGCAGCGGCTGGAGCGCGGCGTATTTGTCGCGCGCCTCCTGGATGTAGTTCTCGCCGATGTCCTGCGCCCCGGCCGCCGCCGCCATGCGGACCGCCTCGGGCGGGAAGGTCTTGGCAACGGCCACCAGGCGCACGCTGTCGGCGTGCCGGCCGCAGGCGGCGGCGGCGGCGCGGATGCGGCCGGCCACGGCTTCCAGGCGGAGGGCGATGGGCTCGCTCATGGGGTCTTGGCCTCGAGGGCGTTGGCCGCGGCCGGGTCCCAGCCGACGACCCCCTCCCGGATCAGGTGCTCGATCACCTCGCACACCGGCAGCCCGACCACGTTGGTGTAGGAGCCGTTGATGCGCTTGACCAGGAAGGTGCCGATGCCCTGGATGGCATAGGCGCCGGCCTTGTCGAAGGGCTCGCCGGTGCGGATGTACCAGTCGATCTCGATCGGGGTCAGCAGCTTGAAGAGCACATCCGTTGAAACCACCTCGCTCACCCGCCGATCCAGGCCGCGGCAGCAGAGGCAGTAGCCGGTCAGCACCTGGTGGGTGCGGCCGCTCAGGCGGGCGAGCATCGCGCGCGCTTCGTTCTCGGAGCCGGGTTTCCCCAGGACCCGGCCCTCCACCAGGACGATCGTGTCGGCCGCGATCACCCAGCTCTGCGGGAAACGGCCGGCCACATCGGCGGCCTTGGCCTCGGCCAGGGCCCGCACCAGCAGGGCCGGGTCATCCGCCGGTAGCGCGGCCTCGTCGACCGTGCTGGGGATGACGCTGAATTTCAGCCCGGCGCGCTCGAGCAGGTAGCGGCGCCGCGGGGACTGCGACGCCAAAATGATTTTCGGATTCACTTCAGGCACTTTCATGGGGCCCCATCTAACAGAACTGCCCCTCCTTGACAAGGCTCGATCGTCAAGGTTCACCGCATGCCCGGGGCCCAGGGGCGCGGCCGGGCTTGACGGTCTGCGGCCGCCGACTCTCCCGGCGCCTCCCGGAACTTGCTGCCCGGCCGCCAGCGCCCTTTCGGCGGCGCAGCGCGGCGCAAACTGCGATATAAATTATTAAATGTGATTCCGGGTAGTTTACGGAAAAAAAGTGGGCCGCCGGCCCGCGCGCGCCGAAACGCCCAAGCCAAGGCACCAACCGGCTGCGCTGCGCGCAGCCGGTTGGTGCCGATTTTGCATCAGGTCGGGCTGAAGTTCCGCTGGCTTGAAAAGGATCAAACGCGCACCTTGGGTGACAACGTGTTCAGCATCCTTGCGGTCGACGACGACCCGTCCATCTTAGAAATCTACAGGGAGATCCTCGAATCCGCCCCGGCCCGGCCCGGGGCCTCGGGCAAGGGGGGCGATCCTGAATGGCCGGAGGCCGCCTCCTTCCGGACGGTGTGCCGCTGCCAGGCAGTGGAGGCCGTGGAGGAGGTCCGCCGGGCGGCGGCGCGGGGCGACTCATTTGCCGCGGTGTTTCTCGACGTGAACATGCCCCCGGGGCCCTCCGGGATCTGGGCCGCCGAGCAGATCCTGCACCTGGACCCGGCCGCGAACATCGTCCTGGTGACCGGCTACATCGGCAGCGAACTCGGCCGCCTGCCGCGCTCTTTGGGCTTCTCCGACCGGCTGCTGTTTCTGCAGAAACCCTTCCACCCCCAGGAGATCGTGCAGTTCGGGTCCGCGTTGAGCGCCAAGTGGCGCGCGGAGCGGCAGGTGCAGACGCTCAACTGCAACCTCGAGTGGCTCGTCCGCCAGCGGACCGAAGAGCTCCTCAAAAGCAACGAGCTGCTGCGCTGCGAGGTCGAACGCCGCGAGCACGCCCAGCAGGAGCTGCTGCAGAGCCTCGAGCAGCTGAAGAAGGTCATCGGGGGCACCGTGCTCGCCATCGCCAAGACGGTGGAGAAGCGCGACCCCTACACCTCCGGCCACCAGCGCCGGGTGGCGGAGCTCGCCCGCGCCATCGGCCGGGAGATGGGCCTCTCGCCCGAGCGGCTCGAGGGGCTCGCCATCGCCTCGGCGATCCACGACATCGGCAAGATCTCCCTGCCGGCGGAGATTCTCGCCAAGCCCGCGCAGCTGAATGCCCTGGAGATGAGCATGGTCAGGGGCCACTCCCAGGCCGGCTTCGACATCCTGCAGAGCGTCGAGTTCCCCTGGCCGGTGGCCCGCATCGTGCTCCAGCACCACGAACGGCTCAACGGCAGCGGCTACCCGCAGGGGCTGAGCGGGAAGGGCATCCTGCAGGAGGCGCGCATCGTGGGGGTGGCCGACGTGGTCGAGACCATGTCCTCCCACCGCCCCTATCGGCCCTCCATGGGGCTGGACAAGGCGCTGGATGAGATCTCGGAAAAACGGGGCGTGCTCTACGACCCCGAGGCCGTCGACGCCTGCGTGGCCCTCATCCACCAGCACCGCTTCGAGTTCGCCCCGGCGGTTTTCTCCTGACCCCCTCCGGCACGCCCGAAAGGCCCGGCCGCCGGGCCGGGGGCCGAGTTCATATGGTGTAGTGATGGCCCGCCGCCCCGGTGTACTCGACGCCCAGCACGCTGATGTCGTCGTCCGGTTTGACGCCCTCGAGAAACGCCCGGACCTGCTCGTGCAGGCCGCGGATCAGTTCAGCGGCCGGCCGGCCACCGCTTTCCCGCAGGATTTGGTGAAACCGCTCCCGGCCGAAGGCCCGGCCCGCGCGGCCGCGGTTTTCCGTGAGGCCGTCGGTGTAGAGGATGATCTTGTCCCCCGGCTCCAGGCGCACCTCGCTCTGGCCGTAGGGGTCGCCCGGGCTGGAACCGATGACCGGGCCGCGGCGGTCCAGCATCTCGAGCGTTCCGGGGCCGCGCACGAGCACGGGGGGCGGATGCCCCGCGCCGCTGTAGGTGAGGATGCCGCGGCGGGTGTCGATGCTCATGCAGACGATGCTGAAATAGCTGTCGAAGCGCTCGAACGGAAAGGCCGCGTTGACGTGGTTGAGCACAGTCGCCGGGGAGGCCAGCTGGCAGCCGCTTCCCAGCAGGCCGCGCGGCCCCGCGAGATACTGCGAGGCCGCCACCGATATCAGCGCCGCGGGCACCCCGTGGCCGCAGACATCGATCATGTAGAGGCCCACCTGGTCGTCGTCCACGCGCTGGATGTTGAAAATGTCGCCGCCGATGCGCTCGCAGGGGTCGAATTTCCAGGCTAGGCGGAGGTTCGGCAGCGAGAGGTCCCCCTCGGGCAGCAGGCTGCGCTGAATCGCCGCGGCGGCCTTGAGATCCTCGTCGATCAGCGCCTGCTTGCGCTGCAGCTCGACTTTCTGGCGCTCGATGTCCGACACGTCGTAGATGATGACGAGGATCATGGTGCGGCCGCGGTAGACGATGCGCCGGGTGGTGAAGCGCAGGTACTTGTGGACCGCCTGGCCGCGGATGTAGAAAACCCGTTCGAGGGGCTTGCGGTTCACCGGCGCATCGGCGACCAGGGTTTGGATGAGCGAGTGCCGCAGGACGCAGGCTGCGCAGGCGGAGGTCTCGCCGCAGGCCTTGTTCTCCCTGACGGCGTTGACGCAGCCGCTGACCTCGCCGAAGCTCTTCATCGCGGAGATGGTGGCGCTGTCGAAGAGGGCGAGGAAGGAGTCGTTGAATTGGTGGATCTGGTAATTTTCGTCGGCGATCAGGACCGCCGCCCCCATGTTGTCGAGGATGGTGTTGAGAAACTCGTTGGACTCCCTGAGGTCCTGCAGGTTGATGGGCATGGGCTCGCTCCTCGTTCAGATTAGGCGCAGCTTGCCGGATTATCAAGCCGGAAGCCTTGATCTGGGTCAATTCGCCTCTGCTCGCTTTTGTGTATGCTGGCAACTGATCCGTTCGGATCGCCGCCTGCCTGGGTGGCGGAATTGGTAGACGCAAGGGACTTAAAATCCCTTGGAGCTAAGCTCCGTGCCGGTTCGATTCCGGCCCCGGGCACTTTAAAATTTATAATGATTTAAGATAGTTATAATTTTATCGGCGCTCCAAATTCTTTGTCAGTGGCTTAATCCTCCTCGCTGACGATGATGTAGCAATCAAATACTGCTGCGCAGGTCTTGTGGCCTGAAATCGTCATGGCAACCGTTTCAGGTATTTCATGCTTATCAATCTCGAGTCGTTCAAAATCGCATACGATAAATGGGTTGAGGAGGGCTTGGCCGAATTCCAGGCCGGCAACGTGCTGGAAGTCGTCAAGCGCTATCCGCTGATCGTTAGTGAAGAAGTGCCCTGGACTGTCTACCGGGGAAAACCGTCGGAGCAGGCCATTGCCCTGATCACCAGCGGCGGCCTGTATCTCAAAAGAAGTCAGCCACCCTTCGACACCACCTCCATTCACGGCGACCCCTCGTTCCGGGAAATTCCCAAAACCGCTCGACAGGAAGACTTCGGCATTGCCCACGCCCACTACGACCATAGCCTTGTAGAGCAGGACATCAACGTAATTTTTCCTCTCCAGCGGTTGATAGAGCTGGAAAGGGAGAAAATCATCGGCAAGATTGCGAAAACGCACTACAGCTTCAGCTACGTGAACGACATTGTGACGTTGCTTACTGAATCTGTCCCACAACTATTACAGCAACTGAAGGCGGCCGAGGTCAACATCCTCCTTTTGGTCCCTGTCTGACCCAAATGCCATCAGACCGTCGGTCTGATCCAGCGCGCTGCGGAGCAATCCGGTTTTTACACCATCTCTATGGGGAACGAACCAGAGCGCATGGCTAAGATCAAGCCGCCACGCGCGCTTCGGGTCAAGTTCGGGCGGGGCAGCATGTTTGGCGAGCCTGGAAATGTGGAACGCCAACGGTGCATCGTCTTAGATTGTTTAGAGGCCCTAAAGACGATGGACATGCCAGGCACCATCCGCGAGTTGCCTTACCAGTGGCGACGTTAGATCACAAATATTGATGTCATGATATGGCCGGCCCTTAATGATATCGGCGATTAAGGCAACCCTTACGGCTTCTGCACCTTTGCTCAGTTAATCCCAACCTCCATGACATCCTTCATACGTTTCGAACCAGGCACGCTATGTGCTGATTTGTATCAGATGCAGCTGCGGCCTTCAGGAGACATCTCGGAGGAAGTTGCTGGGATAATTGGGGCGGTTAATCGGCGGATCATGCAGTGGCTTCATCTTGGGGATTTTTTTTAATGAAAAAGCAAACAACAACAGCGGCTAAAGCCGGTGGCTTTGGTGTCGACTGAAAGCCGACTGAAGTTTACGGATCACCACCGATCTTAAAGTCAGCGTCCGGAGGTTCTTGGTTTTGCTGTTAGATATATTTCGTTTATCTGTGATGTTCCCCGAGCTGGCCACAAAGTAGCCTCGGGTCCAAAAGTGTCGCCCCCAAACCTGACGGTTCAGGGTCTTGAACTCCATCAGAATCTTCCGTGACGTTAACCCCTTGATCGACATCATCAGCTCACTGATCGAAAGCTGCGGGAGAACCGACACAAAGATATGCACATGCTCCCGCGAAATGTGTCCCTTGAGAATCACTACATCTCGCGCCTTGCAAACATCTCTCATCTCACCAACTCCAGCATCCAGCTGGCGACCTCTCATGTCAAAACCGGCTTGCGGCATTTGATGATCCATACCAAATGATATTTCAACTCGTAAACGGTATGGCACGATCTACGATAGTGTTCCATACAGCAACCATACTGGATCGCCTGAAGGCGAGGGTTTTCTCCCAATCCCAGAAGGGGACAATAATCGTGTACTCCGGCACCGGCCCGAACGCATTGCAACCAACCCCAATCACCACGTTGGCCATCACCCCTTAATCAACTTCGACCCGTTGGACCCGTAGTACCCTGAAGAGGAAGGTCGCCGGTCGGGCGCTGTCGCGCACCAGTGCCTAAATTAGCGACCAGCGCAGCAGCAGTGGCAGGACACCAACCGCCGCCAGGACCGCCTCAACCGCGCATGGAGCGAGTACATTCGTGGAACCGAGACCTATAGATACCCGGTCCGAGCAGAGTCCTTCGAACTGCCTTCCACGTACCGGCAGGTCTGGGCCAACCGCTGCGAGGACTATATTCTCACGGAAAGCCCGAATTAGAACTCCAATGTCAAGCAGCGCGGGGACTGGGTAGAGATGCAGCCCAACCCCTGAGGCTTGGACAACCGGGTGAAAGCAAAGGGAATCCCATCCTTCCCTTCAGCCCGATAGGCAAAGGTGGCTGCCGT
Source organism: Desulfobacterales bacterium (assembly GCA_025454255.1). Classification (GTDB taxonomy): domain Bacteria; phylum Desulfobacterota; class Desulfobacteria; order Desulfobacterales; family SpSt-501; genus SpSt-501. Next base: position 14,444 of record JALOOU010000045.1, on the reverse strand, counting down.
GAGGACGTAAGAAAAGATCCGCATCGACATGGATCCCTGAATCGGTCGAAATAAAGTTCAGTTTGCTTACGGCATTCCAAGATAGTCGACGAATATTTTGCATCCCGAATAGAGCAGAATCATGTTCAAGGTCAATTGGAACCAGCGTTGCGGGATATGCGGGAAAACCAAGTTTCCGACTACCATCCCGATGAGGACCGCAGGAATGAGCCATGGCGCCATCGCCAGCACGCGCGGGCTGATTGTTCCCACCCACCAGTTCATGGCGAGTGTGGCTCCCAGGAGAACGATGAAGAAAGCAAGGGAGGTGCTTCGGGCGACGTCTTTTTCGACATTGAGCGTGTTGAAATATACCGTTAACGGAATTCCGGGCATCCCGATGCTCGCTCCGAAAAAACCGGCGATGCTTCCGACGATCAGCTGGACGCGCCCGGAACGGCCCCACCGCAGGAACTCCTTTATATCCCAGAGCGTAGAGGCCTCTTGTTGGAGTAACCGATAGGAAACGGTGCGGTCGATGGTGCGCCAGTTCCGGCATATCGTGCAGAGCGAATAAAGGGCGATGGAAAACAGCGCAACGCAAACGATCAATTTCAGCGAGTCGAAGCTGGATGCGGAGAAGATCCATAGACCAAACGGGGCGCCCACGGCACTGCCGAAAACGAAATTGAAGCACATCTGGGGGTGGATCGCACTCCGGTGCCGATAGACGATAACTATCTGACTCAGCCATGCCATACTGAACCCGATCAACACGGCGTCTTTAACGTTCATGATCGTCAATAGAAACGGCGTGGCCACCATGGCGAAGCCCACCCCGGACACCGATTGCGAAAACGAGGCGCAGGCAATGACAGCACTGGCATAAAGAATATCGCTCATACATGTCTCTTGTGGCAGCTAAGACTTTTCCCGGCCATCTTCCGGGTATTTCAGCGATACGGATATCTCCCCTGCAGGCGCCCAATCCGGTAGGGAGGCCTCGTCTGTCAGGACTTCCCCGGAAATCCTTCCCGGACCTTTATCCCGTAACGTTTGACTTTCCGCACTACGGTCGAATGGTTCACCCCAAGCAAACGGGCAGCTTCGCGGGTAGTCCCTCGAAGCGAGAGCGCTTGGACGATAAGTTGCCTTTCCACCGCCTCGCGGGCTCTCTCCAAAGGCAGGAAGCCGTTGATTTTCAACATGGCATTTTCGCCCGGCGGCTCCTGGAATATGCTCAAGGGCAGATGCTCGGGTCTGAGGAGTTCATCATCCGTGGTTAGCGTCAACCGTTCGATGACGTTCTGGAGCTCACGCACATTCCCAGGCCAGTCATACGTCTCCATCGCCTGGATGATTTCCTTGGAAAACCGCTTGGACTGCTTGAATTTCTGGTTGCATACCCTCAGAAAGTGCCACGCCAGGGAGAAGATATCTTCCCTTCGCTCGCGCAGCGGGGGTATTTTGATGGGCACGACGTACAGCCGATAATAGAGGTCTTCGCGGAACGTGCCTTCTTTGACCATCTTGGGCAGGCTCTTGTTTGTGGCGGCGATGACGCGCACGTTGAACTGCGTGGTCTTCACCCCGCCGACCCGCATGACCTCGAGGTTTTCGATTACCTTCAGCAGCTTGACCTGGCAGTTGAGAGGGATCTCGCTCACTTCGTCCAGAAACAGCACGCCGTCGTCCGCCAACTCGAAAAACCCCGGCTTTCCGTCGTTTACCGCACCGGTAAACGCCCCTTTGGCATAGCCGAAGAGCTCGGATTCGAAAAGGGTCTCCGGGATGGCGCCGCAGTTGACGGAAATGAAGGGACCTTTTCTTCGCGAACTCAATCGATGCGTGAGCCGGGCCAGAACTTCTTTGCCGGTACCGCTCTCCCCTTCGAATAACACCGTGGAGTCGACCTGGGCCAGCCTGGCGACCAGATCCAGGATCCCGCGCATGACGCGGTTTTCAGTCACGATCTCCTGCCCGGTGATTTGGCTGATGCGCACCTCCTGCGGAGTGGAGAGGTAAAGCGCTAGCAGCCGCGACACCTCCTCCTTGAGAAGCTGAAGCTCCGTGACGTCTCGGACATTGACCATGATATACCCGATATCGGCTCGCGGCTGCACCGGGGTTGCCGTAACGTAGATTTCGTTTCCATGCCTCAGCTTGCCCATGCTCGTTACACTTTTGCGCATCTGCTGGGCGAGCCGCACGACTTCCTGGATGGTGTGAAGACAGATGTGGTTTGCGCCATCCAACTCCCCAACCTTGATCCCCAGCATCGCGTCCTCCTTGATGCCGGTGATGCGGGCAAAGCTGCTGTTGACGCGAATGATACGATCTTTTTCCACCAGCACGATCCCGTCGTAGAAGCCCTCGATGAGCGACTCGATGGTTTGATCGACCTCCGGGGTGCAGGAGGCCTTGAGCGGGAGGATGAAGCTCTCCTCGAACAGCAGCCACAACTCGCCTCTCGGTTGCTCCTTGACCTCCAGCGGGTTGCGGAAGAGCACGACCCCCTTTCCCAGCACGTGGGCGGGGGCATGATAAACGTGGGGCTGCTCCTTGGTGGGTGAGAAAAAGGTGATCTGGGTGTTGACACTCTGTCCGATGAGCCCCCCGTGCCTCGCCGAGAGCAGCTCTTCCGCTTTTCGGTTCGCAAATACGATGAAGCCATCGGCGTCGCTGATGACCATTCCGCAAGGGCCTGCGTCAACCGCAGCCGAGATCAGTTCTTGTGTAAGGGTGTCCGATCGTGGCATAGGTGCCTTCCTGGATGGGGGAGTAAGTCGCCCTATAAACTGCCTGGAAATAGTCCCGTCATGCCGGACTTGATCCGGAACCCGCCGGAATGACCCTGTAAGGACAATGAGGCCGCGCCCGGATAGAATACCAACCGCAGCGCGATTAATAAAGGGGCAGGCGGAGAGCTGTGCACCGGCCTATTTCGGCGGCTAAATCAGAATTCGTTGCCATAGTCGGAGGCGGATGGAAAAAACATCCCGGATACGAAGAGCTCCTGGAAGCGCTTTTCGGCGGCCAATTCGAGGTAATCGATCCTTCGAGAAATCCGTTCCGCCGTCCCGCGCATGGACGAGTTGAGGAGCATCATGCAGGCGCCATAACCTGCCGCATTCCCCACGCCCTGGAGCCTCTCTTGCCCGCAGCCCGGAAGAAGCCCGATGGCTGCGGCATCCTGGGGCGCGATGTAATTGCCGCCGGCACCGGCCATGAGGATCCGCGCGGGAGATCCGATCCCCAGCTGCTCGATCAGCAGCGAAGCGCCCGCGTGGATGGCTGCCTTGGCCATGATCAATTCGGAGACATCCTTCTGGGTCATGACGACGTCCTCGCCGACATCGGTCTCCGGCTCCCAGGCCAGGACGAATTCCCACCCATCTCGGCCGCGACGAAGACGAGGATGCTGCAGCTTTGGGTTGAAACTTCCCGTCTGCAGCAAGACCCCATACCGGATTAGCTCCGCCGCTGCAGAGATCAGCCCTGAGCCGCATATTCCCACGGGACGCTGCCCCCCAATCGTGACGGCCTCCACCTCGAGGCTGCCGGGCGATAGACGGAGGCGCTCGATCGCCCCGTTCGCGGCCCGCATGCCCCATCGAATATGGCCGCCCTCGAACGCAGGGCCGGCCGCCGTCGAGCAGCAGGCCATTTTCTCTCGGTTGCCGTAAACAATCTCTCCGTTGGTTCCGAGGTCGACAAGAAGGGTCGGCAGCCGGCTATGGTGCATGCGTGTGGCGACGACGCAGGCGATGGCATCGCTGCCGACGAAACCGGCTTTCAAAGGGGGCAGGTAGATATAGCCGGCAGGGCAGATATTGAGGCCGAAATCGCGCGCACGGAACTCCTGACCGCGCTGAAGCGCCGCCGGGTAAGGGGCCGCCGCCAAATAACGCGGGTCCAGGCCGAAGAGAAAATGGTGCATGGCGGTATTACCTACGGCGCAAGCCTCGACGATGTCGTCCGGAGCGATTCCGGCATCCGAGCTGGCAACCGCGGTAATCCTATTTAGGCAATCCACAACCGCCGCCTGGAGCTGGACAAGGCCGGCCGCCTGCTTCATACTGTGGGTGATCCGGCTGATGACGTCGGCCCCGTAGGCGGCCTGGGGGTTAAGCGCGGACCTGACGGCCAGCGTCTCTCCGCTTTGCAGGTCGAGCAGATACCCGACCACCGTCGTCGTCCCGACGTCGAAGGCGATGCCGTAAAGACGCTGCCGGCCGCCCGGGCGCGCGTCCACGATTTCGCGCCGGTTGCGGATCACTACTGTCACATGGTGGTTGGCGGACCGCAGCACGTGCGGCAGCCGCCGCAGAACCGACGGATCGGCCTGAAGGCGGCGGGACTTGAGCGCCAGGACATTCCCGAGCGCCTGGAGCAGCCGCTCGCGATCGGCCACAGGCGGTGCCAGAACGGGTTCCGGAACGATTACCTCGTAAGCTTCCAGGTTGGGCCGCGGCTTCAGCGCGGCGGAGAGTGCCGCAGGTGCGGTCAAAATTACATGGCCATGATGCCGGCTGGCGAGGGGGAAACGCACCTCCGATGCGCCGGAAGCGGGGGTTTCGCAGGCGAGCCGATAGCCTTTATGGATGAGATCCCCCAGGAGCCGACCTTCTTTTTCCGTTGGGGGCGGCAGGCCGGGTTCCGCCTGCTCCACGATGATCCGGCATTTGCCGCATCGGCCTTGGCCTCCGCATACGGAGGAGATCGGCAGGTATATCCGCCGGGCCAGATCGAGCAGCGTTTCCCCTTCTCGCGCAGTTTCCTGGCGGCCCGTTTCCGGAAAGTGTACCATAACCTGCTTCACATCAGCGAGGTGGTCCCATCATGCCAGCGGCTAAGGCCATGTAGACCTTCAAAAACAGCCGGTTCAGACGGCGATCTCCAGCAGTTTCTTGATTTTATTGACACCGTCCGCGGCATCCTTGGCATAGGCGTCGGCTCCGCATTGGCCTTCGACGAATTTCGGGGTGAGCGCCGCTCCGCCGCAGATGATCCTTACCTTGGCGCCGACATCGCTCGCCTTGATGGCCTTGACCGTCTCCTCGACGTAGGGATCCCCTGTCGTCAGCAGCGAGGAGAGGCCCACGACCGACGCGTCGTGAAGCCGCGCCGCCTCAACGAATTTTTGGGACGGCACGTTTTCCCCTAGATCCACCACCTTGAAGCCGGAGCTCTCCAGGAGCAGCTTGACCAGGTTCTTGCCGATGTCGTGCAGATCGCCGAAAACGGTTCCGATGACGATCACACCCAGCGCGGGCGCGGTGTCTTTAGCGATGAGCGGCTTCAGCAATTCGACGCAGGCCTGCATCGTCTTTGCCGATATCATCATCTCCGGGACGAAGATCTCCCGTTTTTGGAACCTTTCCCCGACCCTGTTGAGGCCGGGGATCAGGTAGGTGTTGATGATCTTTTCGGGATCATGACCATCCCGTATGGCCTGCTGTGTCAATTCGACGGCGTCCTTGCGCTTGCCTTTGACCACGGCTTCTGTAAGGGCATCGAGATTCACCAAGTTCCAACTCCTTTCCGAAAAGGGATCGATCATCAGTCCAAAGGAAATTTCTCCCGGTACACGCTGATGAAATTCATGCACCACTCGTCCTTGCCCAGCAGCAGATCAGTCAACAGCGCTGCGCGCCGGATATCCCAAACCGTGGGATCCAGGATGGGGCAGGTGACGCCGTTGGCAACCGCCAGCGCGGTGAAGAGCGCGTTGACCGCATGCCGTTCCGGAAGGCCGAAAGAGATGTTGCTCGCACCCAGCGTCTGGTTGACGCCCAACTTCTCGCGCACCCGCGATATGGCTTTGAGGGTTTCCACCGCCGCCATGGAATCCGTGCTGACGGCCATCGCCAGGGGATCGATGATGACGTCCTCGATCGGGATGCCCTCTTTTTGGGCGGCGTTCACGATTTTTTCCGCTATGGCCAGGCGCCGACCGGCATCCCGGGGGATGCCGTCATCGTCCATGGTCAACCCCACGACCGCGGCGCCGTAGTGCTTGACGATCGGCAGCACCTCCTTGAGCTTGCGCTCCTCTCCGTTCACGGAGTTCACCAGGGCCTTGCCTTCATAGACGCTCAGCCCGGCCGCGAGCGCGCTCGGCAGGGCCGAATCGATGCACAGTGGGACCGCGACCGCGGCGCAGACGACCTTCACGGCATCTCTGAGTAGGCCGGGCTCGTCAATGCCCGAAACGCCCACATTGACGTCCAGCACGTGCGCTCCTGCCGCCACCTGTTTAACGGCTTCATCCCTCACGAGGTCGAGCTCGCCCTTTTCCAGGGCGCAAGCGAGCTTCTTCCGGCCAGTCGGATTGATCCTCTCGCCGATGATGACAAGTGGGTGTTGCGGCCCGATAGTCACCGTGCATGTGTTGCGTTGAAGTATGGTTTCCATCAGTTCGTTCCAATCTTTCCGAATTCGGCTGCCGTGCGCCGGGCGATCTTCACATTTTCATCCGGGGTTCCATAGGTCAGCCCCACCGCGTCGATCGAGAAACTATCGAGCGGCGCTCCGTCGCGGATCAGCCGCTTGACCTCGGCCTCAACCTCCCCGGCGGACCCGTTCTTCATCAAGACCGGACTGATGCGCGCGTTGACGGCCACATCGGGCCCGAGAACGTCACGGCAGTTCCGGACGTCCGAGCCGAAACCGACCTCGACGAACTTGAGATGCCGCAACTTCGCGTATCCGGGCAGCACCTGGTCGACGGAGCCGCAGTGGTGAACCCCCAAGCCGACATGCTGAAATGCGTCTGCTATCCGGTTGTCGTACTCGAGCAGGAATTCTTCGTAGGTATTGTTTGAAATCTGCTCGATCGTGCAGTTGACCAATGTCGCCAGCTTCGGATCGGCCATGGGGGTGACGTCCACCGAGCCCGTGCCAGTCGCCTTGAAGTTGAACTCGAACATCTGCCGGACGCTTTCCGTGCAGACCTCGAGCAGATGGCGGCAGAGATCCGGGTTTTCGAAATAGTCAATGTAGAGCTGATCCCCGCGAAGCTTGAGCGCGAGATTCTGCACGCCGGTGGTGTTGATGTCTCCGACCACCCTCCCGTACTTCGACTTCAGGTATTCGATCTGCTTGATCCATTCGGTCATCGGCCAGGAATTCAAGATGTCGGGGACTTCAAGCTTCATCACCGCCTCATCGGAGAGATTGAGGGGCATCGCCCAGGGAATCGCCTCGTTTTCATAGACGATCTCGCAGCCGAAGACTGCCGGCAGCGTGATCATCCCGGCCGTAATGGTGGGAGTGGGCACTGGCTTAGCGCTGCCGAGACCGACGTCGCCGAAACGCTCATAAAGTGCCTTGTCGATGGCCAAGCGCGCTTCCACGCGGGTTTCCGGATCGAAGTAGTACCGTTTGTCGAAGGAGATGCCGTAGTGCTTGTAAAACCAGTCGGGATAAAAACCGACCTGCAGCCTGATTTGGTCTCGACCTATTTGATTCATTGCCGCTCTCCTCTTTGCTTCGCTTGGCGTTCCACGTTCGATTCCAGGTCAGAAAGGTATTGCAAGCTCTGCACCAGAGTCGAGTTGAATCGAGAAATCGATTCGATCTATCGTTATTGTTTTGAATATCAAATAGTTTTGTTTAAGCGTATTCTTCACATGGCCTTCCGGCGCCGATTCGATTCCGCACCGGATTCATCTCCGCCGGTGCAACTTTACACCGCCCCGGATCACTACTTTTTCGAAAACATCAGTAACCCCAGTGCGGCTAAATTTTACTCGATAAAAGAAAACCGACAGTCCGCGGCGGTCTCGGCTGAGCGAGACGCTATGGTCATACGGGGCTGCGCTTCAGACGGCTCGCGCTCATGGCTTCGCCCGGCTTCAGGCGCAGGATCCCTTCCCGGCATCGCCCGGCTAAAAGATCTGCCAATAGGCGGCCGTCGCCGGGCGCTTCCCGGTAGGCGAGCCCCAGCAAGTGGGCCATTCTGCGGGCATGCAGGCGGTGGGACCGTTTAAGGCCGGCAGCGGTTCGAATCAGAATCACCTCACGGTAGTTCTTAATCATTTCCTTTACCGCCCATAAGGCCTCTTCATCGCCGAATCGTTCCCGGATCCGCTGGAATTCCGTATAGGGAGTCTGGCCGTAATCGATCAATCCCGGACTGAGATAATAGGTTCCTCCGGCATCGGCCGCGCCGGGTTCGCCGTCAGGACCGAGCAGCAGAGGGATGCAGTCATGCACTATTGGAAGCACCAACTCGGCCTTATGGGGCGCAAGCCCTTCGAGGCCTCCGCCGCAATACCCGTATACCAGCACCACGCGCGAAACACCGGGCTGGGATTCCACCTCCCCCAGCGTTCGCGCCAGCTCCTCTCGGAGGATCTGCGGACAACGGTGCAGCCCTTGATCTAGAAGCCGCAGCCGCTCTGGAGGGACGCCGAAGGCCCTCAGCTCCGGGGCCAGTGCACGACAGGCAATGACTTGGACGTCAGGCGGCATCAAGGCTCCCAGAAAAAAAGACAGACTTACCTTTTTCTCGCGCCGCCCGCCGGGCGGATCCGCTAGCCGGGCCCGCGGCAGGGATCCCCCCCCAGGCGCACGGGCGTTGGGCCGGGTGCCCGCCGTTGCTATCCGGCAATGCGGCATGAATCCTTTGAGCTCGCCAGGGCCCCGACCAGATCGAAGGCAGCCTTGCTTCCGGAAGCGAAAGCCTTGGAGGACTCCTCATAGAGCAGCTCCAGCGTCTGGGCCCTGATCTGCATAAAGCGCGACGAGGCCAGCATCTTAAAATCCCGTGGCCGCGGCAGGTCGATTTCAATTTCCGCCTTCACCTTCCCGGGCTGATAGGTCATGATGACCAATTTATCCGCTAGGAAGATCGCCTCGTCGATTTCATGGGTGATGAACAGATTGGTCCGGCCGAATTCCTCGAAAAGCCCCACGTAGAATTCCTGCATCAGCTCGCGCGTCATGGCGTCAAGCCCGCGAAAGGGCTCGTCCAGAATCAGGATCTTGGGGTCGTTGATCAGCGCCCGCGCCAGTTCGGCCCGCCGCTGCATCCCGCCCGAGAGATGGGCCGGGTATTTATCCCGAAACTCGAAGAGCCCGACCTTTCTGAGGATGAGTTCGGCCTTGGCGCGGATTTCCGCCGGGTCGATGCCCTGCACCTGGCAGCCGAAAACGACGTTGGAATAGACGCTCATCCACGGGAAAAGCGCGCTTTCCTGAAAGACCACCAACCGATCGCAGCTCGGCCCCTGCACGGGACGGCCGTCGAGGGTGATCGTCCCCGAAGTGGGCTGTTCGTAGCCGGCGATCATGTTGATCAAGACCGTCTTGCCGCAGCCCGAGGGGCCCATGAGGACGGTGAGCTTTCCCCGCTCGATCGTCAGACTGAACTCATCCAAGGCGACCAGCCGCTCGATTTCTTTCTCATAAATCTTGCCGACCCTCTCGAGGCGAACTTCCCCGAAGCTGCCTTTCGTAATCCCCGCGGCCGGGGTGAGAACCTGGTTCATGCAGCGCGAGCCTCCTGTTAAAACTTGCGCTTCCATGGCATGGCTTTTTCTCCAAGCCATCGCAGCAGCGTGCTGCAAAGATAGCCGGCTATGCCGATGCTGACCATGCCGACCACGATGTACGGGATGTTGTGATTCGTGTAAGCCTCCCAGGTGGTCCGCCCAAGGCCGCCCTGGGCGGCGATCATCTCCGCCGCGATGAGCACGTTCCAGGTTACGCCCATTCCGACGGTCATTCCGGTGATAATTGAGGGCAGGGAGCCCGGGAGCAAAATCCGCCAGAAAATATCATTGGGTTTGGCCCCCAGCGAGAAGGCCGCCCATTTCAGATTGACGGATATGTTGGAGACGCCTTGGATCACGTTGATGACAATGATGAAAAAGGCGCCGATGAAAACCAGAAAGTAGATGGAAAGCTCGCGCGTCGGCCAGAAAAGGATCGCCAGCGGGATCCAGGCGATCGGTGGAATGGGTCGCAGGATCTCGAAGACCGGGAAGGTGAACCCCCGGAAGACCCGGCTGATCCCGATGGCCAGGCCCAGGGGGATCCCGAGCAGCTGCGCCGCGATAAAACCGATGAAGATCCGTGAAAGGCTCAAGCCCCAGTCTATCCAGTAGCCGGTAGAGACGGCGGCGGCCAATCCATGCGAGGCCACGTCCTCGGGGTACGGCAGGTTTTGCAGATAGGGCACCTTAAGGTAGACCACCAGCTGCCAGAGAACCACGAAGAGTACAATCGAGGATAGGCCCCGCAGCGTCCTGGCGCTGAACACCTTCTTGAGCAGTTTCCCTCGGGGCGTTTTCAAAACGGCATCCGGTGGCATTGTCGTTGAGGATTCGGACACAGCAATCGACCCTTGTTGAATTCGGACACAGCTTATGCCAATTCGCGTTCGCCGGCCTGGAAAGCCTTCTTGGCCTCCTCGTGCACCGCTTCGAGGATTTCACCTTTCAATTCCAGATAGCGCTTCGAGTTCATGATGCGATGCTCCCGGGGCCATGGCAAATCGATCGGTACGATCTTTTTAACCTGCGCAGGCCGGGTCGTCATGATGACGACCTTGTGGCCAAGAAAAATAGCCTCGTCCAGATCGTGCGTGATGAAAAACATCGTGCGGTTTCTGTTGCAGAAAAGTTGCATCAGAAACTCATGCATCACGGTCTTCGAAACGGCATCGAGACCGCGGAAGGGCTCGTCGAGCATGACCACCCGAGGTTCGTTGATCAGCGCCCGCAGGATTTCGACTCGCCGCTGGACGCCGGAGGAGAGCTCCTCCGGGTACTTTTCCTCCATGCCGTTGAGGCACACCCACTCGAGCATCTCCCGGGCCTTGTCCCGCGCCGCAGCCTTGGTCAGCCTGCCTTGGACCATGGGACCGTAGGCGATGTTCTCGATGACGGTCTTCCACGGAAACAGCGCCCCGTTCTGAAAGACCACCATACGATCGACGTTGGGCTTGATCTGATACGTGGGGGACGAGATCAGCTCGCCGTCCAGGAAGATCTCGCCCGCGGTGATGTCGTCGAAGCCCGCAATTGCGTTCAGCAACGTGGTCTTGCCGCAGCCGGACGGCCCGACGATGATCGCCATCTCGCCGGCGGCGATGTCGAAGGAGCAGTCGCGCATCGCCTCGACGTGGACGCCCTGCGGGTCGTAGATTTTGCTCACGTGCTTGATGCGGATCGCTCCAGGCTCTTTCGTCTCGCTGGCCATCTACGCCTACGCCCCTCGCCTTCTGGATTCCCAGGCCATCAAGCGGCGGCCGAGCGCCCTTATCCCCGCGCTGCTGATGTATCCCAGAATTCCCAGAGTGAACATGTAACAGACCACCTGATCAAACTGGAACAGCGAGTAGCCCTCATAAATGGCATAGCCCAGCCCCTGCTGGCCGGAGATGATTTCCCCCGCAACCAGGGACATCCAAGACACGCCCATGGCAATCTGCAGGCCGGTGAAGATAAACGGCAGAGCCCCGGGGACGACGATGTTGATGAAGATATGCTTGGGTTTGGAGCCGAGGCAGCTCGCCGCCAGGAAGTAATTCTTGTCGATGGAAAAGACTCCCAGGAGGGTGTTGAGCACGGTGGCGAAAAAAGCCGCGATGAAGGTCACGTAGACCACCGCCAACTCGACCCCCGGCAGGATGAGCACCGCAAGCGGGATCCAGCTCAGCGGTGGCATGGGCCGCAGGATTTCGACAATCGGGAAAGAGAAATCGTAAAAAATCCTGTTCCATCCCATAATGAGGCCCAACAGCACGCCCAGGAAAGTCGCCAGCGAAAAAGCGATCAATGTCCTTGCGATGCTGAAGCCCATGTCGAGATAAAAGGCCTTGGTGAATATGGACCTTCCGGAAACCGGTTCAAAGCTGATCCATTCCGCAATGACCGACAAGGGGTTGGGCAGCAGTTTGAAACGCGGCAGTTGCAGAACGGCCGTTAGCAGATACCAAAGAGCCAGAAAGACGCCAATGCCTATCAAGGCCCTCATGATTTGGGGATTCAAGAGCCCGGTCTTTCGACTTGTCGACATCCGGGGTGTCTCCTTCATCCGGCGGCCATGGCGGGAGCTCACATGAGCGTCCGGCCCTTTCAAACTCCCGCCACAGTCTATCCTGCCGGAGGTGGTAAAAATCGCACAGCCTAAACGGTGCGGCCCTTATCCCTTGAACTCGCTTAGAGGCAACCCCTTGATGACGCCCAGCGGCGCCTTCAGATTCATCTCTTTCAAGGCTTCTTCCACCAACTGGGTATAAATACCCCCGGGCAGCGGTTTTTCAACGGTGATGGCGTTGCGCTCGTGGAGGAACTTGAAGCTCTCTTCGATGAAGCTCATCACCTTGTCGTCGAAGCCTGCCTGCATCAGGGTGTTGCTTTCCTTGGAGCCGGTATTGTCCGGGTAGCGCCCGTACATCGCCATCCAAAGGTCCTTGACGCTGTATCCCGGAAGCTCCTTGGCTACCATGCCAGCCGTCTCGACAGGATTCTTTATGATGTACAGCATCGCCTCGATGTCAGCCTTGATCCATCCCTTGGCCGCTTCAGGGTACTTGTCGATAAAATCCTTGCGCATCAGGATGAAGTTGGCATCTTGGGCGGCCCAGGTGGAGCCTGAAAAGGCCATCTTGCCGAAGCCGTGGTTCATTATCTGGGCGACGTGCGGCTGGAAGGCCTGGGCGGCGTCCACCTTCTTGGCCTGAAGCGACGTCTTGATGATGGTCGGGTCGAGATACTGGACTTCGGCCTCGACGCCTGTCTTGCGGAGAAGGCTGGAGACGAACCGGTCGCCGCAGGAGCCTTTGCCCGAGACGCCGATTTTCTTGCCCTTGAGCCATTTCACGGCCTCATCCAGGCTTGCGAAGTCCGGGGCGTCGCTCCGCACCATCATTACGGAGCAAATCTGGCCGGTTTCGGAGAAAGTGTTGATCTCGACAATACGAAGGTCGGCGATGTCGCGTTTGGTTGTCGCAACGAGGGCCGGCATGTCCCCCATGTAACCGATCTGGCTCTTGTCGGCCATGAGGTTGGCCACAATAGGGGGGCCGACCACCTGAATGTCCCAGCTGACCTTGCTGCCTTGGGGGAGGTGTTTCTTCCAGAGGTCGAGATGCTTGATGACCACTCCGGACCATCCGCCGACCCAGCTGGGGAAGAAGCCGACGGTCAGGTCGACCGGCTTGCCGGACGGAGCTTGAGCCATAGCCTCGGGAACCGAAAGGTTTTCGAAGGATAGAAACGTGCCGATGCTGGAGAGCGCAAGGCCCAACATCACGGCCCGCTTGATAAAAGATCTGCGATTGATCCGGCCGTTCTGATAATCTGTGATCAACTGCGCCAACTTGTCCTGGTTTTCCATGGTCTGGCTCTCCTTTTGGAATAGTTAAACAAATTTCTGCATCATTTACCCTTCCGGGACGAACGATTCAACTGGATTGAGCCGCAACGAAGCCGGAGGTGGTAGCCATTTCCGTTTGTCGAACAATTCCAGATTGGAATGGCTATCGAAACGATATCATTTTATTTTGATCTTATACTAAGATGTTATTTAATTCCTGCCGGCCTTGTCCCATCTAATCCCCTATTAAGTATGCAAATAACGAACCAAGGGCAGGGCTTTCGGTTGCATCGAAATTTTGATGCAAAAACATACTTTTGGATCATGCCCGGTGCAAAAAGTAGTTTTTGGAACGAGCAAGTTGGTGCAATATCAAACCAGATATAGGGCTGAAACGCAAAATAGCACCAAAGATGCGGCCATAAGAGGAATGCCCCCACCCGAGGCCGCGGCCAAGAAGCCCACCCGCGCCTGAAGAGTTGAATGGTTTCTCCGGAACGGTCAAAAACCGCTCAGCCTTTCTGGCAGGATTTATGCTAAGGTCCATCCAGAAAGGGTGGACGTCGGCTCCGGCCAAGGCCGCGGCGATTTCGCAACCGCAGGCGGATTCCATGCTACGGTGAGGTTTGCGAAGAGCGAGAACGCCAGCCACACGCCGCAAGACGCCGTTCATAGATGGACACTGCACTAACACCGCTTGACGGATCGGGGGGAAGCGGCCTGATCGCCGCGTGGCCGTGCGGCTGATGCCGTCCAATTCAATCTCCTGCGCATTGGACATCGTCAAGGAAATGGTTTCAATGGCTAGTGGTTATAAAATCGCCCTGATTTCAGGGTTCCTTGGCTCCGGGAAGACGACGCTCATCCTCACCATCCTGGGAAGGCCGTCCCGTCTGCAATCGCAAAGAGTCGCCATCCTGGTCAACGATTTCGGACGCATCGGAATCGATGGAAAAGTCATGCAGAAATACGGCCTGCGGGTCAAGGAAATCCACAGCGGATGCATCTGCTGCACCATGGGGGCCGACCTCTTGTCGTCCATCGAGGCAATCCGTGAGGAGTTTGATCCGAACCTTATCGTCATTGAGCCGAGCGGGGTGGCCGACCCGGGGGGCATAAAAAGGATTTTACAA
>JALOOU010000005.1 GCA_025454255.1 Desulfobacterales bacterium | reverse complement strand
CGGTGCGCGAGGCGCTCGGCCTCATCAACCAGACCCTGGACGAGGTGCTGGCCGAGCAGGAGGGCGACTTCGACGCGGAGAGCCGCTGGGCCCTGGCGTGGTTCGACCAGCACGGCTTTTCCGAGGGCGAGTTCGGGGCCGCCGAAACGCTCTCCACGGCCAAGAACACCGCGGTCGGCGGCATGGCCGACTCCGGCATCCTCGAATCCCGGCGCGGCCGGGTGCGGCTGCTCAAGCCCGGCGAGCTGCCCGCCGAGTGGGACCCGGCCGCCGACCGGCGCGTTTCGGTCTGGAAGGACCTCCACCACATGATCCGGGTGCTCGAGTCGGGCGGCGAGGCCGCGGCGGCCGGGCTCGCGGCGAAGCTCGGCGCCCGCGCCGAGGCGGCCCGCGAGCTCGCCTACCGCCTCTACACGGTCTGCGAGCGCAAAAAGCGCGCGCCGGAGGCGCTGTCCTACAATGCCATCGTCCAGAGCATGCCCGAGATTGCCCGCCTCGCCCGCGGGGACCGCATGCCTCGCGCCGTGCAGGGCGGGCTGTTCAAGGACAACGAGGAATAAGCCATGCAGATCGAATCGATAGAGATACGCAACTACCGTCTGTTCCGCGACACCAAGCTCACGGGCCTGCCGCGACTCGCCATCGTGGTTGGTGCGAACGGCTCCGGCAAGTCCACCCTCTTCGACGTCTTCAGCTTCCTCAGGGAAGCGTTGACTCAGAACGTAGCCGCAGCCGTCGCCCGGAGAGGCGGATTCCGCGAATTAATCAGCCGCGGAGAAACCGGACCCATCGCCATCACGGTCAAGTTCCGCGAGAGCAGCGGCCGGCTCGCGACCTACCAGCTTGAGATTTCGGAGGACGCGGGGCGTCCGGTCGTCGAGCGCGAAGTGCTCAAGTTCAGACGCGGTCAATACGGCCAACCATGGCACTTCGTGGATTTTTCGAGGGGGCGCGGCGTCGCGATCACCAACGAGGCAGCATACGGTCAAGAGGGTGCAGAGGCTGAGCGCAAAGAGCATATACTCGACGATCCCAGCGTGCTCGCCATCAAAGGACTCGGGCAGTTTAAGGAGTTCCGGGTCGTGGCGGAATTCCGAAGCCTGATCGAAAACTGGCACATCTCCGATTTCCACATCAGCGATGCGCGGCCCAGCGCCGAAGCGGGCTATGCGGAGCACCTCTCCACACGAGGAGACAACATCGCGCAGGTCGCGCAATACCTTTTCGAGAACCACCCCGACCGTTTCAACCGCGTGCTGCAGGTGATGAGCGAGCGTGTGCCGGGGGTAAGCCGGGTCGAAGCGAAACCCACCTTCAAAGACCCGTTCATCGCACGCTATGTCTCCGACGGTACGATCAAGATGTTTGCTTACCTGGTTCTGCTTTACGATCCGAAGCCTCATCCGTTGCTGGCCGTTGAGGAGCCCGAGAACCAGCTCTACCCGGAGCTTCTCCATGAGCTTGTTGAAGAATTCCGTGAATACGCCAGGAACGGCGGCCAAGTGTTTGTTTCCACCCACTCCCCCGACTTTCTGAACGGAGCCCGGCTCGAAGAGATCTACTGGCTGATCAAGGAAGGTGGTTTCACGAGTGCACGCCGGGCGTCGGAGAACGAGACGCTAAGGAACCTTGTCGCGGAGGGGGACTTGCCTGGTGCACTCTGGAAACAGGGACTTTTCGAAGGAGCCGGACCCCGATGAGCCGCATCGTATTCTTGACCGAGGAATACTCGATGAAGGTTCTGCTTGATGGCCTCCTGCCACGTCTTGCGCCGGGCCTGCGTTTCCTATGCGTTCCCCACGAAGGCAAGCAGGATCTCGAGAAGAGCATTCCGAAGAAGCTCCGTGCGTGGCGGGAGCCGGGCGTGTGCTTCGTGGTGCTGCGGGACAATGATGGGGGCGATTGTCGAGGGCTGAAGGACCGACTGGCTGCGTTGTGACGGGACGGCGGACGCGAAGACTCGCTGGTACGGATCGCTTGCCAGGAGCTCGAAGCTTGGTATCTCGGGGAACCCGCTGCGCTGGCCGACGTCTTCGGGAACGACCAGCTGAGAAACTTGGGCGCCAAAGCCCGTTACCGGGACCCCGATGCGGTGGTCCGGCCATCGGAAGAGATCGAGAAGTTTTTGCCCCAATTCCAAAAAGTGTCGGGAGCCCGCCTTATGGCAAAGAGGCTCTCCCGAGACGGGAATAGCTCGCGCAGCTTCCAGGTACTGGTTGAAGGAATTGACAGGTTGTCATCGACCTTGCAGGTGTCCGACGGCGAAGGGAAAAACTGATGGCCCATACCAACTACGACCGTGTCGGCAAAGCGCTGGAGCTGTTGAAAACCGGGCTTGCGCCCTTCGTCGAGCGCGAGCTCAAGAGCGTCTACCGGGAGAGAGCGCCGGCGGAGGCGGCCCGCCTCCTCGGGGAGGATCGGCAGAACTCGAAAAAGCCGATTTCCGACTGGGATGCCGCCGCCCTGCTCAAGCTTCTCTGGGACGCCTGGCACGACGTCTTCAGGCAGACCCTGGGCCACGCCGAGCGCAGCCTGGTGAGCGAACTGCGCAACGTTCGCAACAAGTGGGCGCACCAGGAGGCTTTTTCAAGCGACGACGCCTATCGCGCGCTCGACTCGGTGGCGCGCCTGCTCGCCGCGGTTTCGGCCCCCCAGGCCGATGACCTCGAAAAGATGAAGATGGAGCTGCTGCGCGTGCGCTTCGACGAGCAGGTGCGCGGCGAGAAGCGCAGGAGCGCCGGCCTGGCGATCGAAAGCGCGGCCGCCGGCGGTCTCAAGCCCTGGCGCGAGGTGGCGACGCCCCACAAGGACGTGGCGAGCGGCCGCTACCAGCAGGCCGAGTTCGCGGCCGACCTCTGGCAGGTGCACCTGGGGGAGGGAGCGCCCGAGTACCGGGACCCGGTCGAGTTCTTCCGCCGCACCTACCTGACCGAGAGCCTGAAGCGGATGCTGGTCGGGGCCGTGCAGCGGCTCTCCGGCAAGGGCGGGGATCCGGTGGTGCAGCTGCAGACCAACTTCGGCGGCGGCAAGACCCACTCCATGCTCGCGCTCTACCACCTCTTCTCCGGCATCCAGCCGAAGGAGTTGGTCGGCATCGACGCCGTGATGCAGCAGGCCGGGCTGAGCAAGCTTCCGGCCGTGCGGCGCGTGGTGCTGGTGGGCAACAAGATTTCGCCCGGCAACCCGGTGAAAAAGCCGGACGGGACGCTCGTCTGCACCCTGTGGGGCGAGCTCGCCTACCAGCTCGGCGGCAGGAAGGCGTTCGCCCGCATCAAGGCCGACGACGCGAAAGCGACCAGCCCCGGCGACGCGCTGCGCGAGCTTTTCAGGGAATACGGGCCGTGCCTCGTCCTGATCGACGAATGGGTGGCCTACGCCCGCCAACTCCACGACCAGGGGGACCTTCCCGGCGGAAGCTTCGAGACCCAGTTCTCCTTTGCCCAGGTGCTGACCGAATCGGCCAAGCTGGCGGAAAACTGCCTCCTCGTGATCAGCCTGCCGGCCTCGGACACCGGCAGTTCGCCGCACATCCAGGCAGATGATGCCGAAGTTGGGGGCCAGCGCGGGCGCGAGGCGCTCGACCGTCTGCGCAACGTGGTCGGGCGGCTGGAGTCCTCCTGGCGGCCGGCGACGGCGGAAGAGGGGTTCGAGATCGTGCGGCGGCGGCTCTTCGAGCCGATGGCCGACCCGGCGCAGTTCAAGGACCGCGACGTGGTCGCCCGCGCCTTCGCCGACCTCTACCGCTCCCAGGCGGCCGAGTTCCCGCCCGAGTGCCGGGAGGGCGGCTACGAGAACCGCATCAAGGCGGCCTACCCCATTCACCCGGAGATCTTCGACCGGCTCTACACCGACTGGTCCACGCTGCTCAAGTTCCAGCGCACCCGCGGCGTGCTGCGCCTGATGGCGGCCGTCATCCACAGCCTGTGGGAGAAGGGGGACAAAAACCCCCTCATCCTGCCGGCCAACATTTCGGTCGACGATTCGCGCGTGCAGTTCGAGCTGACGCGCTACCTGTCCGACAACTGGACCCCGATCATCGAGAAGGACGTGGACGGGCCGAGCTCGCTGCCGCTGCAGATGGACGGGGAGGTACCGAACCTCGGCAAGTTCGCGGCCTGCCGGCGGGTCGCGCGGACCATCTATCTCGGCTCCGCGCCGAAGACCGCCGCGGCCCACCGGGGCATCGAGGACCGGCAGGTGAAGCTCGGCTGCGTGATGCCGGGCGAATCGCCCGCGATCTTCGGCGACGCGCTGAGGCGCCTCGCCGGCGCGGCCACCTACCTCTACCAGGACGGGCCGCGCTACTGGTATTCGACCCAGCCCACCGTCACGAAGCTCGCCGAGGACCGCGCCGAGCAGTTGAAGCGCGACCCGGACAAGGTCATCCACGAACTCGACGGGCGCCTGCGCGCCGACCTGCAGACAAGGGGCGACTTCGCCCGGATTCATGCGCTGCCGCAATCCGGCCAGGACATCCCCGACGACCACGCCGCGCGGCTGGTCGTGCTGGGGGTCGACCACCCCTGCAGCAGGGAGCCCGACAGCCCCGCCGAGGCTGCGGCCAGGGCGATCCTGGAAACCCGCGGCAGCTCACCGCGGCTCTTCCGCAACACGCTCGTCTTCCTCGCGGTGGACAAGACCCGGCTGCAGGACCTGGACGAGGCCGTCCGGCACTTCCTCGCCTGGGACTCCATCGTGGCGGAAAGGGAGGCCCTCAACCTCGACCCGCAGCAGGCGAAGCAGGCCGAGACGCAGCGAGCCGCCGCGGACGGCGCGGTGACGGCCCGCATCCCCGAAGCCTACCAGTGGCTCCTGGTCCCTGTGCAGCCGGACCCGAAGGCGGCCGTGAAATGGGAGGCCCACCGGCTGACGGGCCAGAACCCCCTTGCGGTGCGGGCGAGCAGGAAGCTGAGAAGCGACGACCTGTTGATCCCGAGCCTCGGCGCATCCGTTCTCCGATCGGAGTACCTGAACAAAGTCCCGCTCTGGCGCGGCAACCACGTGCCGATCAAGGTCCTGGTGGACGATTTCGCCCGCTATCTCTACCTGCCGCGGCTTTCGGAGCCGAAGGTCCTGCTCGATGCGATCTGCGACGGCCTGGCGCTGATCACCTGGGAAAAGGACGCCTTCGCCTACGCGGAGAGCTTCGACGAGGCCGAGGGGCGCTACCGGGGGCTGCGCGGGGGCTGGAGCATCGGTCACCTCGACGCGGACTCGGCGGGCCTGCTGGTCAAACCGGAGGTGGCGCGCCGGCAGATGGATGCCGAAACGCCGCCGAGCCCGACGGTGGCTCCGCCCGGGCACACGACCCCCAGCGGCGGACCTGGTCCCTCTCCCGGTCCCGATCCGCCGCCCGGTGCGGGGCCCGCGCCGCCGCCGAAGCTCACGCGCTTCCACGGCAGCGTCGATCTCGACCCGGCGCGCGTGGGGCGCGACGCCGGCCGCATCGCAGAGGAGGTCATTTCCCACCTGGCCGGCCTCGTGGGCGCCGAGGTGAGGGTCAGTCTCGAAATCGAGGCCGAGGTCAAGACCGGCGCCCCCGACAACGTCGTGCGGGCCGTGACCGAAAATTGCCGCGTGCTGAAGTTCAAGAGCCAGGGGTTCGAGAGCGAGTGACCCTGAACAGATCAAACTATGGCCGATAAGAATCCGGCTTTCGAACGGTATGTCGGCATCGACTACTCCGGCGCTGCGTCGCCGGTGACGAGCCTGAAAGGGTTGCGGGTTTTTCTGGCAAGCCGCGGTTCACCGGCGTTTGAAGTCTTTCCGCCTCCCGGCCCACGCAAATACTGGACCCGCCGCGGCATAGCCGAGTGGCTGGCCGGCCTGCTTTCCGAAAACAAGCCGGCATTGATCGGAATAGACCATGCCTTTTCTTTTCCGTTGCGGTATTTCGAAGCCCATCGCCTGCTGCCTGAATGGACCTCCTTCCTCGGCGACTTTCAAAAGCACTGGCCCACGGATGATGACCACACCTCGGTGGATGATGTGCGGCATGGCCTTTGCGGCGACGGTGCCGCCCGTTCCGGGGATTCGCACTGGCGGCGCCTGACGGAAGTTCGGGCCGGAGCCAAGTCGGTCTTTCATTTCGACGTGCCGGGCTCGGTGGCCAAGTCCACCCATGCCGGCCTGCCGTGGCTGCGCTGCATCCGGCAGCAGCTTGGCAATCGGGTGCATTTCTGGCCGTTCGACGGCTGGGAATTCCCGGCGGGGCGATCGGTGACAGCGGAAGTCTATCCATCCCTGTGGAGCAAGGGCTTTGCGCGTGAAGACCGCACCGCCGACCAGCACGACGCCTATTCGGTCGCCGCCTGGCTGCGCCGTGCGGATCTCGACGGCAGCCTTGCAGAGTTTTTCACCCCCCCCCTGACGGCGAGCGAAAAGACCAAGGCTCAGACAGAGGGATGGATTCTAGGGATCAAATAAGCGCTTCTGTACAACACATTTTTATGGGACGAGGCGTGAGGGAGGCTCCCAACATTTGACGATAAGATTCGAATGACCGCCCCCGTGTCACGTTTAATTGCGGCCAGGAGCGGTCGCGCGGGTAAAACGGGGGGATTTTGGCGGCCTGCAAACTCGCGCAGCGCGGGCGCAAGGAGGTGCAGGCGGAAAGGCTGGCCAAAGCCCTCTTCCGGGCGCCCGGATGCGCCCCTGCGAAGCCGAGAAATTGACTATTTCACCATCGTCACCCTGTGACCCGCGCCGGTCGAGCAGACTTTCCACTCCGACTTCCCCCTCGATCTTTCGCTTTTATCCTCCCCAGCCTCACTCGCACCCTGCGGGTTTGGGCCAGTGGTCGGTGACGGCGGCTGCGGTGTTGGGGGGGCGGCAGGTGATCCAAGTCTGCTGGGTCAGGTTCAGACCGCGCAGCTTGATGGCGCAGGGGTCGTCGATCACCTCGAGGGAGAGCCGGCCGTTGTCCAATTGCCACCGGTAGAGCCCCATGCCGTCGATGCAGGCCGGGTCGTTTGCAAGCAGCAGGCGGTCTTCAGTCACAATAAACGTTCCGATGCTCCTCCATCCGCTCTCGAGGTGCAAGATCCGAAACACGCCCTTGTCCAGGTTCAGCTTCCAAACCCCACCCTCCGGTGCATAATCAGGGCAGCGCAGGCAATGCACGCGCTCGGCTGCGGCGATGACGGCTTTGGTGTAGGTGCCGTCGATGGCGGATGGCTTGGGCTCAGGTATCGGCACGAGATAGGGGTAGGGCCGGCGCTCGAGCAGCCCGGCCCAGATGGACTGGGGGGAGGCCGTTTGGGATGGTTGGGCGGATGCGGTGGCTGCAACGGATAGAAGGGAGGCTGCAGCACAGAACAACACCGCCAGAAATTTCCCCGTTGAGGTATTCATGCCGAGTCTGCGCGCTTGCCCAATTTGCCGGAGCTTGAGCCGGTGTCGGCCGCATGCTCTCCAGCCGCATCGGATGGCATACGAATACCACATCCGCGACACTTTCTGAAAAGTTCTTGAAAGGAGAGGTTTCGCCTGTTCGGATTTTCGAAAATTACTGGAACGATATCCGGTTGTTTTTTGTCACAATAGCCCTATCTTTAGGTGTCTGCCAGAAACAGGCTGATATATTCCGGTCCGAGCGGGGGCGTCAGGTCTTGCCAGTCATCGAGCCTGGCGCCTGCGGCGTTGTAATCATTGCGGCCTTGGCCTCGACCGGAATCCTCCACATCCGGCTGGACACCATGCATAGAAGCTGAAGAGGGGGGCGACATGAAAGCACGGGGGTCGGAGATTTTCGCGGATCAGAAGGGTCGTTCCTTGGAAGACATCGACCAGGAGCTCGATGAAGAGGCCGGGGCGGCGCAGTTTTCCAAATCGAAGGTGGAGTGCGTCTGCCCCGGGTGCGGCAGGGTGCACGTCATGAAGATGAAATGGATCGGCAGGGGGGTGCCGCGGAAATTTTGCCAGAACTGCCGGGATCGTGAAACCCCGCTCGAAAACGAGGAGTAGCCTCTGACGCCAAACCGCTCAAGTTTTGCGGCGGCGCTGCCGCTACCCTCGAAGAGATGACCTTACAGCCGCTTGCAGGCGTGACATGAAATCCCCGGTCGATTTTTTTCCCCCAGTTCAGCCGCAAAACCGAAGAGCCAGGGCACGGCCCAGGGAGCTGACCCACCCCATGGTGGCAATCAGCCTGCCCGGCGGCCCCCTTTACCAGTTGAAGGCGAGGGACCTGTCCGGCGAAGGCGCGGGCATCGTGGTGCGGGCCGATTCCAATCTGTTGGAAAAAATCGAGGTGGGGCAGGAACTCAGGGCCAGGGTGGTGCCGCCGCGGGGCTTCAAAGAGCCATCCGGCCACTATCTGTCGAGGGTCGAGCACATCACCGAACTCCAAGAGGGGCCCTTCAACGGCCACATGGTCGTCGGGCTCTCCTTCCTGAAACGAATCACCGTCAACCCGAATCGCTTCAAAAAGAGGCGTTAGGCCGCATGCCCCGCGGGCCGGGCCATCCCTTTCCCCGCAACTCCATTGGCGGGACCCATGCGGCAAAGGCCCGCGATGGCCCCGAACCGGGGCGGCCGATACCGGGTCGTTTGCAGAATAACCAATTGGAAAAAAATCATGGCCTGGACAGGAGGCGTTGATTTTTGGAAGCGGGCCGCAGCCTGCGCTGCGGCCTTCGGGTGCGCGTTGTCACGAATAGGGATAAGTGGTGAAGACACACTCCGACACGCACTGTTTGTAGGAGACGCGGCACTGGTCTTCGGACCTGCCGTCCTTTATGCAGTCGGCGATCACATGCCCGCATTTTTCCGCGCAGTTGCCTGCGCTGGTATGGCTCTTTTCCATGATGTCAGCCCTCGCCATGGATGACCCGCTCTCCCTTGTCCGTTTCCTCGATCAGAGGGGCGCCGGAAAAAGGGCGTGGGTCGAATCCATCCGGTAGGTTGAATTAACGTCATGCTCTCCGGTGCCGGCGGCTATTCGACCAGGCACTCCTCATCCGTCTCGCAACAACAGCAGCAGCAACACCCATCGCTATCCGAGCCGATCTCAGGCTCGCCGCCTTTGGTTTCATCCGAACCATCAATGGATTTCATGGCGCCTCCATATTTCGCGTTCTATAATCGACCGGGCGGCCAGCCTCAACTTCAGGTCAATCCGCTGGGTCCCGGCGCGATATTGATTGCCCCGAGAAACAGATTCGCGGGGTCGTATTCGGCCTTGATCGATTTGAGGCGCTTCAAGTTTTCGCCGTATGCGCCAAGCAGAAGGCTCTCCTGCTCTTCGAAAAACCCCGGAAAATTCAGATAATTCCCCCCGTGCGAGAACTTTTTCATCTCCTCGAAAACCCGGCGGGCCCACTCGATGTTGGCCTCAGTGTCTTCGTGTTTGTCCCAGTTCGCCTCGATCCCGATCATGTAGGGGGCATCTCTTTTGTAGAACGCTGTATCCGTGCTCTTCACCCGGCGCATGGCCCTGCCCAGGGTCCAGACATCGATGGATGACAGCGGCGAGGGCCGAGATGCGGTGTGATCGAAAAGCGCTTGGATGGCCTCGGCATCGAGTCTGTCGAGGTAGATCGACTTCCAGTAATAAAACTTCCCATCCGGGTAATCTTGGTCCAAAAACGTCTGCACATCCACAAAACGCATGGGGCCGCCCAAGTCGGCGATGGGCGTGCCGATGCGGCGCAGCGGGGCGATGACCGCTTCGCCCTCGGCAAAGGGGCCGGTGTAGCAGGTTAGCAGGATCAAAACAGGCGACCCATGGAGCTCCTTGGGGACCTGGGGGGCCTCGGGCGCACTCCAGAAAACCGCAAGCCCCATCAACTCGTCTGGGGCCGCTTCCATGAAGTCCCGGAAAGCCGCCAGCACCTCTTGAGCCCGATCGAGCGGATAGATGGGTGCAGAAAGCCACACCTCAGGGCCAACCGGGTGGACTTTGAAGGTAAATGAGGTGACGGCCCCAAAATTGCCGCCGCCGCCGCGAATGGCCCAAAATAGGTCCGAATTTTCGGTCGGGTCGGCACGCCTCAAGCGACCGTCGGCCGTGACGATCTCCGCGGATAGAAGGTTGTCGATGGCAAGCCCGTGTTTGCGAAGCAGCCAGCCGACCCCGCCGTGGAGCGTGAGGCCGGCGACGCCGGTGGCGGAGACAACCCCGACGGGGGCCGCCAACCCGTAGGCCTGGGCGGCGCGATCCAGGTCCCCGAGCCGGGCCCCGCCCTCCGCCACCGCAATTCGCTTTCCGGGCTCGACGCGGACTCCTCGCATGGAAGAAAGGTCGATCAGGAAGCCGTTTTCAACCATACAGGAGCCGGCCACATTGTGCCCGCCGCCGCGAACCGAAATGGCGATGCCGCGTTCCGCGGCAAAGGCGACCGCGGCCATCACATCCGCGGCATCCTGGCACTGCACGATGGCTCCGGGTTTTCGGTCGATCAGGCCGTTCCATACCCTGCGCTCCGAGTCATAAGCCTCGTCCCCTGCGGTGAGGATGCGGCCGCGAATCCGGTTTCGCAAAGAGGCGAGCCCCTCCCCGGAAAAGGGCTTTGCACTCCGGCCATCAGCTTTGAATTGTTGAGTATTCATCTTGCGCTCCGTATGGTCCAACTTTAATCGGATCATCGTTGCCGCGTCTGGGGTTGGAATCGGTCGTTCTTTGATTCCAGACCCTTTCCAGGGGGTCAGTTCTGCATGCATTGCCTGGCCCGCCGGCTGCTGCGGCGTGAGATGAGGCGGGCGCAACGGTGCCACTTGGCTGGGGCCGCGGCGAGCCGGTCGCAGGTTTCAAGCTCCAACGCCAGTCTTTTATGCTCATGCGCACAGCAGTCCTTTTTCCTTTTTCGGTCAGTGCTGTCCATTTCGCCTCCTTCACGGCTCACACCGGCAGGTGAAATCTCAGCCCGGATTCAAACGAGGGCGCCCCGCTGTGCGCATATTGGCACCATTTGACCTCTCCCACCGCGATCGAACGCGGCCAGGGGCAGTCGCCTTGATCCCGGCACTGCGCCGTGCATTCGACCCGATAACCCTCCAGCCGCACCACTATCGTGGCGCCGGGCAGAAGTTTTTTCGGGCTCTCGAAGCCTATTCCGGCGTGGCTGAAGTTGCACATCCGGGCATGGTGGACCTCCGCCTGGTTGAAATAGGACCACTCCAGAGTCGAACCGCAGGCGAAGCGCTCGTGCCGTCGTCTTTCCGGGATCTTCTCCATGGAAGGGCCGCTCTCCTGTCCGGCCGGGATGCCTCAGGAACTTTTAAGCTCCACGGTGACCGGGACCGGGTGGGAGACGATGTCGAAAACGGGGGAGCGCTTCTGGGCCAACTCCACCAATTCGCGCAGCTGGGCCTCGGGCGCATCCGCCTTGATTTTGAAGCTCACCCGGATGTTGTCGTAGCCGTTGCGGACCTCATCGGAGATCCCCAGAAACCCTCTCAGGTCCAGCTCCCCCTCCAGATGCGACTCCACCTCCTCGATGGCGATGCCGCGGGCGGCGGCGTGGTAAATCAACGAGGTGGTCAGGCACCCGGCCAGGGCCGTCAGCACATACTCGACCGGATTCGCCCCCCGGTCGGTGCCCAGGAGCACTTTCGGCTCATCGGCATCCAAAACGAAAGGCGTTTTGCGCGAGGTGTCCTCCGCCCCGGCTCCGTAAAAGTTGCGGATGGATGTCCGGTTGTGGCCGCCGTCGATCCAGGTGTTGTCGGCCCGGAATCGGAATTTGGCAATCGAGGTGTTTTGTTTCACGGATTCCACGGTTTGATGCAGCTCGTCGACATCAACCCCGTTCACGGTGGTCGGTTTTTGGACTGTTGCGGGTTTCATGAGTCCTTGCCTCCGTCTATAGAGTCGGCCGCTGGGCATCGGGCGGCCGCCGTTGCGCCGCGATGCTCGCCCACATTATGTATCAAATGCCATGCCATTCCGTTCAGGAGCGCAAGATTTCAATTTTTCAGCCAATACGGCTCGTGTCGGTGGAACCCTGGCCCTCAGAATATTGAGAGTCTCAAATTTTTGTTTGTAAATCTCATTTAGTTGATTATTTTTCAGTCTCAACACCGATGGGCTCGCAAAAATGTTCCCGGCACGAACGAGGTTGTAAAAAACCCAAGATCGTGGCGCGCGAATTGCGTCTCGGGAGGCGATTGCCGCCACGGCGGGACTGCAGCGACCAAGGGGTGAGGCGCGGCGCCGGCCTCCTGCAGCCATCCAGCCATCCGGCTCTACGGCGTTGAGGGTTCGAACCGCAATGAAGCCGATCAGCTTTCAAAAGACCCTAAGGGAGCTCAAAAGGCTCGATGGCGCCATCACCCGCGATGAGGTCGCGGCCGCGGCAGAGGGGGCGCTTCGCCATTTCGAGCAGTCTCTCAAGCACGCCCATGTCTCCCTGGTGCTGGAGGCAGCCGGGGGCCAACCGCTCCGGATGCTGGTGCGCTCGGAGAGCGGGATTGCCTCCTTCGATCTGCCGGCCGCCGACGCCCCGGCCGAGGCGGCGGCCCTCATCCCGGGCGGAAAAACCTTTTACTGCCGGCGGCTGACCGAAGAGACCCGGCGCAGGGGCGGGTTCTTCGGCCGGGTCCCACGGGAGATCCGCTCCATCGCGCTGATCCCGCTCTCGTCGGCGGGTCGCAGGGTGGGGACCCTGATCGTCGGCTCCAAACGGGTCGATGGGATTGCGGCGGGGCTTCGCCTGTTCCTTGAGGCCGCGGCGCCGCGTCTGGCGGCGGCTTTGCGAAATGCGCAGGCGCTGGAGGAGCTCCGGGGCGCATGCGAGCATCTGCAATCCGAATGCGACCTCCAGAAGTCGGCCCTGCAGAGGTCCCGCGACGAGCTGGAGCTGGAGGTCGCCCGGCGCACGGCGGAGATCAGCAAGCTCCAGGAGCGGCTGCACGCCGAGAACATCTACCTGAAGGAGGAGCTTGCCGGGGTGCATGCCTACGGCAGCATCATCGGCGAGAGCCCGTCGCTCAAGTCGGTCCTCTCGCGCATCGAGCTGGTGGCCCCGACCGGCGCGAATGTGCTCATCCTGGGGGAGTCCGGCACCGGCAAGGAGCTGATCGCCCGCGAGATCCACGCCCGGAGCACGCGCCGCGACCGCCCGTTGATCAAGGTCAACTGCGCCACTATCGCCAAGGAGCTCTACGAGAGCGAATTTTTCGGCCACGTCAAAGGCTCCTTCACGGGGGCCACCAGCGACCGCATGGGCCGCTTCGAGGCGGCCGACGGCGGCACGCTTTTTTTGGATGAAGTGGGCGAAATACCGCCCGGCCTGCAGGGCAAGCTCCTGCGGGTGCTCCAGGAAGGGGAGTTCGAACGCGTGGGCGAGGGCCGCACGCGCAAGGTGGACGTGCGGCTCATCGCGGCCACGAACAAGAACCTGGTGGAGGAGATCAAGAACGGCCGGTTTCGGGAGGACCTCTATTACCGGCTGAACGTGTTCCCGATCGAGGTGATGCCGCTGCGCGCGCGCAAAGAGGACATCCCTCTTTTGGCGGCGCACTTCATCGAGGTGTTCTCCCGGCGGTTGAGCCGGCCGGCCCCCCGGTTTACCGAGGCCAATTTGATGGACCTCAGGGCCCACAGCTGGCCCGGCAATGTGCGGGAGCTTCAGAACATTCTCGAACGCGCCCTGATTCTTTCACCGCACGGACGCCTGCGGTTGGATCTTCCCCGGACCGGGGCCGAAGTCACGCCGCCGGATCGGGGCCGGCCCGCGGCCGATGCCGTTGCGGAGGCGTCGATCTTGACCGATGCCGAGCTCAGCGCCATTCGAAAGAGCAACATGCTGGCAGCCCTGGTCCGCTCCAATTGGAGGATATACGGAGCCAAAGGGGCGGCCGCCCTTCTGGGGATAAAACCCACAACGCTGATCGAGCGGATGCGCCGATTCGGGGTGAAGCGGCCGGCCTGACCGCCGGTTTCATTTCTGAAGCGGCCTTGTCAAGCCGGCACGAAATAGGATACCTTCCGCCGATCGATCAGAACCGGGTTGCGGCCCATCCGCGCGGTGTTTCGGCCGCGGGTGGATGCGCCGGCAGCCGCTCAGCAAACTGTCAGGGGCAACGGCATGCTGGAACTTGCGGTTTTTCTCTGCGGGGCGGTGGTCATGGTGATCGAGCTTGCGGGCTCGCGCGTGATGGCCCCCTATCTCGGGACCTCGCTCGTGGTTTGGACCAGCCTGATCGGGATCATCCTGGCCGCCCTCAGCCTGGGGTGCTGGTGGGGCGGGCGCTTGGCGGACCGGCGCCCCGAGGCCCGCCTGCTCGGCAGGATCATCCTGCTGGCGGCGCTGGCAACGGGGGCCATCGGCCTGACCAACCCCTTCGTGCTCGGGTTTCTGCAGGCACAGGGCGCGGGGCTGCACACGGCCGCGGTGTGGGCGACGCTCGTGCTGTTCGCGCCGCCTGCGCTGTGTCTGGGCATGGTGGCGCCGTTTGCCGTGCGCTTGAAGCTGAGCGACGCGCGCCATAGCGGCCGCACGGCCGGGAGCCTCTACGCCATTTCAACCGTCGGCAGCATCGTCGGCACCTTCCTGGCCGGGTTCGTGCTCATCGCTTGGATCGGAAGCACGAACATCATGCTCCTGATGGCAGCGGTCCTGGTGCTGGCCTCCTTTCTGGCCGCGCGCAGCGGCGCCCCCGCCAAGGGGGCTCTCCTCGCGATTTTTCTGGCGCTGCTCTTCCAGGCGGCGGCAGGCGATGGGCGCCTGGCGGCGGAGGGGTTCGTGGACACCGACACCCCCTACAACCGGGTGCTCGTCTACTCGGCCGCCGAGGGTCCAACGGGCCGGCTCATGCGCGTGATGGCCACCGGGCCCGGCGCCAAGCAGTCGGCCATGTACCTGGATTCGCCCGCAGCGCTGGCGCTGGCCTACACGCGCTATTTCCGGCTGGTGGAGCATTTCGCGCCGCAGATGCGGCGCCTGCTGGTCCTGGGGGGCGGGGGGTTCTCCTTCCCGAAGTACGCCCTGGAAAATTATCCGCGGGTCGACCTCGACGTGGTGGAGCTGGATCCCGGGATCGTCGCTCTGGCCAGGGAGCATTTCGGGCTGAAGGACCACCCGCGACAGCGCATCATCGCAGAGGACGCCCGCACCTTCCTGAACCGCAACCAGAAGCCCTACGATGCCATCCTGTGCGACACCTTCAACTCCCACTATGCCGTTCCCTTCCACCTGGCCACGCAAGAGGCCGCCCGGCGCATGAAATCATCCCTCGCTCCGAACGGGGTCGTTCTGGTCAACCTGATATCGGCCCTCGCGGGCGAGCGCGGCCGCCTCTTCTGCGCCCTGCACGCCACCTACGCCTCGGTGTTCCCAAGGGTGCTGGTCTTCGCCGTGAGCGATCCCCTCGATCGCGCCAACACGCAAAACATCATTATCGCCGCCTTCGCTTCGGCCGGCATGCCCTCCCTTACCGCATCGGACCCGCAGCTGGACGCCATGCTTGCCCGCTGGGTTCAGCCTCCGGCGGAGGAAAGCTGTGCGCCGCTCACCGACGAGTTCGCCCCCGTGGACCGCTATACGGCGTCGGTCTGGCGATAGCGGCAGCGGCGGACGGCGGCGGAAAGCGCCTCCATCCCATGGGGGTCGCATTTTTGAAAATCACTCCCCGGCATTGATCGGTCCGTTGATTGCGACTATAGTCGAGCCCGCCCGCTTCCGCTCGAATACAGCCCGGAGGCCAAAATCCGCACCGACTGAACGGAGCGACGCCGATGAGCATTCAGGTTGCTCTGAACCACCGCACCGCCTACCACTACGACCGGCCGGTGCAGATCCACCCGCACGTGTTCCGTCTGCGCCCGGCGCCCCACACGCGGACGCCGGTCGACGCCTATTCGCTGAAAATCACCCCCTCCAACCACTTCGTCAACTGGCAGCAGGACCCCTTCGGAAACTTCCTGGCGCGCGCGGTCTTCCCGCAGCCGGCCGAGTCGCTCACGATCGAGGTCGACCTGGTCGCGACGCTGACCGTCATAAACCCCTTTGATTTTTTTCTCGAGGAGAGCGCGGAATTCTACCCGTTTGACTACGAGCCGCGGCTCGCCGAGGAGCTGCGGCCCTACCTGGCTCCGGCGGAGGCCGGCGAACTCCTGCGGCAGAGGCTCCGGAAGGTCGCCCGAAGCCGCCGGAGAATCGTCGATTTCCTGGTCGAGCTCAACCGCCAGCTGAGCGGGGAGGTCGCCTACATGATCCGCATGGAGCCGGGGGTGCAGAGCTGCGAGCAGACGCTCAAATCGGCTGCCGGGTCCTGCCGGGACTCGGCCTGGCTGCTGGTCCAGATGCTGCGGCATTTAGGGTTGGCGGCGCGCTTCGTCTCCGGCTATCTGATCCAGCTGGCGCCGGACGTCAAATCGCTCGACGGGCCGTCGGGGCCCGCGGCCGACTTCACCGACCTGCACGCCTGGGCCGAAGTCTTTGTCCCGGGCGCCGGCTGGCTAGGGCTGGACCCGACCTCGGGCCTCTTCGCGGGGGAGGGCCACATCCCGCTCGCCTGCACGCCGAGCCCGGAGAGCGCGGCGCCAGTGACGGGCGCCACCGGCAGGTGCGAATCCCGCCTCGACTTCGAAAACTCGGTGCGCCGCATCCGTGAAGATCCGCGCGTGACCCGGCCCTACACGGAGGAGCAGTGGCGCGCCATCGACGCGCTGGGCCACCGGGTGGACGCGGAGCTCAGGGAAGGCGGCGTGCGGCTCACCATGGGCGGGGAGCCGACCTTCGTTTCGATCGACGACATGGATTCGGCCGAGTGGAACGTGGCGGCCGACGGGCCCGGCAAGCGCCGCCTGGCGCTGGCCTTGAGCCGGCGGCTGCAGCAGGCATTCGCCCCCGGCGGTGTGCGCCAATTCGGCCAGGGCAAGTGGTATCCCGGGGAGCCTCTGCCCCGCTGGCAGGTGGACATTCTCTGGCGTCCGGACGGCGAGCCTCTGTGGCGCGAAGCGGACCTGCTGGGGGAGCCGGGCGGCGGCGGTGGCGGCGCCGTGAACGACGGCCGGCGCCTGATCGATGTTTTGGCCGGCCGCCTGGGCGTACCGGCCGACTTCATCCGCGCCGGCTACGAGGACCCGCTCTACCACGCCTGGCAGGAGGCCCTTCTGCCGGTCGGCGAGGAGCCGGCCGCGTTCGACCCCTCCAGCCCGATCGAGCGCCGCAAGCTGGCGGAGGTTTTCGAACGCGGGCTGGGCGCGCCGGCCGGCTGGGTGCTGCCGCTGCAGTGGGACGAGGGTGCCGGCTGCTGGCGCAGCAGCGCCTGGGACTTCAGGCGGCGGGAGCTTTACCTGGTGCCGGGCAACTCCCCGATGGGCCTGCGGCTGCCGCTCGACTCCCTGAGGGTCGAGGCTCCTCAGCCGGCAGCGGCGCCGCCCGCAGACGCCCTTGACGAAAAGACCGCTGCGCCGCCGAGTCTGGCGGACATCGTGGAGCGGGTCGGCCCCCCGCCGGTCTTACCCCCCTTGCCGCGGGGGGCGGGGCGGTTGAACGCGGGCTTGCCGTCCGCCGCGCCGCCGAATGCGCCGGGCGCCTCCGGCGGGGCGTGGGTCGCGCGCACGGCGCTCTGCGTGGAGCCCCGCGACGGCTGCCTGTTTGTGTTTCTGCCGCCGGCGGAGCGCCTCGAGGCCTGGCTTGCCCTCCTGTCGCTGGTCGAGCAGGCGGCCGTGCAGACCGGGCTGCCGGTGGCGCTGGAAGGCTATCCGCCCCCGGACGACCCGCGCCTGCGCCGGCTCAGCGTCTCGCCCGACCCCGGGGTGATCGAGGTCAACGTGCATCCCTCCGGAAGCTGGCCCGAGCTCTCGCAAACGGTCGCGACGCTCTACCGGGAGGCCCGCCAGGTGAGGCTCGGCACCGAGAAGTTCATGCTCGACGGCCGGCACTCCGGCACCGGCGGGGGCAACCACCTCACCCTCGGCGGCCCGAGCCCGGCCGCGAGCCCCTTTCTGCAGCGGCCGGAGCTGCTGCGCAGCCTGATCACCTACTGGCAGCACCACCCGGGGCTCTCCTACCTCTTCTCGGGCCTGTTCATCGGGCCCACCAGCCAAGCCCCCCGCGTGGACGAGGCGCGCAACGACCAGCTCTACGAGCTCGAGATCGCTTTCGACGAGCTGCCGCGGGGGGACACGGGCGCCTTTTGGATGGCCGACCGCCTGCTGCGCAACCTGCTGATCGACGCCTCCGGCAACACCCACCGGGCCGAATTTTCAATCGACAAGCTCTACCCGCTCGACCCGGGCGGCCGGCGGCTCGGCCTGGTGGAGCTGCGCGCCTTCGAAATGCCGCCCCACTATCGGATGAGCCTGGTCCAGATGCTTCTGGTGCGGGCGCTGATCGCCCGGTTCTGGTCGCAGCCCTACCGGCACCGGCTCGTCCGTTGGGGGACCGAGCTGCACGACCGCTTCATGCTGCCCCACTACGTGCGCGCCGACCTGGCCGGGGTGGTCGAGGAGCTCCAGCAAGGCGGCCGGCCGTTCGAGCTGGCGTGGCTGGACCCCTTTTTCGAGTTCCGCTTCCCTAAGTACGGGTCGGTGCAGGTGCGCGAGCTGGAGTTGGAGCTGCGAATGGCGGTCGAACCCTGGCACGTCCTCGGCGAGGAGGTGACGCGGGCGGGGGCCGCACGGTTTGTCGACTCCTCGGTCGAGCGGCTGCAGGTGCGGGTCTGCGGCCTGACCGACCCGCGCTTCGTCATCGCCTGCAACGGCCGCCGCGTACCGCTGCGCCCCACCGGCGTTCGGGGCGAGCACGTGGCCGGCGTCCGCTACCGGGCGTGGCAGCCGCCCTCGGCGCTGCACCCGACGATCGGCGTGCATTCGCCGCTCGTTTTCGATATTATCGACACCTGGAACGGCCGCTCGATCGGAGGCTGCACCTACCACGTGAGCCACCCGGGCGGCCGCAGCTACGATGTTTTCCCGGTCAACGCCTACGAGGCCGAGTCCCGGCGGATCAGCCGCTTCCAACACCACGGGCACACCCCCGGCCCATTCCAGCCCCCGCCGCCGCGCACTGAACCGGGGCGGTTTGTCCCCGAGGGCCGCCCCCCCGGCCCCATGGCCCCGCCGCGGGACGGAGCGGACCCGGAGTATCCCTGCACGCTCGACCTGCGTCGGCAGCCGGGCTGAGGAGCCTCGCATGTCCGAATCGGCATCTTCGCAGGCCTCCCACCTGGACCTCGCCTATCGGCCGGCCGAGGGGCGCCGGGACGCCATGTGGCACGAGGGCCAGGTGCGGCCGCACTGGCTCCCGTATGTCAGCGCCATCCACGCCATGGGCACGGCGGAGCTCCAGCAGCTGCAGCTGGAGATCGATCGGCTGCTCGCCGAGAACGGGGTGAGCTTCAACGTCCACGGCGACCCCAAGGACACGCGGCGGCCGTGGCGCCTCGACCCCATTCCGCTGATCTACGACGAGCGCTCCTGGCAGCTGCTGGAGGCGGGTCTGCTCCAGCGCGCCCGGCTGTTCGATCTGATCCTGGCCGATCTGTACGGTCCCCGCAAGCTGATCGCAGATGGCCTGCTTCCGCCCGAGCTGCTCTTCGGCGATCCCAGGTTCTGCCGCCCGTGCTGCGGGATGCCTGAGGCTGCCAACCGGCGGCTGTTTTTCTATGCCGCCGACCTGACCAGCGACCCCGAGCTGGGGCTCGCCGTGCTTGCGGACCGGACCGAGGCCCCCTCGGGCGTCGGGTACGCGGTCGAAAACCGGATGGTCATGGACCGGCTCTTGCCGGACCTCATCCGGGACTGCCGGGTTCGCCGTCTCTCGACGTTCTTCCGGGAGTTGCGGGCGGGGTTGGAGGCGGCGGCACCGCAGGCCGGCGCGGCCCCCCGGGTGGCTTTGATGACGCCCGGGCCCGGCCACGGCACCTACTTCGAGCACGCCTATCTGGCCGCCTATCTCGGGTACCCGCTGGTGCAGGGGGCCGACCTGACCGTGCGCAAGGGCCGCGTCATGCTCAAGGCGCTCGACGGCCTCAAGCCGCTCGACATCCTGCTGCGGCGCGTCGACGACCGCCTCTGCGACCCGCTGGAACTGCAGGAGGAGTCGACGACCGGGGTGGCGGGGCTCCTGAGCGCCGTGCGGCGGGCAGGGGTCAGCGTCGCCAATCCGGTGGGCAGCGCCGTTTTGGAGAATCCCGGCTTGCCGGCCTACCTGCCGGCGATCGCCCGCCACCTGCTGGGAGAGGATCTGCGGCTCTCATCGGTGCCGACCTGGTGGTGCGGGGATCCGGTCGCGCTCGATCACGTGCAGGCGAACCTGGAGAACATGGTGGTCCGCAGCCTTGCCAACGGGCCGGGATCGGCTCCCGTGCACGGCCAACTCCTGGACCGGGCGGCGCAGGAGGCCCTGCGGAGCCGAATGCGGGCCCGTCCCCACGCCTTCGTGGGGCAGGCGGCCGTGCGCTTCGCCACCTGCCCGGCGTGGAGCGGCGGCCGGTTCGAGCCGCACATGACGGTTCTGCGCTGCTTTCTCGCCGCCGGCCGGCAGGGGTACGCGGTGCTCCCCGGCGGGCTGACGCTCAGCGCTGCGAGCGACGCCACGCTGCAGCTCTCCGCCCGCAGCGGCGGCATCAGCAAGGACACGTGGATTGTCGCCGAAGCGCCGCAGACGCACATCAGCCTCTGGCAGGAGCCCGGCCGCAGCCAGGAGAGCGCCCCGGCCACGACGGTGCTGCCGAGCCGGATCGCCGAAAATCTCTTCTGGGTGGGGCGCTACGCCGAACGCGCGGAAGGCATCACGCGGCTGCTGCGAACCATTGCCAGGGGGTATCAGCGAAGCAGCCTGCTGCAGGAGTCGGCCGATGCCCAAACCGTTCGGATTCTCTTCCGGGCCATGGCCCGCCTGACGGCCGCCCCCGAGGCGCCGGCAGCGCCTGGCGCAGACTCCCTCCGGGTGCGCATGGAGCGGGAGCTCCTGTCGGGCGTGGGCGGGCCGGAGCGGCCGGCCAACCTGCTCGCCACGCTGCGGTTCATGCTGCGCGCGGCACACGCCGTCAGGCACCTCTGGTCGAGCGACACCTGGCGGTCCATCAACCGGCTGGAGGGGTTCGCGGAATCCTTGGGGGTCGGACCGCAGGTGCACATCCGGCGGCTGCGCAGCCTGCTCGACGAGGTCATCATCTCTCTCATGGCCTTTGCGGGCTTGACCAGCGAGAGCATGACCCGGGAGCAGGGTTGGCTGCTGCTGGACATCGGCCGGCGCATCGAGCGCAGCATCGTGCTGGCGGAGTTCCTGCGGGGGACCCTCGTTCCGGTGCACGCGACGCCGGTTTTCCATCTCGTGTTCGAGGCGGTGCTCGCCACGACCGAGAACATCATCACCTACCGCCACCGCTACCGCAACTTCATGCAATTGCCGACCATGCTGGAGCAGGTCCTGCTGGACGGCTACAACCCCCGCAGCCTGCTCTACCAGCTCCAGCGGCTTCAGAGCCAGGCGGCGCGGCTGCCGCGCCAGCCGGCCGAACAGCGGCTGCACCGGGTGGACCGAACCGTGCTCGAGGCCGTCAACCGGCTGCTGCTGGCGGATGTGGATGAACTCTGTCGGGCCGGCGGGGACGGCAGCCGCTATGCGGCCCTGGGGGAGCTGCTCGCAGCCGTCAGCCGGCTATCCGCGGAGGCCTCCGATGAGCTCAACCGGACCTATTTCAGCCATGCCCTCCGGCCGCACCAGCTTACCTCGCCCCGTTTGATCGTGGACTCCCGATGAACTACCGCATCACCCATCGCACCCACTACCTCTACCACGAGCCGGTCAGCCTTTGCCACAACGAGGCGCGCCTGCTCCCGCGGGAGCTGGCCGGCCGTCAGCAGTGCCACCGCTGCCAGCTGCTCATCGATCCGGCGCCGACCGACCACAGCGAGCGATACGATTTTTTCGGAAACCGGGTGGTGTTTTTTACGATCGAACAGCCGCATGAAGCACTGACGGTCACGGCGGCAAGCTCGGTATCGGTGATGGGGCCGCCGCCGGTCCCGCAGGCCGCGCGGACCCTTCACTGGGAGGCGGTGCGCGACGCGCTGCGCAGCGGGATGGACGCTGAGACGCTGGAGGCCAGGCAGTTCGTCCTCGATTCGCCGCTGGCGGCTGCATCCGCAGCGGTGCGCGACTATGCGCTCGAGAGCTTTGCGCCGGGACGGCCCGCGCTCGACGCGGCGGAGAGCCTGATGCAGCGCATTTACGGCGATTTCGAGTTCGTGTCGGCCGCGACCACGCTCGCCACGCCCTTGAGCGACCTGCTGCGGATGCGCAAAGGGGTTTGCCAGGACTTTGCGCACCTGGCCATCGCCTGCCTGCGCTCGCTCGGGCTGGCCGCGCGCTACATGAGCGGCTACATCGAGACGGTCCCGCCGCCCGGGCGGGAGCGGCTGCGGGGCGCCGATGCATCGCACGCCTGGTTTGCGACCTGGCTGCCGGGGGCCGGCTGGTGCGATTTCGACCCGACCAACGGCCAGATGCCCGGCGAGCGGCACATCGTGCTGGCGTGGGGTCGGGATTACGGCGACATCGCGCCCTTGAAGGGCGTTCTGGTGAGCAGCGGGAAGCATGAAATGACGGTCGGCGTCGACGTCGAGCCGGAGCCCTGACCGGCCTCACTGAAGGGGGGACCGGCCTGCCGGAGCGGGGCGATGCCTCGGCTCGCAGGCGACGAAGAAGGCGCCGGCGATCGCCGCCCCCACCTCGTTCAGCCGCGTCTGCAGCCGGTCGATGTATTCGTGCATGCCGATTCTGAAAACCTCCTGGATGTCGGCATAGTCCAACTCGGAGCGCAGACGCCCCAGCCGGCGTTCGGCTTCGTTGCAGAACACGTCGGGCTGCGAACCGCTGATCGCGCACAGGCAGGCCTGGGCCCGGCTCAGGCAGTAGCGCACCGCTCGCGGAAAACTGCGGTCGAACAGCAAAAAGTCGGCCACCTGCTCCGGGTGGATGCGGCGGTACTGCTTGCGGTACATCTCCAGGGCGCTGACCGACTTGAGAACGGCGGCCCACTGGATGTTGTCGTAGGGGGTCCCCACGTACTCGATCTTGGGCAGCAGGATGAAGTATTTGACATCGAGGATGCGGGAGGTCTTGTCGGCCCGCTCCAAGAGCCGGCCCAGCTGGGCGAAGTGCCAAGGCTCGCCGTGGGACATGGTGGCCTCCGTGAGGCCGGTAAACAGGTGGCTCGCCATTTTGACCCGTTCGAAAAACTCGTGCGACAAGGCGGCCGGCTCCGTGTGCTGCGCCGCGGCGGTCACCATCAGGAAGGAGCGGTTGAGCTGCTCCCACATTTCCGAGGAGATGATCTCCCGGACCATGCGCGCATTCTCACGGGCGGACAGCAGGCACGCGAGGATCGAGTTGGGGTAGCCCCGGTCGAAGGTCAGGAAGCGGATGACGTTCTCCGCGGAGGCCTCGCCGTAGCGTTCGCGGAAAACGGCCTGATCGCCGGTGATGGTGACCAGGGGCGCCCACTGCTGCCGCCCGGCCGGTTCCTGCAAGTCGAGGTTCAGGTGCAGATTGACGTCGATGAACCGGGCCACGTTTTCGGCCCGCTCGATGTACCGGCACATCCAGTAGATCGCATCGGCGACTCGGCTCAGCATGCCTCCTCCATTTCGCCCGTCCCGGGCGATTCCCAGCCTGACGGATCGTCGGTTTCGAGCACCCAGGTGTCCTTGCTGCCCCCGCCCTGGGAGGAGTTGACCACCAGGGAGCCTTTGCGCAGGGCGACGCGGGTCAGGCCGCCGGGCATCACGTAGATCTCCCGGCCGCAGATGACATACGGCCGCAGATCGACATGCCGGCCCTCGAAGCGCTCCCCGACAATGGTCGGCACGCGCGAGAGCTGGATCGTGGGCTGGGCCATGTAGTCGCGGGGCCGGGCCTTGATTTTTTCGGCAAAGCTGCTGCGCTCGGCGGCCGTGGCGTGGGGGCCGATCAGCATGCCGTAGCCGCCGGATTCGTTGGCGCTCTTGACGACCAGCGAGTCGAGATGGTCGAGAACGTAGCTCCGTTGGCGGTCGTCCGAGCAGATGTAGGTGGGCACGTTCGGCAGGATCGGGTCCTCCTGCAGGTAGTAGCGGATGATCTCGGGCACGAAGGCGTAGATGACCTTGTCGTCGGCAACCCCGGTGCCCGGGGCATTGGCAAGGGAGACGCCCCCCGTGCGGTAGGCCTCCATGATCCCGGCCACCCCGAGCAGCGAATCGGGGCGAAAGACCGTGGGATCCAGGAAATCATCGTCGATGCGCCGATAGAGGACATCGACGCGCTTGAGCCCCTTGGTGGTGCACATGTAAAGCCGGCCGTCTTGAACGACGAGGTCCCGGCCCTCCACCAGTTCGATGCCCATCTGGCGCGCCAGGAACGAGTGCTCGAAATAGGCCGAGTTGAAGACGCCGGGGGTGAGGACGGCCGCCACGGGCCGCCCGGCGTCCGGCGGCGCGATGGCCTCGAGCATCTCCAGCAGCCGGTTCGGGTAGTCCTCCACCGGCCGGATCGGCATGTCGTTGAACACCTTGGGGAAGGTCCGCTTCAGCACCTGGCGGTTTTC
This sequence comes from Desulfobacterales bacterium, assembly GCA_025454255.1. GTDB lineage: Bacteria > Desulfobacterota > Desulfobacteria > Desulfobacterales > SpSt-501 > SpSt-501. The sequence continues at coordinate 47,355 of JALOOU010000005.1, read as the reverse complement.
CAGCACGTAGGAGACCCCCGAGGGGCAGCGCAGGTTGTCCTCCAGCACGAAAAAGCGGCCGTCCGCGTCCCGGATCAGGTCGGTGCCGGTGATGTGGCACCAGATGCCCCCCGGGGGGGTGAACCCGGCCAGCTCTTTGCGGTAGGCGCGGCAGGAGGCGATCAGCTCCTCGGCAACCACGCGGTCGCGGATGATGCGGCGCTCGTTGTATATGTCCTGGATGAAGAGGTTCAGGGCGTGGATGCGCTGTTTGAGCCCGCGCTCGATGACCGCCCACTCGGCTGCCGGAATGATCCGCGGTATGATGTCGAAGGGGAAAATGCGCTCGGCGCCGCTCTCGTTTCCGTAGACGTTGAAGGTGATCCCCATCTGGAGCAGGGCGGTTTCAGCTGCCTGCTGCATGGCGAGAATCCGCTCCGCCTCGAAGGACTCCAGCCGCTGGATGAGCGTTCTTGCCCCAAGGCGGGGGGTGCCCGTCGGCAGGAAAAGTTCGTCGTAAAAGCCTTCAACCTGGTAGTTTGAAAAGTCCATCTTCCGCCACTCCGGGTTCGGGAAGGTTTCGAAGCCGATGGGTGTCGGGGGCCGGCACCAAAAGCGCTGCCCCTTCTGATGAAGGTCTCATAACTGTCAGCTCATAGACGGTCCTGCAGCTCCCCCCCAGTGGAACACCAGCGGCGACTAAGTGCCTTTAATATTGCGCGACGACCAACAGAGCAAGTATTATACCATTGCCGCTGCATCGGGCTAACCATACGGTTCGGAATGAAAAACGGGCACGCCCCGCGTGCAGCCTGAAGGCTGAGGCCACGGCCAATATGACAAAAATGTAGCTTTTTCCGGCCCGCTGCGCCATTTTCGGCGGCCGGCGAGGGCGGCCCGGCCAGCTCGAGGCGGGCCATCTGCGGGCCTCAGGGCTCACAGCGGCCAGACCAGCAGGATCATCGGCACGCCGACCGCGATGACGATGAGCTCGAGCGGCAGCCCCAGCTGCCAGTAGTCGCCGAAGCGGAAGCCGCCGGGCCCCAGGATCAGCGTGTTGTTCTGGTGGCTGATGGGCGTGAGGAAGGCGCAGGAAGAGGCCACCGCCACGGCCATCAGGAAGGGGTCGGCGCTGGCCGCCAGGTTGTTGGCGGTGCTGATGGCCACCGGGCACATGACCGCGGCGGTGGCGGCGTTGCTCATGAAGCTGGTGAGCGTCATCGTGGCAAGCAGAATCAAGATGAGCGCGAGCACCGCATGGCCTTGCGCCACGGCCTCCACCAGCGTTCGGCCGATCATGGCTGCGGTGCCGGTGCCGGCCACCGCCTGGGCGACCGGGATCAGCGTTGCGAGCAGCACGACCACGGGCCAGTCCACTGCGTGGTAGAACCTGCGCGGGGGCATGAGCTTCAGCAGCACGGAGGCCAGCGCGGCGAGCAGGAAGGAGATCGCCGCCGGCACCAGGCCGAACGCCGCCGCACCCACGCCCAGCGCCATGACGGCCCCGGCAAGAAGGGCTTCGCGCTTGCGCGGCAGCTGCAGCGGCCGCTCCGCCAGCGGCGCGCATCCAAAACGGATGGCAAAGTCGCTCAGTGCATCGCGTGCGCCCTGCAGGAGCAGCACGTCCCCGGCCGCGAGCACCAGGGAGCGCAGACGCGCCGTGGTTCGGCGCCCCTGGCGCGAGACCGCCAGCAGGTTGATGTGGTGCAGCGTGCGCAGTTGAATGTCGGTGACCGTGCGGCCCACGAGGCTCGAATCCGAAAACAGGACCATCTCCGCCAGGCCCACGTCCTCGGATTGCACGGCTTTTTCCAGTTCGGCGCAGCGGGCGGCCTCCGCCTTGCTCAGAACCCCTGCGCATTCCGGCGCCTCGGCCGGCTTGTCCTCCTCCAACTTCAGCCCGAGCAGCGAGAGCGACTCCCGCAGCGCCGGCGGGTCGGCCTCGATCACCAGGATGTCTCCCGTATGGATGCGGCGCCGCGGGTCGGGGGCCGGGATGCGGACATCGTGGCGCACCAGGCCGACGACCTGGGCGTCGGCTTCGTCCAGCGCCTTTTCGATCTCATAGAGCGTCATGCCGACGGCCTTGGACTTTTCAGGCACGCGCGCCTCGGTGAGATAGGCCCCGATCTCAAACCCCTGGATGCCCGCCTTTTTACGCTCCGGGACCAGCCGCCAGCCGAAGAGGGCGATAAACACGACCCCGGCCCCGGCCACCGCAAGCCCCACCGGAGTGAAGTCGAACATGGCGAAGGTCCCGGCGCCGTTTTCGGCCCGAAACCCCGATACGATCAGGTTGGGCGGGGTGCCGATCAGGGTGGTCATCCCCCCGAGGATCGAACCGAATGCCAGCGGCATGAGCAGGCGGCCGGGCGGAATGCCCTGGCGGGCGGCGATCTGGATGGCAACCGGTATCAGCAGCGCGAGCGCGCCGACGTTGTTCATGAAGGCCGACATGAGCGCCGCAAGACCGACCAGAACGGCGATGGTGAGGGTGGGTCCGGCCGCGCGCGGCATGACGGCGCGCACCAGGATGTCGGCGGCGCCGGAGGACTCCAGCACCCCGCTCAGGATCAGCACCCCCGCGACGGTGATGACGGCGGGATGGCCGAAGCCGGCGAAGGCGTCAGTCGCCGGCACCAGCCCGGTGAACACGCAGGCGAGCAGCGCTGCCATCGAAACGAAGTCGTGCCGCCAGCGGTCCCAGATGAAGAGCGCTATCATCGCGATCAGAATGACGCTGATTTTGATTTGGTCCGCCGTCATGGCGCACTCGCCTCAAGGTCCCTGAAGTAGGCCGTCGTGTCACCCTTGCACCAGAGCCCCACATGGCCCTCGACCGGCTTCGCGGCGGTGAATTCCAGCGCGGCCCGGCCGTCCAGGGTGCCCGTAATTTTTTTTCCGGCCACACGCACCTCGAGCTTCAGCCAGCGGTCCATGGGGATTTCCGCCGCTTTGCGTGCGCGGAAATGGCGGGTGTTGTTGATGAACTCCAATAGCTGGAGCTCGCCGGCGCTGGCATCGGCGGCGAGCACCAGGCAGTTGCCGACGTTCGCAAGGCCGAAAGCGAGCCCGGCCGCGAGATCCACGCAGCCGGCCCCGATCCGAAGATCGACCCGGCTGCGGCCGCCGCTCCGGCGGCTGTCGCGTTTCACGGCCACGGGGTAGTAATGCCGGGCGTGCCGGTTTTCTAAAAATTTCTGGTACCGGCCTCCCAGCACCTTGTCCAGGGCATGGTGCAGGCTGCAGGCGATCGTGCTCGTCATGCCTGCGCCGTTCTGAACGATGACCGCCTGCCCGTCGAGTTCGCCCTGCGACCACTCCCCCACCGCAGCATGATATCCCGGCAGCCGCTTCTCGGATCGGCCCAGAAAGTCGTAGTCCTCATTGAAAAACAGCTCGGTCAAGGCCGCCACTTCGGTCTGGCTGGGGATGGCGAGATCGAGCAGCCGGCTGCAGCCGAGCAGGCGCCCGGTCTGGTCCAGTATTTCCTCCATGGAGGGGCGGTCCAATCCTTTCAATGCCGCTTGCAGCATATCGCCGCGCACCGCCACCTGGTATCCCAGCCGGTTCAGCACCTGGGAGAGGAATTCGATGCGCAGGGCCTTGCCCGCGCCGGTGCCGGCGCCCCCCGAAAACTGGAGCGTGAGGGTGTTGGCGTTCGCATCCGCCGAGCAGAGCGCATCCAGGTTGGAATAGTGATAGCCGAATTTGACGCTCAGGTTCAGGTAGTCGGCCGACACCAAGGCATAGGAGTCGACCTGCGGCGGCGCGGCATTTTCGGGCCCGATGCTGCCGGCCATGAGGGCCATGAAGTTGCGCGCACTGATGTCCACGGCCCCGGACCAGCTGATCCCCGGGTGGGTCAGCCCGCGCCACAGGGCCGCCATCGGCTTGGAGCGGATGTGCGCGGGCAGAATCTCGTCGCAGGAGGTCAGCTCCGGAGCGAGCCCCCCGCCCAGGTCGATGAAGTAGATCGACAAGGGGATGTTGGCGCTCATTTTACGGGAGACGACGGAGGCGTCGGCCAATTCGGAGAGGTTGAACATCTCCGCCATGGCTTTTTCATGGGCGAAGCGGATCACATCGTGCAGGCTGCGGCACCCGCGCGGGGAGAACTCGGCGGAGGCGGGATCGGTCAGGTTCAAAGGGGATATGCGGCTTAGCAGCTCGCGCAGGTGGCTGCCGATCGGGCCGCGCTCGTCGTCTGCGCTTCGGGCCGGGGGCTTGCGCGCCAGTTCGGGCACCAGCCCCTCGAAGACCTTGCATTCATCCGCCAGGAGAGTGATCTCCCGGCCCGCTGCGATCGAGGCGGTGGCCACCCGGGTGTCCATGAGGGCCGGCACGTTGAACTCTCGGGCGACCGAGGCCAGGTGGCTGGCGGCTCCTCCCAGGTCGGTGATGAGACCGCGCGCCCGGCCCACGAGCGGCGCCAGCTCCGGGGCGGCCGTGCGCGCAATCAGGATGGCGCCAGCGGCGGCTGCCGGTTTCACGTCAGGGGTCGCCAGCACCGCCCTTCCCGACACCCGGCCGGGGGAGGCCGTCTGCCCGGCCGCGAGCAGCAGCTTGAGGCCGGAAACCTCGGGCGCCGGCGGCGCTTCGGCGCTGCCGGCCAGGCCCAGGGGCCGGGCCTGCAGAAAAAACAGCCCGCCCCGTTCGTCCTCGGCCCATTCGATGTCCTGGGGCGCGCCGAAATGCGCCTCCATCTGCACGCCGGACTTGGCCAGCGCGATCGCGGTCTCCTCGGCAACGGCCGGGGTCGGCTGCTGCAGGTCGGGCTCGCCCGGTTTGGGCTGAACGCGGCGCTGGGTGATTTTAAGCGAGCTGCGGTCGACCCGGAACACATCCGGCGAGGCCGAGCCGCCCACCACCTGCTCCCCCGCCCCGACAGCGGCGTCGATGCGGGCGAGACCGGCGTTGGGCAGAGACGGGTCCACGGTGTAGAGCACGCCGCTTGCCCGCGGCCGGATCATGGCCACCACGGCCACGGCCATGGGAGTGGCGTCGTCGGTCAGCCCGTAGCGCAGCCGGTAGGTGATGGCGCGCGGGGTGTATTTGCTGGCCAGCACCGTTTTGTAGGCGGCGGCGATCTTTTCCGCCTCCACCGGCAGCACGCTGGCATACTGGCCGGCGAAAGAGGCCGCGCCGTCCTCGCCCACGGCGCTGCTGCGCACGGCCAGCAGCGGCGGGTTCCCGAGGCGGGCGGCAAGCACCTGGACCTCCCGGTCGATGGCGGCAGCCAGCGCCCGCGGCAGCGGGGCCGCGCAGATGCTTTCCCGGAGGCGGCGGCAGGCCGCATCGCTCTCTTCGGCCTCCGGATCGAATGCGGCCAGCATGGCATCGATGGGCTCGCGCAGCCGATTATCGCGCAAAAACAGGTCGAAGGCCGCCGTCGTCACGGAGAACCCCTCCGGCGCCGCGAGGCCGAGTTCGTTTTTGATCCGCGCCAGGTTGACCGCCTTGGCCCCGGCCAAAGGGATGTGCCGACCTGCCAACGCTGCAAACGGCAGGGTGAGCGGCCCCGCGATGGCTGCGCGCCGCCGATCGATCCACGGGGCAAGCTCCTCCGCCACTTTTTGGAAGGTCGGCAGCAGCTCCTGGTAGCGCGTCCCGGCCAGGCCGCTCAGCGCCGCCACCAGGCCGCGCACCTCCTCCAGAAGCTCCCCGGCCCGGCGCCGGATCGAGGCGAGCGTCGCGAACCCGGCGCCCCGGTCCAGAAGCTCGAGCTCGGCGAGCAGGCGCAGCGCCCGGTGGTTGTGGTCGAGAAATGCGGCGTAGTGAAGATAGCGCTTGGCGGCCGGGCCCTGCGGGTCGGCCAGCAGGCGGCAGGCGTCAGACTTGGCGAAAAGCTTCATGTCGCCACCTCGTCTGCGGGCAGTGCGGCGGGGATCCTATTGCTTGTTTCTATTTCGAAGCCGGTTGCCGATGACCAGCCCGATGATGATCGACCCGAAAACGAGAACGATGATGGTAAGATATTCCACGGCCACCTCCTAATCAATCTTTTCCGCGGCGCCGCCCAGCACGACCAGCGCGCCGTGCGGCAGTTTTTCGGGGCCACCCGCGGCAAAGGCCATGGCGTTTGCATCGTCCGCCTGCCGGACCACCGCCGCGCAGATCAGCCGGCCGTTCTCTTCGCAGATCTGCACGGCCATGCCCGGTTCGGCCCCGTGGCGGCGGCCCAGTCCGAAATAGACCTCGATCCCGCCGGGGGCCGCCTTGAGCATGAAAACCTCCGCCCGCCCCTGGCCCGCCATCAATCGCTCCACCTTGCGGCTGAGCAGGTAGAGCGCGCCCAGCACCGCAGCCAACAGCGGGATGCAGGCCAAGGCCGCTCGTCCCGGGGATATATCGAAGGTGCGCCGGATGACGGAAAGGAAGCTTTTTCGCAGGGCCGGGTAGTCCGGGTAGACATGGGCCCGGAAGGCCGCGACCGGCGTGTCGGGCGGTTTGCCGGCGGCGAAGACCCGCAGGTCGTAGGTGCCGGCGGCGGCATCGGCCGCGGCGCTGATGGCGCCGATCCACATGTTGCCGCCGAGCCAGTAGCCGGTCTGAAACCTCTCGATTTTCAGCTGAACGCCTGCATGCGAGGCCTCGACGCGCAGCAGGGAGAGGTCTTTGAGCTCGTGATCCACCTGCCCCTCGACCAGTTCGCTGGCGCCCGGCAGCAGATGGACCGTAAACAGCGGCTCCCGGAACCGGGCGACGCAGCTGTCCAGCACGGCGGCGAAAAAGACGATTATTATGACAGCGCCGATCCTGCCGAGAATTTTTCGGGCGCGCGCGGCTTGCTTCAGGGTCACCGGTGGGCCTCCCCCCATCAGGATGCACTCGGGACCCTAAACCACCTTGACGGGCTTGGCAAGCGCGGCCGGGAAGCCGCCCTCCCGGTCTCTGCCTCGGTCGCCTGCTAAACCGGACAGATCGTGTGCTGCAGCTGCGGACAGATTATTTGTTCTCCGCATCGGGAAAAACCATGGTTGAAGTGGCTCCTATATGTTCGTATAATGAACACTTGTGCCTGCATCAGGATCGAACACCGGTGCGCTGAAGCGCCCCGTCGAGCCGCTCGAAGGCGCCGGCACCGCCGCTGAGGTGAACCAAGATGATCAAATCCTTGCCCGGGCCCGTTCGGGGCATCGTGTCGTTTCTTCTTTTTGCGGTGAACACCGCTGTCTGGTGCACGGCGCTTTTCATCATGGCGGCGCTCAAGGCGCTGGTCCCCATCCACGGCTGGCGCACGGGCTGCAGCCGGGTGCTCAATGCCATCGCCGAAAAATGGGTCTGGGGCAACAACCTGAACCAGAGGATCACCAATGGCACGCGCTGGGACGTGCAGGGGGCCGAAAGCCTGGATCCGTCGCAGTGGTTCCTGGTGTTGGCCAACCACCAGTCCTGGACCGACATTGTCGTGCTGCAGCGGATTTTTCATCGCAAGATCCCCTTCCTGAAATTCTTCATCAAAAAGGAGCTCTTTTGGCTGCCGGTCCTGGGGCAGGCCTGGTGGGCGCTGGATTTTCCGTTCATCAAGCGCTATTCGAAAGCCAAGCTCCAGCGCAAGCCTCACCTGCGGGGCAAGGATTTGGAGATCACGCGCCGGGCCTGCACCAAATTCCAGCAGATTCCGATCTCCATCATGAATTTTGTCGAAGGCACACGCTTCACCGCCCAGAAGCACCGGCAGCAGCAGTCCCCTTACACCCATCTGCTCAGGCCGAGAGCCGGCGGCATAGCGGCCGTGCTGCACGCCATGGGCGATAAGATTCATCGGATCCTGGATGTGACCATCGTCTACCCGGCCGGGGTCCACGGTTTCTGGGCGCTGTTGTGCGGAAATATCGAAGAGATCAAGGTCCGGGTGCGCTGCCTGCCGGTGGGCCCTGAACTGATGGGCGACCCGCTGGGCGACGGGGGGTTCCGCGCGCAATTTCAACAATGGCTGAACGATCTGTGGGCCGAGAAGGACCGGCAGATCGAGGAGCTGCTGGCCGGTTGGCACGGCGCGCCGGCGGCCGCAGCCCCTGTAAGGTCGAACCCTTCGAGATAGCGCGCTCGACTCGCGCCGCCGTTTCAACCCGCCCAATGAGCCCATCGGCCCCTGCATATCGCCTCGGTCTGGATTTAGGCTCCGTCAGCCTGAAGGGCCTGGTGCTCGATCCGTCGGGCCGCATCCGCTTCAAATCCTATCTGCGCACCGGCGGGCAGCCTCTTCAAGCCGCTATGGAGTTGCTCCGCGCGATGGCCGCAGCGCTGGGGGCCGTCGAGTTTTCGGGAGCGGTCGTCACAGGTTCCGGCAAAGAGCTGATATCCGCCGCCACGGGGATCGATGCGGTCAACGAGATCGTCGCGCATGCAACGGCCGCTTGGACCCGTCATCCCGGGATCGAAAGCATCATCGAAATCGGCGGCCAGGACTCGAAGTATATTGTCGTCGGCAGAGGCGCCGACGGCCTCTATTTTCTGCGCGACCACGCCTTCAACGAGTTGTGCGCCGCCGGAACCGGGGCGTTTCTGGACCAGCAGGCGGATAGAATGGGGCTGGATATCGAGCGGTTTTCGGCCTGCGCGCGCGATGCCGTCCGGATCGCACAGGTGGCGGGCCGATGCTCCGTTTTTGCCAAATCGGATATGATCCATCTCCAGCAGCGGGCCGTGCCCGCCGATGAGATCGCCGCCGGTTTTTGCTATGCACTGGCGCGCAATTACCTCGCAACCCTGTGCCGGGGCCGCACGCCCCCGGCCCCGGTCCTCTTTCAGGGCGGCGTCGCGGCCAACCACGGGGTGGTGCGGGCCTTTCGGGAGCTTCTGAACCTGGATGCGGCCGGGCTGGTCGTTCCCGAGCATTGCGAGGCGATGGGGGCGTTGGGAGCCGCCCTGATCGCAGGCGAACGACCGTTGCATCCGCCGCTGGCCCTCACGGCCCTGATCGATGCGCTCTCCCGCCGGCCGTTCGGCGGAGAAACGGCTTCAGCCCTGGCGCCGCTGGTTCAAAAGCCGGTTCCAACGGTATCACCATCGGCAGCGGCGCAAGCCCGCGGAAACACCCATGTGCTGGGCGTCGACATGGGCTCGGCCAGCACCAAGGCGGTCGTCGTCGATTCGGCCCGCAATCTCATCGCGGCAGCCTGCCTTCCGACCGCCGGCGACCCCATCGGCGCGCTCAAACGGGCGATGCACGACATCCGGCGTCAGCTCCCGGGTGCGTGGATTGCGCATGCCGCCGCGACCGGCTCGGGCAGGCAGCTGGCGCGCGCCCTCATCGGCGGCGGCTCGGTGCTGGACGAGATTTCGGCCCAGGCCCTGTCGGCCGCTTTTTTCGTCCCCGACGCGGACACGGTCATCGAGATCGGCGGCCAGGACTCCAAATTCATCCGGATGGCGGCCGGTGAAATCGAGACCTTTCGCATGAACCGCGCCTGCGCCGCCGGCACGGGCGCTTTCCTCGAGGAGCAGGCCGGCCGGCTCGGGATCGGGATCGCGCAGGAGTTTTCAGCTGCCGCCTTTCGATCATCGGCCCCGGCCGTGCTGGGAAGCCGCTGCACGGTGTTCATGGATTCCGATCTCGTCCATTACCTGCAGCGGGGCGCATCGGGTGCGGACCTGTGCGCGGGGCTGGCCTATGCCATCGGCCGCAACTACTTGGAAAAAGTCGTGGGTTCGAACCCGGTGGGGGAAAAAATCGTCTTCCAGGGCGGGGTCGCCCGGAATCGCGCGGTGCACGCGGTCTTTGAAAACCTTCTCGCCAAGACCATCCACCGCCACCCCCGCCCGGAGCTCTCCGGGGCCCTGGGCGCGGCATTTGCGGCGCTGGAGGATCTCTCCCAGGGCATCACCGGCCAACCGTTGCGGCTGGACAAGCTGCAGCTGGAGGGCCGGGTCGAGAGCGTTGCATGCGGCCGCTGCGAAAACAGCTGCGCCATTCGCAAGGTCGCCTCCGGCAACAGGCGGCCGGCCTATTTCGGAGGCGTGTGCGGTCGATTCGAAGGCGCCGCGCTCCATCCGGCTGCGGGAGAAGATGCCTTTGCCATTCGCGAGCGTCTCCTGCACGATTCAGTGGCCAAGCCCTCCGACACCTGCTTCAGGGGCGAGGTCGGCATTCCCCTGACCCTGACCATGTGCGACTATCTTCCGTTCTGGGGCACTTTTTTCCGACACCTCGGCTACCGGACCCATTTTTCGGGAGCCACGAACCGCTCGATCGTCGCCGCCGGCCTGCGGCGCGTGCCGGCGGAGTTCTGCTACCCCGTCAAAATCCTCTTCGGGCATGTCTACGAGCTGATCGGAAAAGGGATCCGCCAAATTTTCATTCCCCATCTGCGCCTGTTCATTCCCCCCGGCGAAAGCAGCGAGCGCTACGCCTGCCCCTACACCCAGGCCGCCCCGTATGTGGTGCGGGAAAATGTAGCGCCCGAGGCCGAAATCCTCACCTTCGAGTACCCGGTGGAGCGCGAGGCCGCCCATTGGGCAGAGACGCTCGCGAAGGCGCTCGGGGTCCGCCGCGCCGAGGTCGAAAGCGCCGGCAGGGCTGCGCAGGCGGCACAGGATGCGTTCCGGGCACGCTGCCGCGCCGAAGGCCAGGCGTTTTTGAGCCGTTTGACCAAAGACGGGAAACGGGGCGCGGTCCTCCTCGGCCGGCCTTACAACACCGCCGACAGGCATCTCAGCCTCAATCTGGCCCGCCGGCTGAAGGGGCTCGGGGTCGAACCGATCCCGTTCGATTTCCTGCCCCTGGAGCGGGAGCCGCTGCCGCCCCTCTGGGAGCGGATCCGCTGGGGATACGGCCGAAAGCTGGTCCAGGCGGCGAGAGCCCTCAAACACCACCCCCATCTCGGGGCCGTCATCGTCACCAACTTCGGATGCGGGCCGGATGCGTTCGTGGACCAGTATCTGGAGGCCGAACTGAAGGGGGTTCCCCACCTTCTCCTGGAGCTGGACGATCACCAGGCCGAGGCCGGCCTGGTGACCCGAATCGAGGCGTTTGCGCGCAATTTTAAAATCCGCCGCTCCCCGCCGCCCCCGGTCCTGACCGGAAGGGACCCGGGCAAGCCGCGCCGGCCCCTCAGGGAGTACACCTACTACGTCCCCGCGTTCATGGACCACGCGTATGCCATCACCGGGGCTTTGAAGGCCTCCGGGTGCAAGACAGTGCTCTTGCCCCCCACCGACGACGCCAGCTGGAACCTGGGACTCAAGCACGCCTACGGCCGGGAGTGCCACCCGTTCATCGCATTTGCCGGGGACCTTCTGAAAGCCGCCGAGCGGCCGGGCTTTGTCCCGGAGGAGGCCTGCTATTTCGGCCCTTCCTATTTCGGTCCCTGCCTGCTGCCGCAATATCCTCTGGCGCTTCATCTCATCTTGGAAAGAGTGGGCCTTGCCGGCGTGACCGTCATGAACATCACCGATCCCACCAACATGAAGGAGCTCGGCCGCTCCTACATGGTGCGCCTGGCGCTCGGCCTCTATGCCATCGACCGGTTCTACAAGTGGAAAACCGAAATCGAGCCCCGGGAGGCCGAAAAGGGCTCTGTCCGGCGCGTTTATCGCGAGATCCTCTCCGACCTCGAAAAGGGCCTGGCGACGGGCGGGTTTTTTCGGGCCCTCAACACGTCGGCGGCGCGCTTCCGGGCGACTCCCCTGAGGCGGGCGGTCGGCACGCGGCCCCGGGTCGGGATCGTGGGGGATGTGTTCACCCGGGTCAACCCGCACTCCAACGACCAGCTGTACGCGAAGCTCAACCAAATGGGTTTCGACGTCTGGAGCTCGGGCTCGGTGATCGACGTCTCCTTTCTGGCCATGGAACAGCGGCATGCCGAGCTTTTCAAAGAGGGCCGGCCGGCCGCCGCCGCCGCCGCAAAGGCCCTGATCCCGGCGCTTAAAAGCGGCCGGCGGCTCATTGACCGCTGTTTCCCGGACAGCATCCGCACCCCCCAGGAGCGGCACTACCCGGATGTCCTGCGGGCCTCCTCCCGCTACGTCAGCTTCTGGATCGACAAGGTGCTCTCATTGAACCTGAACCGGATCGAGGAGCTGCACCGGGCGGGGGCCGATGGGATCATCAACGTCATGTGCCACAACTGCATGCTGGGGACGGTGACGGCCTCGCTGTCGAAAAGCATCCGCAAGGATATCGACGACAAGCCCTTCTGCAGCCTGGTCTTCGAGGGGTTGAAATCGACCCACACGGTCAACCGGCTCGAGGCCTTCGCCCACCAGGTCCGCTCATTCAGAACCACCCGCCGGGGCAGGAAAAATCAGATGCGGTTGCTTAAGGCGGAAAAAGAACCTCAATCCGGTTTTTGATTCAGGGGGGCCCGAAGCTCATAGATGCGAAAGGACTCCTGCCGATCCACTGCTTCAGGGAAGGAGGCGATCAGCTGGTAGCGCTCGTGCAGCTGCCGATCGGCGGTCTTCGAGTTGGTGATGAGAACGACCCGCTCATACGCTTTGCCCGCAACCGCCGCATCGACCCTCTCGATGACGGTTGCAACGGGCAGCGCCTGGTTGTCCATGTACTCCTTGTTCCAGACCATGTGGGCGCCCATCCGTTGGTACTCGACCATGAAGACGGCGGCAGCGGGGTCTTTGATGTGCACGAGCGCTGAGCAGGCGATTTTGGACGGGTAGGCGGCGATGAACGTGCGCGCGTTGATCAGCCCTTCGTCCTGAAGGAATGCGGCCGCCCTCCTGCCGGATGAAAAATCGTATTTGATATCGTGGTGAAAAGCGACCGCCGCTGCGGCCACATGGACCAGAAGCAAAGCGGTCACCATCCGGTTGCGGTTTTTCGAATTAAACCCATCCATAAAGGGGCGCGCGGCGAGCCGATTCTCGGGATAGTCGCGGCTGATCCACAGCGCGAAGATGAACAGCAGGAAGATAAAGCCGTAATGTCTGAGTCCGCCCTCGTAGACCAGGAAAAAAAGGGCCAGCAGCGAGCAGACCGAACCAAGATAAAACAGCCCGGGGATGGTTTTGCGGGCCAAAAACGGCACCGACAGCAGCGCGGGCAACACCAGCAGGGTGCCATATGCCCATCGAACCGCCCACGGCGAACCGTCAAGCAAGCCGGCCGCCTGGAGAGGGACGTGAACCAGCCGGCTGTTCCAGAAATGGGGGCCGGGCTCCGGGAGCGGGAGAAAGGCCCCGACGAGCGAGCGCGTAATGACGCTCAGGTGGCCGATCGAAAGGCTGAAATTGAGCAGGGGGGGATCGACTCCGCCGCGGTGGGCCGTCGGCGGCATCACATCCGCCGGCGGCCAAAGCTGGTAGACCGAGGCGGCAATGCCCGCGGCAATCAAGAAAACGGCCAGCCCCCGCCGCCAGCCGCCGCGGCGGTTATCGGAGAGCCTGACATCAGCCAGCTGAGTCAGCGCGAGGAGCAGCGCGATCACCAGCCCAAGCAGATGGGTGTTCGCCAGAAGGGCAATCAGCGCCGCATAGGCTATCGGCTTCTTGAAACGAAAGGGGTGCAGCGACGCGAGGGCGAACAGGACCAGGACGGAAAGCGCGTAGTTTCGCACGATAAGATTGTACTCGTACAAGACATAGTAGCCGAAAACGAAAAGGGCCTTTTGGTGGAGCGAAAAGGGCGCATGGCGCAAAAACAGAAGAAGCGCCGCCAGGATGATCCCGAAGTGCACCAGGGCGGCCGAAAAAAACGGAAGCCCCGATCGGGCCAGGGGCATCAGGACGAGGTGCCATAAGATCGTGTGCCCCTCGTAGCCCGCTGCCCGAATCAGGGAAGAAAGATCCGGGCAGTCCCTCGCGATGAACCATGCCTGGGCTTCATCGCGCCAGGGCTCATGGTGCAGGATGCCGACGATGGATGCCGCCGCATAGACGACGAGCGTCAGGCAGAGCCACCCGCCCGGGAATCGGGATGATGCAGCGGCCGGCACCTGCCTTGTTTCAGCAAGAGCCTCCACGCGAGCCTCATTCGTTTTCGTGGTAATCCTCCTCGGCATTCACCTGCCAGATCGGGTCCTTGTGCGAAACACCCTGGAGGATCGTCTCGACCGCCCGCATGGCGGTCAGCATCGAATGGTCTTGATTGTTGTAGCGGTGCATCCCATTGCGCCCAATGGGGTACAGATTGGCAAACCGGTCGGTGAATTTTCTCAACACGTGGAGTTCGTCATAGGTTCCAAAGTAGGCCGGGTAGGCCTTGGGCATCCGGATCAGGGTGCTGTCCAAGACGCTCACTTTTTCGATCACCCCGATGCGCAGCAGCTCCTCGATGGCCAGGCGGATGATCTCGGCGTCGGGTTTGCTCCACACCTCGTCTCCTTCGTTGCAGAAGTACTCCAGCCCCAGCCACACCGTTTGCGGGTCCCGCACCATGTAGGGGCTCCAGTTGTTGAACACCTGCAGCCTTCCGAGCCTGACCCCCGGCTCCTGGATGTAGATCCAGTTGTCCGGTATCACGCCGTTGATGGTCGGGATCGGGCTTTCGTTGCGCATCTTGAGCCGCGGCACAAGAATTCCCACCGAAATGAAGTCTCGGTACCTCAGGCCGGCTGCAACCCGCCTGGTTTCAGGGTCCACCTCCTCGCCAAAGCCTAGTATGAGATCTCTCAAAGGCATGGAGGAAAAAAAATAATCTCCGGACCAGAGACGGGTTTTTCCCGCCGATCGGTCCATCGCCAGCGCGCCAACGATGAGGTCGTTTTTTTGTTTCAAGCCGATCACCTTGTGGCGCAGGTGGAGCTCCCCCCCCTTGGCGCTGATGCGCTTGGCGACCTCCTCCCACATCTGCCCCGGACCCAGCTTGGGGTAGAGGAATCGGCCGATCAGGCTTGTATCAAGCTCTTTTTGTGCAATCGATTGCTGTTTCAAAAAGACGGATCGGATCGCATGGGCCAGGACCCTGGAAACCGACAGGTTCTTCACCCGCTGGGCCCCCCACTCCGGTCTGATTTCACGGCATGCGGCTCCCCAGACTTTTTCGGTGTAGTCTTTGAAAAACAGCTGATACAGCTCCCGCCCGAACCGGTTGATGAAAAAATCCTCCAGGTTTTTTTCTTCGCGCCGCGGGGAGAGCCTGATTTTGGAGTACGCCCAACAGACTCTGGCAAGCCGCCTCAAGCCGAGCTTCTTGACCGTGTCGAGATTCAACTTGATGGGATAATTGAACAACTGTCGAAGAAACAGGATGCGCGACAGGCGGGAACGAACGAGCATCACCCGATCCTCGCGTTCCGGATCGGGGGCGTGCGGTTGATCCGACAGGGGAACCTTGCGACCCAGGGCCAGGTCGTCCCTCGCGGGTTTGCCCTGCAGGGGCAAAATATTCTGCCACCATGCCATCACCCGGTCGGATTTCGAGAAGAAGCGGTGCCCCCCGATATCGATCCGGTTGCCCTTGTAGTTTACGGTCTGCGAGATCCCGCCGATCTCTCCGGTCGCCTCAACTATAATCGGCTTGATGTCGGTTTTTTCCAGAAGTTCGTAAGCTGCGGTCAGCCCGGCCGGACCAGCTCCTATGATTACGGCCCTACGTTGCACGATCACCTCGAAATGAATCGTCGATCATAAAAAAATATAATTTTTTTAAATTGTTATGTTGGAACAGGGTGTTCCTTGTGTCGTTTCGAAGCGCGGATAATATAAGGGCGCCCTGGCCATGTCAATTGAGCGGGAGTGCCCTAATCTTTTTAACCGGCAGATAGCCGCTTCCACGATGCACTTTGAAAAAAAGAAATAATTTGATATTATCCCGGGTTTGAAACTAATTAATAATTTCAATTGAATATGGGGGAGGAGCCGCGGTTTGCGGGCATATTCGAAGAGAATCTCGACCGGGGTTGTCCTGGCTGCCGGCTGCGGGGTCCGGCTGGCGGGGGCCGAATGCCCGGGGCTTTCCAAACTGCTGATACCCGTCCAAGAAAAACCGCTGATCTGGCATTCCATCCGGGGGCTCGAGCTTGCCGGATGCCGGCGGATCATTGTGGTTCTCGGGCATTCGGCCGATGGTGTCCGCGAGGCGGTCGCACGCGCCTATTCCGGCGGCGCCCGAATCGAATTCGTGTTCAACCCGCGTTACAGGAGGTCCAACGGAGTGTCGGTCCTGTGCGCCCAACATCACGTCACGGAAAATTTTTTCCTGGCGATGGGGGACCATCTGGTCAGCGACGACATCATGACCGGCCTGCCCGCCCACCCGCCGCCGGACGGCGGGGCGACCCTGCTGGTCGACCACAGGCTGGAGCGGGTTTTCGATCTGGAGGATGCCACCAAGGTGCAGCAGGCGAACGGGCGCATCCATCGTATCGGCAAAAAAATCGATGAGTTCAACTGCGTGGACATCGGGGTCTTTTCGGCCACGCCCGGGCTTTTTGCCGCTTTGGCTGCCGTGCTGGCGGAAAAGGGGGATGCAAGCCTATCGGATGGCATCCAGCGCCTGGCCGATGCCGGCCGCATGCGGGCGGCTGCGGTCGACGGGTATTGGCAGGATATCGATACGCCCGAGATGCTCGCCCATGCGGAGAGACAGTTTGCATTTTTCCGTTACGCGAATTGACGAAAGATTGGAAACGCTTCAGCGGGTGGCGGCCCTCCACTCCTCGATGTAGCGCCGGATGGGCTCGCGGTATCGGGCGTGCAGCGGGGTGAAGGGCAGCAGCGCGTAGACGGTGCTGCCGAAGAGCGCCGTGTCCCAGAAGTAGCCGAAAAAATAGCTGATCGGCCAGACCACCCAGCAGAAGATGCACACCCCCCACTCGAAGCGCGTGAACTTGCGCTTGTGGTTGCGATAGGGGATGTAGGAGAGGTTGAGCGCGGTCAGAACGAGCAGCATCACCGCCGCGGCTACGTAGGGCTGATGCACGGCAAACAACTTTGAATTCAGCAAAAAGATGATGTGCACGCCCAGCGCCGAGCGCGGGTAGCCGATCCAGAACCCCGGGTAGATGAGCGGCTTGACGTTGAACCGCGACAGACGGATGCATCCCACCGTGATGACGGCAAAGCAGATCGCGATACCCAAAAGATAGTGGGCGTCCCGATACACCGCGAAGGCATAGAACGCCGGCGCGACGGTGTAGATGAACAGATCCGCCTGGTTGTCGAAATGCACGCCGAATTCGTTCCCGGTCCTGGTCCACCTGGCGATCAGTCCATCGAGCCCGTCCATGAACCAGGCGATGAAGATGACCCAGGCCGCGAGGCCGAGCTGTCCTGCAAACGAAAGCACCACCGCATAAATCGACAGAACAATGTTGAAGACCGTGCAGACGTCCTTCAGCTTAAATGCCATTTCGGTTCCCTCTCCGTTTCAGCTCAGTCTTTCCAGAAGGAGCCTCCGGCGGCCGGGCGCTTTACCTCCGACCAGACGAACCCCAAGGTGAGGACGGAGCCGATCAGCCAACCGGCCAGGATGAGCTTGGCGAGGCCGAGCATGCCGGCAGCCATCATGGCGTATCCGTGAAAATCCCGTTTGATGAAAGGCTGCAGCGCGACCAGCCATGAAGTTATCCTCCCCGGGCGGTAGCCGGGCCTGCGGATGTTCTCCTGGAAGGCCAAAAGCGAGGCTTTGCGGTTGTTTGCGATCAGATTGCCGTACATGATGACGATCGTTGCCCCATAGACGACCAACGATAGAGAGCCGAGGGTCGTCCAGAACGGATCGAGCGAACTGCGGTAGACCCCGATCGTGACCCCCGCAATAAAAAGGATATTGGTCAGGTCGTCGCAAACGTTGTCCATCCATTCGCCGATTTTTGAGTAGAGCAGTTTTGCCCGCGCCAGCTCCCCGTCCACCCCGTCGAGGATGCTGGCGGCCTGATAGAGAAGCCCGCCGACCGCCAGCCAGGCCCAGCTTCCCTGCGCGGCGCTCCAGCCGGAGCCGATCCCCACCAGCAGGGCAAAGGCGGATATCATGTTGGGCGTCAGGGGCAGGGGCGCGATTTTTCGCGTGATGGCGAGCGAAACCGATCGATTGATCCTCTTCGAAAACCAACCGTCGGTCGGCTTGATGAAGCTTCGCAGCAGTTTGGTTTCGGCCTGCCCGGCCTGCCGGGCGTCGATGAGCCGGCAGGCGAAAAGATCTATTGGAATCGGGTTCTTGGGAAGGTATTGAAAAGTGTTTGGGCCGACCGCCTTCTGAAGATCGACGATGCCCAGGCCGCATGACCCGCCTTGACCGTCGACGTAGGCAAACTCCCCCTCGGCGGCCAGCGCGTGCCGCAGCAGGTCCGGGTGATGCAGGAAGCGGCCGTCCACTACGACCGCCTTCCCCTGCGCTTTGCGAGGCGGCTCACCCCCCACGATCACCTCCGGCATGGAGCGTCGCCGGCGCCATCCGTGCAGGCGAGCCTCTAAGTCCGGCACCTGTGGGGGGGCGGCCATCAGATGAACGGTGCGGATGTCGTGCCTGGCCAGCCAGAGAAGCTGGCGCTGCAGGAGCGGCAAACCGGCGATCTGCTGCAATGAGGGATTGAAACCGCAGAGCTCTTCCCCTGCCAAATAGATCAAAGCGGTATCGACTTCGGATTTGCTGCGCATGCGCTCCATCGGTCAGAGGGTTCCGCGATCAGGTTTCATGTTGCGCCATGCCGCTTCCATGAACGTCTCCACGGCGGAGTTGGCGTTTCCGACCCCATCGTAGGCGATGTTGACGACCGGGGCGTGGAATTCGTCGGCCGCCTGGCTGAAAAGCGTCGCGGTGATGTTGCCGTGCATGCAGCCGAAGGGGGCGCAGTTGACGATCAGCCCGACACCGTCGCGCTTGAAGAGCATGGCGCGCCCCAGGGTCAGAATGGATTCGCCTTCGAAATCAGGGGGTATAAACTTACGCCCGGCGGCAATGATTTCATCGACAGAGGGCTCGCGGCGATCCGACAGCAGCGCTGCGGCCAGGCGGTAAGCCGCGTGCTCCCTGCGCTGCATGTAGCGCCACTTCAATGCAAGCGTTGCGGCCTGCCAGGGGCCCATGCCGCTGCGCTTCAAGCGGTAGCGCTCCACCCAGGCGGTGTACATGATCCACTCCGTGGCCGGGGCCACCCAGGCCTCGCCCCCCAGCTGCTCGATGGTGTCGACCAGGCCGCGGTTGGCGAAGGCGTGGCAGCGCACGTAGATCTCCCCCACCACCCCGACGAGAATCCGGGGGGAGGTCTCGACCGGGATGCGCTGGAACGCGCGCACCGCCTCCGGCAGGAAGGCGTTCAGGCGCATGCGCCGCTGTTCGATCTCACGCTCCGCTTTTTTCATCCACAAATCAAGGGCTTCCTCGGTGTCCCCCGGGGTTTTCTCCCGGGGCTTGACCCGGCAGCGCAGCTTGAACAGGATGTCGGCCAGGAGGATGTATTCGAATATCTTCTGGTCGATGCCGTAATAGGCGTTTTCCGAGCTGGGCGACAAGATCGGCAGGCCCCGGCAGCCGACGCCATCCAGTATGATTCGGTCCAGGGCGCAGTACTGGCCGAAGCGGCAGGGACCGTCGGAGGTGGGCATGAAGAGGGCCAGCCCCGTATTCGGGTCTTCCCCTTTACGGCGCTGCTCCCCGCAATGCTTCAGGAAGCTGCCAAGGGTCAGAGGAGCCGGCAGACACTCCGAACCCCTGGCCCATTTGCGGCCTTCGGCATAGGCCGTGTCGTCCTCGACGGGAAGCTCCACGGCGTTGAACCCCTCGCCGCGCAGGGCCGCTGCCAGCAGCCGGCTGCCGGTGGGGTGCATATGCGGCACGCACAGCCTTCGTTTCTTGATGTCCGCTGGGGTCGGGGCTTCCGCCGGCGGCCGCCACGGCGCCGACCCGGCCGCCGGCCGCCGCCTGGAGTTGTCCGCCTTGACCACCTCCAGGAAAGCCTCCAGCCGGGTCAGGTACCCGCCGCTCGATCCATGCTCGTCGAGCTCCAGGATCAACAGCGGCTTGTCGCCCATGATGGTTTCGGCATAGGAGAGGATGAAGCTGTCCGGCCCGCAGCCGAAGCTGGACAGGTACACGGGGTAGAGGCCGTCGGTTTGCGCGATCTGGATGAGGGCCGATACGATCCGCTGGCCGTAGGACCAGAAGAGATTGGAAAAATACCCCTTGAGCAGCTCCGGCCGGAAGGCGAGCCCGTCCATGGGCAGCACGTCGATCCCGGCTGCGGCGATCTCGTAGGGCAGGCGTTGGCTGAGAAAGGGGTCGAGCGTGTTGTAGGGGCGGCCGATGACGACCACGGCCGGCCGGCCGGATGAGCGCAGGCTCGACCAGCGCGTCTGGCCGGCAGCCTCGATTTTCTCCCGCTGCTGCCGGCGGATGCGATGGGCGTGCTGCAGGGCTTGCACGGCATCTCGTTGCCTGATGGAAGCAAGGGGGCGCAGGCTGTCGATGAGCGCCTGGGCGTTTTTCGAATCGGGCAGCCGCAGGTCGATGATCGGCGCTAGGATCCGGGCCTCGGCGCCGCCCTTTTTATCAGCCATCGGCCGGATGAGAGAGGGCAAGACCTCCAGATAGGGGCAGAACCGGGTCTGGGTGGTCCCTGCGACCTTGTAGTCGGCAATCAAATGCGGCACGAACAGCGGGTCGCTGGTGTGTTCAAGGCACTGAGCGGCATGGCCGAGGGCGGTTTTGACCGGCAGGCAGAATTCGGACGCCGCCACTTGTCGGCCGGACTGCAGGCAGCGTTCGTCCGTCGGCGGCCCCGCGGCAAGCTCGAGTCCGATGCGGCTGAAAAACTCGGCCCAGAACGGGCCGAGCGAATAGGCGGAGAGCGCGAGCGGCAGGAGGAGGCGTTTGGGCGAGGAGGGGCGTTTTGCAGCCGCAGGGGCCGGCCGGACCAGCTCCTGCCGCTTTCGAAAGAGCTCGTAGGCCGCCAATTCGTTGTGGGTTCCGCCGGTCTCGTCGCGCCCGCATTTCATTCCCCACAGCGGCTGCCGCGGTTCATCCTCGATGACGGCCCGCGTCAGCTCGCAGCGGTTGCGGCAGCCGCCGCAGGTCTGCTTTTCGATTTCGATGCGCCGCGATGCCAGATCGAGCCCTTTGAATTTCGAGGCTCCATCCGGCGGCGAGGATTGCACCAGCAAGGCCGCCCCGTAGGCGCCCATGGCGTGGGGATAGGGCGATACGACCACCTCCCGCTGCAGCAGGCGCTCGATGGCGGCCGACAAGGCGATGTTGCGCGCGGTCGCCCCCTGGAACATGACGCGCGGCCCATTCACCGGCCGTTTGCCGACCACGCGGTGAAGGTAGTTTTCGATGACCGAATAGACGATGGCGCCGGCCGCTTCCCGGCGGGGGACGCGCTCCTGCAGCAGGGCGTGAATGTCCTGCTCCATGAACACCGTGCAGCGGCTGTTGATGTAGGGCGGCTCGACGCCCAGCAACTCCTCGCCGAGCTCCTCGACGCGGTAGCCGAGCGTGGAGCAGAGCTCCTCGATGAAGGACCCGGTCCCGGCGGCGCAGACGTAGTTCATGTTGGCGTCGACGATGCGGCCGTTGCTGACGCGCATGTACTTGGCGTCCTGGCCGCCGATTTCGAAGATCGTTTGGACCCCCGGCTCGATTCGCACGGCGCCGGCCACGTGCGCCGAAATTTCGTTGACGATCAGATCGGCCCCGATGATCTCGCCGATGAGCCTGCGGCCGCTGCCGGTGGTCCCGGCGCCGGCCACGACGGGGTCCCATCGAAATTGCTGGAAACAGGCCCGGGCGGCGCTCAGCAGATGCCGGGTCGCCTGGACGGGGTCGCTCTGGGTGCGGCGGTAAATGTCCAGCAGCAGGCTGCCCGACGCATCGACGAACGCCAGCTTGGTGCTGGTTGAGCCGATGTCGATTCCCAGGAACAGCGGCGTCTCCTCCGGGGGCCCCTGGGGCAGGCGGTGGACGGTGATTTCGTTTTGAAGATGATCGCTGCGGAAGTTCAAAGGCCGGTATCGGACGCGGCTGGATCGCGTCAGCGCCAGGGCCGGCCTGCGCGTGCGGGAGGTCTGGGGGGTCGCTTGGACGGGCCGCCGGTGAAAGCCGTTCCCGTTGCGGCCGAGAAGCGCCGCCCCCACCGCGGCGGCGAGTTCGGGCTGCGGGAGAACGGTGACGGAGGCTCTGTTTCCATTGCCGTCGAACGAGCTCCGCAGCCAGGCGACAAACGTGCGATTCAGCGCGACCCCGCCGCACAACAGCACCTCCCCCCGCATCGGGCTGCCGTGCGTAAGCGCGCGGAGAAGCCCCTCGGCCAAGCCACGGCAGAGGCCCGACCAGAGGGCCTGTATGTCGTACCCCTCCTGCTGCCGGTGGATGAGATCGCTCTTGGCGAACACCGCGCAGCGGGTCGCGATTCCCGGCGGGTCCGCTTCTATCCCTGCGAACTCGAGGGCGTCATGGGCCAGCCCCATCCGTTGCGCCTGGGCGTCCAGAAAGGAGCCGGTGCCCGCTGCGCAGATCGGGTTGGTTTGAATGGACTGGATGCCGCCGCTGCGGTCCAGCCGCACCCGGCAGTAGTGCGTCGCGCCGATTTCCAGGATGTTGGTCGCCGACGGGTGCAGATGCCTGGCGGCCGCGTGCAGGCAGAGGACCGAATCCAGGGGCCGCCGCCCCTCCGCCGCCTTCAGACGGCCGGTGACCCCGAAGGCGATTCCGCTCAAGCGGCACCGGCGCTCCAGATCCTCCACCATCTCCAGGGCATCGTCCTGGTGGGGCCGCTTCAAGGACCAGACCATCTCGCCGCCGGGCGCGACGGCGGCGGCTTTGACCGACAGCGACCCGACATCCACCCCCACGAAAGCGGCCCGTCGGGCCAAGTCGTTCCAATCGATATCCTGCATTCAAAATTCCCTGTGAGCCATCTGCGAATCACACATGGGAGGGTGCGTCAGGCAGTTTCGCAACCGTGAACAAGCTTCGGCGGGATGGATTCCGGGTTACGCCAAGAGATCATGCCCCTCGCCGCTTCCCATCTCGGAAAAGGAAACCGGCACCGGCAGCCGCGTTACAGGCCAAGATAGAAAGCCAGCATCTATACGAAAATTCAGTTGGCTTGACAAGGTCTAACAGGAATCGGCTCGATTCAAAAACGTGCGGTGCAGCCAAATTGGCGTTGACACCCGAATCGGTTTTCAGCATAGTCCCGGCTTTGTATCGAAGTTTGCCCCCCCCCGTTTTGCACAGCGTGTGGCTGTGCTCGGGCAACGACCTGTCCGGCGGCCCCGCTGATGGCGCACGGTCGGCCTGGCAGCGCCAAGGGAGAGGAATGCATGCGGCCACGCATCGGGCTGGATGCGCGGATGGTGGATATTATCGAAACAGGTCTCGGACGCTATGCCCGGGAGCTGGCCCGGCGCTTGCCCGCCTTGCGACCCGAGTGGGACTTCATCGTGATCAAACGGCCTCGCCTGGCTCGGGTTCAACTGGGCGAGGGGCCCAATGTGAGAGAGACGCTTCTTCCCGGCTTCCTCGACCACCCGCGCAATTTGCTGGCCGGGCCTCAGCTCAACCGGCTTGGTCTGGACCTCTACCATGCCTTGCACCATTTCCTGCCGCTGGGCCTGCGGGTCCCCCGCGTGGTCGTCACCCTGCACGACCTGATCTGGCAGGAGCATGCCCGCCTGACGTTTGACACGCCCCACTCCTGGCTGAAGTGGCGCCTGACGCATCTTTACGGCTGTGCAACGATGCGCCACGTCCTCGCCGGGGCGCACCATATCATCGCCATCAGCCGCCACACGGCGCGGCGCGCCCAGGCCCGCTATCGGTGGCCGGCCGAAAGGATGTCCGTCGTCCATCACGGCGCAGACCATATGCCGGTGAACCGGACACGGGATCATGCGGATGACTCGGGCGAGGCCTATCTATTCTCGTTGGGCAACAGCAAGCCCTACAAGAACCTGCGCGGGCTGCTGCGCGCATTTGCTCTGGTGGCGCCCCGCCACCCCGGCCTTAGACTGAAAATCGCCGGCCGGGGAGACAGCTATCATCGCCTGCAAGTCTTTGCAGATCGGCTGCGAATAAACGCCCAGGTGGACTTCTGCGGTATGGTCTCGAATGACGAGCTGCGTCGCATGCTCAGCGGCGCCCGGGCGCTGGTGTTCCCCAGCCTGATAGAGGGCTTCGGGTTTCCCCTCGTGGAGGCGATGGCTCTGGGCTGTCCGGTGATCACCTCCGACATTCCCATCGCCCGGGAGGTCGCCGGAGACGCGGCGGTTTTTGCGGACCCTCTGCGCCCGGACGCCATCGCCGCGGCGATCGAACGGGTGCTGAAGGATGCGCGGTTACGCATTCGGTTGAGGCAAGTGGGACTTCTCAGGGCGCAGGATTTCGCATGGGTCGATTCCGCTGAGCAGACGGCTGGCGTATATGGAAGACTCCTCGCCTCAAGAGGGGAGGGGTCCATCGGCCTGCCGGGCCGGACGGAGAGCGACGACACCTAAAGTTGCCCGATCGGGAAACAATGCGAGACAAGGGAATTCGGCCGGTCGATCCAAAAGACGGCCGGGCGCATGGCCCGGATGTATTGGTCGACCTGACTCCGCTGGATACGCCGTCGCGGTTCCGCGGCATCGGCCGCTATGCGGCCGGTCTGGCCCGGGGAATTGCCGAGCTGGCCGCAGCGGGCGGACTCGGGTTGAGGGTGGAGGCTCTGGTCCGCAACGGCCTCGGTTCGGGGCCGCTGACGGATCCGGCCTTTCGCTACTCCGGCAACCCCAACCTGAGACCTTCGCAATGGCAGTACGCCAAGTACAACATCGTGCGGCGTCTAACGATGGGAACTCTGGCCGCCTCCACCGGGGCCCGCCTGATGCACCTTACGGACCCGAAAGGCACGCCATGGGACTGCCGCGTGCCGCGGATTATCACCTGCCACGATTTGATCCCCCTCATTTTGCATAAGCAGTATATGGGTGCGTTTCCTGGCGCTCGCTTCGTCAGGCGATTGCGCGATGTTGTCCGCTATCGCAGCGCCGTGCGGCTGATCGCCATTTCCGAGGCGACCCGCCGGGACGTAATCGAACTGTTGGGCATTCACCCGGCCCGCATCGATGTCGTCGGGCACGGCGTCGATCACGAGCGATTTTGCAGCCGCGGCGCCGCCGGAGAGTCCGCGCAGGTGAAAGCCGCCCTTGCTGTGCGTGATCCGTTTTTGCTGTCTGTTGGCGGCGGCGACCCCCGCAAGCGGCTTGAATTGCTGATCCGGGCCTTTGCGCAGTCGGGCCGGGCCCGGGATGTACAGCTGGTCATCGCTGGTGCATTGACCTCTCACCAGCGCCGCGGCCTGGCGGCTGAAGCCGAGGCGGCAGGCGTTTGCTCCCGTGTGGTGTTGGCCGGTTTCGTCGACGAAGGGCTTATGCCCGCACTCTACCGGAGCTGCCTCGGCTACGTTTTTCCCTCCGTCTACGAGGGGTTCGGGCTGACCGTTTTGGAGGCGATGGGCTGCGGCGCTCCCGCCATAACGACGCTGACGACATCGCTTTGCGAGGTGGCGGGCAATGCGAGCTTGACCGTGCCTGCAGACGACCAGGAGGCGCTGAGCGCGGCGATTGGAAAACTGATCGACGATTCAAATCTTCGGCAGGAACTCTCCGCCCGCGGACGTGCCTGGGCCGCACATTTCACCTGGCGGCGATGTGCCCTCCAAACCGTGGCGTGTTACCGCCGGGCACTCCAGGAGACCGGATGATGTCGATGCGCCCCCTCCGCACACTTTTCATCGCCGATCAGTTCATGCAATCGGTTCGTGATGATCAAAGCCGGTACCCCGGCGGGGCGGAGCAGACCGACCAGGCGCTTATGCAAGCAGCCCCCTGGCACGTGGATACCGTCACCTCCCGGGAGGCCACGCCGGAGCTGCTTGAAAATTTTGACGTGCACGTTCTCGGCAACATGAAGCATGCGCGGCCGGAGGTGATGGCGGCCCTGGTTCACCAGGGCCGCCACGTGCTCTTCGAGCACGACGTGCGCATCTGCCACTGGCGCGGCAATTTTCCCGCAGCCTGCGATCCCATCCACCGCTGGCTGGGCCGTTGCATCTGCCCGCACCGGCCTTTGCGTTCATTGATCGCCTCGTCGCTGGGCATGATTTTTCTCACCCACCACCAGCTTTCGGTCTACCGGCGCAACCCCTTTTTTCGTCCTCCAGCGGTGCAGGTCTTGGGGTCTTCGGTCTTCGGGCAGGAGTTCTTCGACCGGGTGGCCCGGGTCCGCAGCGGGCGCTTGCGCACCGATCGCCGCGGCACCTGCATCGCCTATTCGGCGCACCGCATCAAGGGATTCAGAGCAGCGCTTTCCTACTGCCGGAAGCGAGGGGTCGAGCCGCAGGTGATTCAAAACATCAACCCACAGGAGGTGCTTGACCTGATGCAGCGCTGCGCCCAGTTTGTTTTTCTGCCCGCCCGACTGGAGCCGGCCGGTCGAATGCCGGTGGAGGCCCGCTTCCTCGGCTGCGAGGTGGTGACCAACCGGCATGTCGGGGTGACGGGGGAGGCTTGGTGGCATCTTCCCGACAGCCAAGCCCTGGAGGTGCTGCGCGATGCGGGGCCGCGCTTCTGGAGAATCGTCCAACAGTTGGGGGCGATGAAGGCATCCGGCCGCCGCCAGGCCGGAGAGGCATTAGGACCTCGTCAGGAGCCGGCAAGGTGACCCGAGAAGCGCACCCACCTGGAAAAACTCAATCCTACTTTGACACAGCGGATATAGAGGGTGAGCTTCGCGCCAAAGCCGTCCGAGGTGGCGCCTGGACGGCGGCCGGGCAGGCAGCGAAATCTGCGATTCAAATCGCCTCGATCCTGGTGCTGGCCCGCCTGCTGAGCCCGGCCGATTTCGGCCTGGTTGGCATGGTTGCCGCAGTAACCGGATTCATCGCCATGTTCCAGGACCTGGGGCTGCCGGTGGCCACCATTCAGCGCAAGGAGATCACCCACGAGCAGATCAGCAGTTTGTTCTGGATCAATTTAGGGCTCAGCGCTGCCGCCATGCTTCTCGCAGCCGCCATCGCCCCGGCCTTGGCCTGGTACTACGGGGAACCTCGCCTGAACCGGATCGGGCTGGCCCTGGCCGGGGCGTTTCTTTTCGGCGGGCTCGCCTCGCAGCATGCAGCCTTGCTCAAGCGCCGGATGCGATTCGGCGCCTTGACCGCGGTCGAGCTGAGTTCCATCACCGCAGGTCTCGGCACCGCCGTCGCGTTGGCCGCTATGAATTTCGGATATTGGGCGCTGGTCGGCCAGCGGATCATCACCACGGCTGTTGCCGCTGCCGCCTGCTGGGTCATCTGCGGCTGGCGTCCGGGGTTGCCCCGGCGCGGTTTTGAAATCGGAGACCTGCTCGCCTTTGGCGGCAACCTCACCGGCTTCAGCGTGGTCAACTATTTTGCCCGCAACCTGGACCAGGTGCTTCTGGGTCGCCACTACGGCCCTGCCGCTGTCGGACTCTACCAGAAAGCCTACGACTTTATGTTGATACCGCTGCGCCAGATCAACGAGCCCGTGAGTTCGATCGCCATTCCGGTGCTCAGCCGGCTCGCCGATCAGCCGGAGCGCTACCGGCGCGCCTACTTCCGCATACTGGAAAAAATCCTGTTGATCACCATGCCCATGAGCGCCTTCATGATCATGACCTCGGACTGGCTGGTGCTGCTGGTGCTCGGTGAGCCGTGGATCGATGCCAGCCTCATTTTTGCCGCCCTCGGGGTGGCCCTTTTCACTCAGCCCATCGGCAATTCGACGGGCTGGCTTTTTATCACGCAGAACCGCACGCATCACATGTTGCGCTGGGGATTCATCGGCTCCGGCATTGCCGTGGCCTCCTTTTTCATCGGCCTGCCATGGGGGGCCTTTGGGGTGGCGCTGGCCTATTCTCTCATGGGGCTTCTGGTGCGCAAGCCGCTGCTCATCTGGTACGTCACCCGGCATGGCCCCATCCGGCCGATGGATTTCTTTCATGCGACCGCTCCGCATGCCATGGTCGCCGTCTCCGTGACGGCCGTGGTGGGGGGGGCCCGCCTCTTCGGCCCGGCGTGGGGTCCTGCACCCGGGTTGCTGTTCGCGGCGGCGCTCTCCCTGATGGCGGCATTGGGAACGCTGGCGGCCTGCGGCCGCGGCCGTGCAGCTTTGCGCGATGCCGCGCAGCTTTCCGGCGAATTTATCCGCAAGCGCCAAAAACCCATGAATAGCCCCATGACACGGCCTGGACAGGGATGACGATGCGTATAGCCTTCGTGGTGGGCGAATTTCCCAAACTCTCCGAGACATTCATCCTCGGCCAGATAGCGGGTTTTCTCCAACGAGGCCATGCGGTGACCATTATTGCGGGACGCCCCGGCCCGGAGGTTTTCGCCCACCCGGACGTCGGCCGCTACCGGATGTTGGAAAGGGTGCGCTACTGGCCCGAGCTGACCGGGCGCCGGACGGGGCTGCTGCGGCTTGCCGGAGCGGCGTTGGCGCGCGGCGCTTCTATACGACGATGCCGGAGCGTTTTGCGTCGTGCGTTTGTACCGCGTCGGGCTTCGAGAGGAACCGCGCCTTCTGCCGCAGAGCACGATGCCATCATCGCCCATTTCGGGCATGTGGGATTGGAGGCGCTGCGGCTGCGCGAGGCGGGCGCCCTGCAGGGAAACCTGGTGACGTTCTTCCACGCCTATGACCTGAGCGTTTTTCTCAAAGAACGGGGAGAGAGCGTCTATGAGCGCCTTTTTCATCATGGAGACCTTTTTCTCCCGATCAGCCGATCGTGGCAGCAGCGCCTTTGGGAACTCGGCTGCCCTCCGGAGCGGACCGCCGTGCACCCCATGGGTGTCGACTGCGCCCGCTTCTCGTTTCATCCGCGGCGTCCGGGGCCCGATGGCGTAACCCGGCTGGTGACCGTTGCCCGGCTGGTGGAGAAGAAGGGGATCGCATATGCCCTGCGGGCCCTGGCCCTGGTGGTGCCCCGGTACCCGGCGCTGGAGTACACTATCATCGGGGACGGCCCGCTGCGCGGGGAGTTGGAGAATCTGATCGAAGAGTTGCAGCTGCAAGCGCAGGTCCGCATTGCGGGATGGATGGGGCAGGATGCGCTCGTCGACTGCCTGTCGCGAATGCATCTCTTCCTGGCGCCAAGCGTCACCGCAGGCAACGGGGACGTGGAGGGCGTGCCGGTGGCACTGATGGAGGCCATGGCCAGCGGCCTGCCGGTGCTGAGCACCGCCCACTCCGGGATCCCTGAGCTGGTCGAGGACGGCGTATCCGGCCTTCTGGCCCGGGAGAGGGACGTCGACGCTCTTGCCGAAAACATCTGCCGCCTGCTGGCCGCTCCGGCCGCGTGGCTGGCGATGGCGCAAGCTGGCCGTGCAAGGGTCGAAAAGGAGTTTGATATCGAAAAACTGAACGATCGGCTGGTCGAGAAATTGATGAAACTGCAGGCGTCCGGTACCGTGAAAGGCTCGGCTGAAGGCAGCGTCTTCAGGCGGTAGCCATCCGTTTGCCTACCGGTTGGTGCCCGTCTTCCAGTGTATCGGGATCGTGCCGGGGCCCTCCTCTGTCGAGCCCGCCCAGCAGCAGCCAGACGATTAGCGCGATGATAAGAATGCCCAGGAAGAAAACAATTTCGGCCAAGGCGAGCTCGTGCAATTTTTCATCGGTCCGCAATGGGATGAGCAGCGCCTGGATCAGGAGGAAAAACAGCTTCAGCTGCAGCAGAAAGAGCAAACCGGGGAACACTACCCGAAAAGCGTCTCTTCCTCGACGCAGGCGGAAGAAGAGCAGAGCGAATGCGAGCGGCAACCCGTATTTTAGCAATGTGGCCATCGCGATGGCCAGCGCCAACGAGCTCTCCCGGCGGATCCCGCCCAGCAGATCGAAGGCAAAATGGTAATCCACGTGGTTGATGAAAAAGCCCCGCATCAACACCCAAAGCATCCACGCCAACACCCCGGCGATGAGAAGAGCATCGCGGGCGTGCCGATTCGGGTTGCTCGCGTCCGAAGTCTCTCGGCCGTCGCTTACCTTCGGCGCGGCCGGATCGAGCTCGAGAACCGCAGAAAGCAGCAACACCGCAACCAGGGAGGCCGTGAGCGCAGAGAGGTCCAGTCCGGCAATTCCCACCGAGTAGAGCCGGGTGAGGCAGAGCACGGCAAGCAACAGGTATCGGCCATGGATGGAGGGCACCTGCAAGGTTAAATAACCGCCGATGGCCCAGAAGAAAAAGAGGGGCACCCACTCCGGACCGGAACGCAACCAGCTAACCCATTGAAGCCGCCATTCCCAGCCGCCGGCTGCCTGGAAAACAAGCACCGTGAGGGCGAAGGCGAAGGCGATACCGGCCGCTGGCCGCCGCAAGGAGAACGGCGAGATCCAAGGGCTGAATCTCCACCGCAACGGTGCTTTTCGTTTCAGATAGAGCGCTCGCACGCCCCTCCATGACAACAGCATCGCTTCGCCGATCGCGTACCCGAGCAAGAGGTTTCGGCCCGATTGATAGTAATAAACACCGCTTGGCAGCACCAATAAACAGACCAGCCCCATACCCTCCGGAAACCGGGCGCCGCTGCCGAAACGTACCCATGCCATTGCGGCTCCGATCAATGGCAGCAGCAAATGGAACAGAATCGCCTGGTAATTCACCGATTCGCGGGTGTGCATGAGCTCGGCCCAGTCACGTGCAAAACAACCCATCAGTCCGGCCCCGGCAGTTGCCACGCAAAGGAAGGCGAAGCTGCGTTGCGCCCGGTACCTCCACGCCAGACAGGCGCATGCGGTCCATCCGATGAACGCCAGCGCCCAACCACCGGCGGAGGCGGAAAAACTGCAGACGGCTGCCGAGGAGGCAACGAAAAACAGTGTGGCTGCCAGAGCTGTGCGTGCGGGTCCGACCCGGCCGTCAAAAAAGAACAGCGCCCAGGAAAAGGCTAGGGCGATCAGCGGCAGCATCCGGTTGAGAAGCCTTTTGGGGGCATCCCGTCGCCGCTCCTCACGCTGGGCCTGCACTGCGGCAAGCGATGGTTTCTCCTCGTTTGGCGCCAACCAGGCGCGGCGTTGCATTTCCTCGAAGCGCCGCAGCGAATCGGAAACCCCTGTGCCGGCGCCGTCGCTGTGAGCGGCATCTTTCTCTAAAGGGAAAAAACGCCCTTCGTAGCTTGCAGGCAGAGGTAGCCCGAATGGATAGGACATGAACAAAAGCAGATCTTCCTGGCCCAGCCCTTCCGGCAGCCCTTTCAGAGCGCCGAAAAGTTCGGCAACGTGCGGACCGTTGAAAAGCGCCAGTGAATAACGCGTATGGTTTCCCAGATCGTCATGACCGTGATCGCCCATGATCAGCAGGTCGTCTCTGGCGGGGTCGATCCGTCGCCACACGGCAGCCAGGGCTTCATCGACCTGCCGGTGGTGCTCGTCGTAGGCTGCGGTGCCGGGCCGCTTGTGGTGAGCCGCTTTGTCAGTGCCCGGCACATGCAGCAGAAGCACATCAAAGGCCGGCTCAGCATCCAGGAGCTCCGCGGCCTTGCGGATCGCTGCTAGATCGCGCTGCAACGGGTCGCCCGCCACGGATTCGATCGTCCAGGTCTGCTCCGCGTGCTTTCCGTACAAGCTGAGCAGCGTGTGGTCGCCGACGAGGGCCAGGCGCAATCCGGCCTGCTGGACGCTGCGGGCGAAACTCTCAGCGCCCCCCGCCTTCCCGGTGAAATTGTGCAGGCCGCTTGCAAACGGGCTTTGGCGGCCTTCCATCAGCGTTTGCAGACAGGGAAGGCTGAAGTTGGCGCTGCAGGTCAGCACGGGGACGCTCCGAGTGCCTTCGGCCATAGCCAGCGCAAACAAATGTGGCATCACACCGGGCTTCTCCAGTGTCGCTTGCCGGAGGCTGTCCACGATCACAATGACTTGGCGCTGCCCGCGTTCGCCTGCGGCCGGGGCGGGGTGCCGGGTGGCAGATACGGAGACGGGTGCCTCCAGGGGGCAGAACGCGGCAAGCTGCACCAGCAGTGCGGCCGGAACTATCAGTAAAAGCGTTTTGGCCCTCATGGAATTCCTTCCGGGCCGATCGGATAGCCTCCCAAACTGAATCCACGGCATCTGCGACGACCGAAAAAGGGATCGGCGGGTAGTGCCGCCATCCGCCCGCAGCGGGCGGCTTGTCGCAAGGAGGTCCGATTGGTATAATAAAGACAGATGCGTGTCAACGCGAAAGCAGGATGCATGCCATACCCGTCAGCACACCGCGGCTTTGCGAAAATTTGATTTCAAGACCGCAGCCGCGCATGCATTGCGGCGGCATGCGCGGGGTGTTCGGCGAATTGGCGGTCAGCACCAAAAGCAAGGAGGTTTTGCCCGAAACCATGACGTCCCTGTGCGCCAGTAAGACCTCGCGAAGCATCTTGGCCCGCGGCGCTCTTGTCCTCGCGTGCATCTTGATTTGTGCTGGGGGGCCTCACCCGGCGGAAGCAAGCGGAGATGTGTCGCAGCGGTTGAAACTGGCAGAGGGGTTTCGCTTGCGCTATTCGGACCAGCAGGCCGTCGATATCTACGAAGAAGTGCTGCTGATTCAGCCTGACAACCGCGATGCACGCTGGAAGGCGGCCTATCTTTACGTTCGGTTGGGTTGGATCGAAAAAAATGCCACAACCAGGCGACTGTATTACCAAAAGGCGCATGCGCATGCCGAGCGCCTTTTCCGCCAGCACCCCGACTGCTATGAGGCGACCCTTGTTTTAGGCGCCGCGAAGGCGAAATTGGCGGAGTTTCAGAGCCCCGGCGAAAAGATCCGAACCGCACGCGAGCTGGAAGATCATGCGCGGTTTCTCTTGAATCAGCGCACGGACAACCCGGACGTCTGGTATCTTCTCGGGTGGTGGCATTTCAAACTTGCGCAGGTCTCCGCAGCGGAGCGGCTTTTGGCCTCTTTGTTTTACGGCGGGCTGCCCGAGGGGGCCAGCATCGAGCAGGCCTTCGCATGCCTTCAGAAAGCGGTCGCCCTCAGACCGGACTACGTCGCTTACAGGCACGATCTCGGCCTTTTTTACGAGCGAACCGGTAATTCTTCAAAGGCGCGTGAAATTTATCGTGCGGCGATCCACCAAGCCCCGCGAGCCCCGGAGGATTTCGTCTTCATCGAAAAGGCACGCCTTCGGCTCGCAAAGATAGAGTCCTGACGCAAAATTCATGCAAGCGACGGGTTGCACACCACCCGGCCGCCCTGTCTCGGTTTGGCCGGCCCAGATCCGATGGTCGCTGGATTTCCGGGCGGCAACCGCTCCTCTTTTACCACCGCCTTCAGCCGCAACAGGACATCCTCCATCTGTTTTGACGTCCCCACGGTCAGCCGAATCATGCCGGGGAGCTGCGACGATCGGTTTCTGACGTGCACTCCCGCACTCCTGAGCTTTGCTACCGTCCTTTCCGGATGGTCGATGGTCATCAGAACGAAGTTGGCGTGCGTGAGCCGGCAGAGAATACCATGCTCATCGCAGAAACGTTTGGTCATGGCGGCGGCCCGTCCGACTTCGGCGACATAGTCGTGATAGTAGTCGAGATCCCCCAGGGCGGCTGCCGCTGCTATTTGAGCCATAATATTCGTACTTTTAGGGTTGTGAACGCGAAGCAGGTCGCGAATGATCCCCGTTGAGGCGAGGACATATCCCAAACGAAGAGCGGCGAGTCCGAAACATTTCGAAAACGACCGCGTAACCATGATGTTGGGTGTGTTTTTTAGGAATGGAGTGCATGAAAATCCTGAAAATTCATAATAGGCCTCGTCCACCAAAAACAGAACCTGCAGGTGACGGCTGGCCATCCGGCTTATCTGTGCGGGCTCGAAGAGAATGCCGGTCGGGTTGTTCGGGTTCGCCAGATAGACTATTTTGGTGCGACCGGCGATCCCGGATTCCACATCCTGGAGCGAGACCGAGAATGGATCCTCCTTGCGAATCAGCCCAACTCTGGCGCCTGCAAGTTCCGCGAATTGCAGGAAATGTCTATAAGTGGGAAACGGGGCCACCACCTCATCGCCGGGGTCGAGATAGGTTTGGCACGCCAACGACAGCGCATCGTCGGACCCGTTGGTAATCAAGATGTTGTCAGGCCGGCAGGATGTGTATTCCGTAATTCTTCGAAGCAACTCGCCATCGCAGGGGAAGGGCGGATACCAATGCATGGTATCGCCGTCGGCCAAAAACCGTTGCAAGGCTTTAAAAACCTCAGGCGACGGCGGTATCGTTGATTCATTCCAGTCCAGCTTGTGATGGGCCACACTCGGATTGCGCCTGATCGCCGAAAGTGATGAAACCGGGTCATAAGGTCTGGCGGATCGAGCTCGAGCGGCGATGCGTGGATGACGATCGGGATTCGAAAGCATGGGCGGTGCTCTAAAGGCAGAACGTTTTTGTATGGTTTTCCTGATTCACCGGGTAAACAGTGCCTTTTTCGATGACCCATATAACAGTATGCGGCCGTTTTCAACGCCGTCAGCCCTGCCGTTTGGTCAGAAAGCGTGGCGTAGGAGTCTGAGGGCCACTGCCAGGATGATGGCGCTTGGAAGCAAGGCCATCAGCGTCGGCGGCAGGAGGAGGACCAGGCTGAGTTGGCCGAAGATCTGGTTCATGAGGTAGATGAGGGTGCCGACCAGCATGGCTGTAAAGATCCGCTGCCACGCGTTCTGCAGCCGCGTTGAACCGAAAACGAAGGTGAGCGAAAGCAGCGCCATGGCAGCGGTTGTCAGCGGCAGATAGATTTTTTGCCAAAAAGCCAACTCGTAGCGATTGGCGTTTTGACCTTTTCGGGCCAAAATTTGGATGTAGGCATACAGGTCCGATATGGAAAGGCTGTCGGCGGGAAGCTCCAGCACGGCGGCCTGGCCGAGCGAAAGAAAATCGGCTATGCGGTACTCGTCCGGCGTCCTCTGGTCGACATGGCCCTCGTTGAAAGCGGTCACTTTCGCATCGGTCAGAACCCACTCTTTTCCTGCTTGGATGCGGCCATTTCTGGCCTGCACGAATTTGCGCAGGGCCCCCTGCTCATCAAACTCGTACACTTCGATATCATTGGCTTTTCCGCCATCCAAAGTCTTGTCCACGTAGATGAACATCGAGCCCTGGCGCGCCCAAAATCCGTGTTTGGTCAACATGATGTCGTTTCCGTAAATGCTTTGGAAACGTCGAGTCCGGGCATACTGGTCCAGGGGCGGGGCGATGAACTCGGACACCCCGAGGGCGGCCAACATGAGCAGAGTGCTCGTCGCAAGGACGGTCCTGCATATGCGCTGCGCGGATACGCCGGCGACCTGCATGGCGGTCAATTCCTCATGGTCGGAGAGCATTCCGAGCCCCCCGACGCTGCCAAGAAGCACCGCCATGGGGGTGAGGTCAGCGAAGCGCTTTGGCATCGTCAGGGCCACATAGCCGAACGCGTCGCCGATCAGGAAAGCGCCTTTGCCGACGTAGTCCAGCTGGAGGAGCAGCTCGAATACGCTAAAAAGAACGACGAGCAATGATATTACCAAAAAAAAACCCTGAAAGGTGGTTCGTCCGAGGTGGCGATCGATGATTCTGAGCTTGTCGTTCATTTCGGTTGTCGGCAGAAGAGCTCATCGGTTCGCCAAACCAGCACGAGCGCCAGCAGAAAAAGCAAGGCCGGCACCCACCAAATGCCGGGCAGCGAAGGCACGTAGGTTCTGTCGACCCAGGTCCTTGCAATTGTAAACACCTGGAAATAAACAGCAAAAATAATTATGGCCAGCCCGATCCGCGCGAATTTGCCCTTGCGGGGTGAGCTTTTGCTCAAAGGCACCGCAAGCAGTGCCAGCAGCAGGGTGGAAAGGGGTGCGGACAATCGCCATTGAAGTTCCGCAATGTCGTGCGGCCGTTCAGAACCGATGAGCCGGTTGGTCGGGGTTGCCTTACGGCGGTAGTTTGAATTGCCTGGAGGTTCGCCGGGAACGCTGTATTGGACCTGCTGGAAGCGTGTGACTTTGCCAGGCTCCCCTTTGGCGGGAGGCTCATAAATCGTTCCACTTCTGAACGTTAGATTCAGAAGCGCCTCCGATGTCGGCTTTTCCTGGGCCATTTCTTGCGCCCGTATCACGCTTCGCTTTTCACCCTCCGCGATGCGGACGAAGACATTTTGGGCGCTGCTGCCGGCCTTATCGACTTCATCTGCAAAAAAAACCACTTTCCCGGCTCGGATCTTCAAGAAGGAGCCGGGAAAGAGTCGGGAAATGTCAAATTGATCCTGGGCCTCGTCCATCACACGATAAATTTCGGTCCATGCCCCGGGGCGAATGGAAAGCGATACGACGGCCGAGAGGATTGCCACCGGAAGTGCGAGTGCGATTATTGTTTTCAATATGTTAGCCATTCCGACCCCGCAGGCGCCGAAGGCGGTCATTTCGGAATCCTTGTACAGCCGGCCCAAAGCGATGATGACGGCGAGGAAAAATGTCACCGGCAGGATCACCTCCAACCCGATGGCCACCCTTAAGAGGATCAGGTAGCCGACCTTGGCCGGAGGCAGGAATCCTGCGACGGACTCCGAGAGGTATTTAACGGCGCAATCACAGGCGAAAATAACCACCACGAGGAAAAAGACGCCTGCTGCGGAGCGCAGGATTTCGGATGCGAGATACCGTTTGTAGATCACCGGCTGCCCTCGACGAACCCGTCGATCGGGAAATGTTTCAGATGGATGGACACTCTCTATTTTAACGTGGATGAGGCCACGCTGTCAAAATTATCGCCGACCGTCGCAAGCGCGAGAATCGCGGATACCCTCCGGTGGAAGGTTGGTGCAAGAAGGCTTTTAGTTTGAGTTTAAGCCGATTGAGGGATCGTAGGCTTTTTATGATAGTTGGTGTTGAATGAATTTAATTTGCTCAAGAAAACCCTCGCCGGGCGATAGTCACCGCAAGCGGTTTTTGTAAGGGTCCTCCCCGGGGGGGGGATGTTCAAGGAACAGGAGTCCGGACGAAAAAGCCTGCGCGCATCCGACCGGCGCCGGGTCGACCAGGATGGTCATCTCGAAGGAAAGGCCGTGCTCGGCGCCGGCTAGGCTTGCGGCTGAATAGGCATTTCGCGTCCCCCTTTTTTTGAAGCTCATCTGCCGGGGCGGGATCCGCGCCCCGAAAATGGACCGGGGCTGGAACGTGCGGAAGTCAGAGACCGAACGGCTCCTTCCGGGCGGCCGAACACCGCTGCAGCCGCTCTGCTCCGGGCGGCCGATCCGACAGGTTTCCTGCCCATCCCCTTGATCCTCGCCGCGCCCCAGCCAGGTTGCGTGCCGCTTGGCATCGCCATAGAAAAAATGGTATTGATGCAACGTTCGCTTAAGCAACCGTTTTGCAGGGACAACGCATGAAATTCATGTTTTCACAAATTGCGGCCATGGTGAACCTTGCCAACCAGAGGAGCAACACCCGGCTGCTGGTGCGCTTTCTATTGATCCTGCTCTTTTTTTTCATCCTTTACAGCACGCTTTTTCATTTTCTGATGGGATTCGAAGGGCAGGAGCACTCCTGGCTGACCGGGTTCTACTGGACGCTGACCGTCATGACGACGCTGGGCTTCGGCGACATCACCTTCATGAGCGACCTGGGCCGGCTGTTTTCAATCATTGTCCTCTTGACCGGGGTGATTTTTCTGCTGGTCATGCTTCCCTTCACGTTCATCCAGTTTTTCTATGCCCCCTGGCTGGAGGCGCAGAACAAGGCGCGCGCCCCGCGGGAGGTGCCGGAGACGATGTCCAACCACGTCATCCTGACCCATTTCGATGCCGTGGCCGCCAACCTGGTCGAGAAGCTCAACCAGTACAACATTCCCAACGTCATCCTGATTCCGGACCTCCAGCAGGCGCTCGGCCTGCACGAGATGGGCTTGCGGGTGGTGGTGGGGCAGCTGGACGACCCGCAGACCTACACCCGGCTGAGGGTCCACAACGCCGCCCTGGTGGTCGTCATGAACGACGACGTCACCAGCACCAACATCATCTTCACCATCCGCGAAGTCTCGGGCGACGTCGCCACGGTCACCAACGCCGACCAGGACGACTCGCTCGACATCCTGCACCTTGCCGGCAGCACCAACACCTTCCAGTTCACCAAGATGCTGGGGCAGGCCCTCGCGCGCCGGGTGATGGGCTTGAGCATGAAGGCCAACGTCATCGGCCGGTTCGACGAGCTGCTGATCGCCGAGGCGCCGGTCATGCGCACGCCGCTTCAGGACCAGACCCTGGCCGAAAGCCGGCTGCGGGAGCTCACGGGGGTCAATGTCGTCGGCCTCTGGGACCAGGGCCGTTTCCGGTTGCCCAATCCGCAGACCCGCATCGGGGCCTCCACGGTACTGGTTCTGGCCGGCTCCGGGGAGCAGCTCGACCGCTACGACCAGCTCATGGGATCGGCGGGCCAGCCGGATGAGCACAAAGGGCCGGTCATCGTCCTGGGGGGCGGCCGGGTGGGGATGTCGGTCGCTCGCACGCTCAAGCGCATGGGCATCGACTACCGCGTGGTGGAGAAGAAGACCACGCGGGTCCAGGACGAGCACGTGGTCCAGGGCAGCGCCGCCGACCTGGAGGTCCTGGTCGCGGCCGGCATCAACGACACCCCCTCGGTCATCATCACCACCCACGACGACGACCTGAACATCTACCTCACCATCTACTGCCGCCGGCTGAGGCCCGATGTGCAGATCATCAGCCGGGCCAGCCTGGACAGAAACATCAACACCCTGCACCGGGCGGGGGCCAATCTCGTGATGTCGTTCGCCTCCCTTTGCACCGCCACCATCCTGAACCTGCTCAACCCCGAAAAGCTGCTGGTAATCTCGGAAGGGCTCAACATTTTCCGATCGGTCCTCAACCACGCCCTGATCAACCGGCCGCTTCACGACCTGCGGATCCGGGAGGAGTCCGGCTGCAGCATCATCGCCGTCAAACGCGAGGAGCGGATGATCATCAACCCGGAGCCCGCCACCGTGCTGCAAAAAGGGGATGAACTGATCCTGATCGGGACCGCCGAAGCGGAGAGGAAGTACACCGAGAGCTACCCGTCGCCGTGAGGCGGCCGGGGCGCCAGTCTTCCACCAGCCCGCCGGCCGGCGCTGCAACACAGGAGATCCACTTTGTGGGAGCGGCTTCCAGCCGCGATGCATCGCTGCATCAGACCAACGCTCTCTTGCCGCGCGCCTTTCCGCTTGGGACAAGACGGGTCGGGGGTGTTTTGGAATCGGCTTCATCGAACTGGCCGCGTGCCGGCCGCAGGCGGCGGCGCATCTAGTGGGACGGGAATCATTCTTCTCGAGCGACCGCTGGCATC
The DNA here is from genome assembly GCA_025454255.1 of Desulfobacterales bacterium. GTDB lineage: Bacteria > Desulfobacterota > Desulfobacteria > Desulfobacterales > SpSt-501 > SpSt-501. The sequence continues at coordinate 8,210 of JALOOU010000005.1, read as the reverse complement.
CTGAAGTCGGTACGCGGTTTCAGGGAGCCGCTGCTTATCTCCTGAGTTGCGGGTTGATGCTCCTGGGGGCTCTCGCTGCAGCGGCGGCCTACGGACGCGCGGAGCGGGCTTTCCCGATGCCGCCCCCGCAGGAGATCCGTCCGCACCCTGCGCAAGCAGGGCTGCTGATCGTGGTGTTTCGTTTCAACGCGCTGCAGCCCGCAAGGAGAATACGATGCCGCTCCTTGAAAGGGTTCAAGCCGATATAGCGCGCCAAGTCCTTCAGATAGGCGTCTGCCATTTCATAAAGCCCTCACCATTCGCAAAAGATCACTTTGCTTAACCATGTGCGCGCGCAGCGGTTAATTTTTGGGGTTTACATGCCAAATCTCAAATTTTTTAGTTTCTGTATTAAAATTTTTGTTGACTTTATACATTTTTAGTGTAGTTTGAACCTGCTTTATTGCCAACCGCCGGGCCAAGCGCCCCGAGTACGGCAAGGACACATCATCACTTCATGACGCTGACTGCAGCGTGGTGTTGACGCCGCTTCCCGTCGATAGGGTAAGCGTTCATTTCCGGTGCCGTGCCACAAAACTCCCATCATGAGCGACGCGCTCAAATGTTGGGGAGACAAAACCCATAGCGAATAGGAGGAGAAATGCGAACGTATTGCAAAATGATCATCGGGCTCCTGGTCGTCACCGCGGCGATCGCAATCGGTGGCGGGTTTTTTCCTTCAGAGGCTAAAGAAATCGTAATCAAATTGGCGCACCCCAATGTTCCGCAGCATCCGATGGGGGAGGGATATGAATTATTCAAGGCTGACCTTGAGAAGCGTTCCGGGGGCCTCTTCCGCGTCGACATTTACGACAGCTCCAAATACGGCAATTTTGATGCCGTTGTCCAAGGCCTCCAGATGGGCGTGTTGCAGATGGGGTCCGATGCGCCCAACAACTTTTCCGTTTTCAACCCGAAGCTGATGTTCCTTGATATGCCCTTCGTTATCCCCAGCTACGAAGCTGCGGATCTCATTACGGACGGTCCGATCGGGAAAGAATTGGCGGGTGCGCTCGAAAAAAACGGCATATTGGGCTTGGGCTATATCGAAATTGGTTTTCGCCAGATTTTCGCAAACCGTCCCATCCGCACGCTGGAAGACGCCAAAGGGTTGAAAATACGTGCGACGCATTCAAAAGCCCACATCGCAATCCTCAAATCCCTTGGAATGAATCCCACTCCGGTTGCGTGGGGGGAGGTCTACACCGCCCTGCAACAGAAAACAGTGGATGCCATCGATATCGATTTGAACCTGGCTTGGTTCAACAAATTTCCGGAAATCACAAAATATGTCACCTTGACGAGAAGTTTTTACAGCCCGCATCTGGTTTTGATATCCAAGGCCTTTTGGCAGAAGCTTGCACCCCAGGAGCAGGCGTGGATCAACGAGTCATTTGCAGTTATGCAAAAATTTCAACGTGCGAAAATCCGCGGCAATGAAAGCATGATTATCGAAAAGATAAAAGCTTCCGGCGGTGAAGTCATCGAGCTTACTCCGGAAGAGCGCGCGCGTTGGATAAAAGCAACCGCTGATGTTGCTCCGTCTTTCGCCAAAGAGGTTCCACCGGAGCTGATCGAAGAGATGCGCAGGACGATTAAAGAAAAACTCAATCAATAATTTCGATTGTTGTTCTTCCGTTAGACGCGGCAGGCAGGATCACTATCAGCCTGCCGCGTCTCTGAGGATGAAAATGAAAAACATTCTAAATTGGTTGAACAAATTCGAGGAAATCACCTCATCCGTTGCCCTTTTTTTGATGGCAGTAATAATCATTCTGCAAGTTTTTCAACGCTATATTTTGCAGCACTCTCTGGATTGGCCGGAAGAGTTGGCCCGCTACCTTTTCATCTATTCCGTGTATGTCGGCGCAAGCTATGCTGCTTTTGGGCGGCGCCATTTGGAAGTAACAATCGTGCGAACGGCTTTTGGTGAGAAGGCGGGGAACTATTTCGCCATCATCGCTTATATCATCACGGTGGTATTTTGCGGCTTGATGTTTGTGTGGGGTGTAAAAATGGTGGATTTTGTAATTACAACCAACCAGCTGGCGCCCGCCCTCCAGTTTCCGATGTATATCGCTTATATCTGTATCCCGTTGGGGTTTTTCCTGATGGGGTTGCGCACCATTTGGGTCATATGGAAAATATTTTCTGAAGATGCGAACACGCAACTGACTCAATAGCACTATTTGACTTAGAGCTGCCACGATGGATCCGATCCGGAAAACACCGACGGCGAAACTCGTTGTGAATCGGTTTAAAATAGGTAACACGGACGTGAACCGCTGTGCTTAATTAGGAAGGGCAAGACCTATGGATTTGCCGATTTTGCTCATAACCATCTCTCTTCCTGTGATGCTCATTTTAAGCGTCCCCATTGGGGTCGCCATCGGCTTGAGTGTAGCGCTTGCGGTCATGGCGGCCGACCTGCCGGTTCAGTTTTTGATGCAAAAAATGTTTTTTTCGCTCGACGCCTTCCCTCTGCTGGCAGTTCCTTTTTTCATAATGGCCGGTGAAATCATGCAGAAGGGAAGTATGGCAGAGTCGCTGCTGAAGGTCTCGCGCTGTCTGATCGGGCATATCACCGGCGGATTGGCTCATGTGTCGGTGCTCACCTGCATGTTCTATGGAGCGCTCAGTGGTTCAGGACCCGCCACCGTCGCGGCCGTGGGGGGAATAATGATCCCTTCCATGGAAAAGGAGGGGTTCTCGAAATCGTTTTCGACCGCAACGAACGTCTCCGCCGGGTGTCTTGGCGTTATGATTCCGCCAAGTGTTCCTTTGATCATTTACGGCACCACCGCCAACGTCTCCGTCGGCGATCTCTTTATAGCCGGAATTGTCCCCGGGATATTCATAGGGATAGTGCTGATGATCACCTGCTATTTTTTATCAAGGCATCATGGGTTCAATACAAAGAGTGAAAGGGCCACCTTCAAGGAGACGATGCAGGCGCTTTCAGAAGCCAAATATGCGCTTTTGGTACCCATCATCGTGCTCGGCGGCATATACGGCGGGATCACCACGCCAACGGAAGCCGGCGCCATTGCAGTCACCTACGCATTTATCGTGGAAGGCCTTGTCCTGAAGAAACTAACTGCCCACAAGCTTTGGCAGATCCTGCGCGGCACAACACTGACCAACGCGACCATTTTCCTCGTGGTGGCAACAGCTTCCGCACTGGGTCAAATTTTGCTTATCTATAACGTCCCGGATGCGCTTGTGAAGGCGCTTTCGGGTGTGGCCAGCAATCCCGCTCTTTTGCTTTTTATCATCATCATCATGCTGCTGATACTGGGAACCTTTATGGATGCCTTGGCCAATATTCTTATTTTAACACCGCTGCTGCAGCCCCTGGTGGTCGGCGCCGGCATCGATATGACCCATTTCGGTATCATTATGATCGCGACCGTCTCGCTTGGGTTTCTAACCCCTCCGGTCGGGGTAAACCTTTTTGTCGGCTGCGGAATCAGCGGGATCAGTATCGAACGGCTCAGCTACGCGGTCCTGCCTTTCATCTTTACCATGCTATTGGCAATCCTCGTGTTGGCCTATGTTCCTGCAATTGTGCTCTGCCTGCTCTAGCATAGGAGGATGTATCGGTGAGGATATCTTTTTCTAATGAACCGAAGGGGCAAGCCGGGCTTTCAGGACATATCGGTGTGAGCCATGTGAACAGCCATTCCGGTTTTGTGCAGGAGGACGGCGTCGGTTTTGCCGTTGTGGCCCAAATGATAAACATGGCCGGCTCCGTCGACCTGCGAATCGCACGCGTGGAGGCAACCCCCGAAAATGGTACAGTGAAAATCACACTTAACGGCGGAGGCGCGGGAACTGCATATGCCCGCGACGGGATCACTCCGGCCGAGATTGCACTGATGCAGAACGCCGTAGGCAAGGAGGCGTTGTGTCCGCAAACAGTGGCCACCGAAATTTTCGGTCGAGTAAACGGCCAGGGAGTACTCGAAGTCCCATCTGCATTCATCACAGCCGCTGCGACGGCCGTGGTACAAACATTCCTCCAAAATTACCCCGAAAATTTTTCATATGTTCCGGAAGAGACGCCATTGAGCGCTGGTTGCACGTTAGGCACTGTCCTGCAAATAGGCGAGATGGCGGTATCGACCATGCTGACAATCAACGCCGGTGCAGGCGGTATCGGGCCCAACGAAGACACGGAAGGCAATGTCCCGATAGGAAACAAGGGCCTGCTCATGCGCAAACTGGGGCTTGATTCTCTGCCAACCATTATTGTCGAGGCAAAGGCGTTTGTCCCCTCCTGGGATCAGTACATCAAAGAGACAACGCTGGTCGTGCGTGCCAACGAGGTACACGACAATACGGTTGTCGGGGAGTGCATCAGCGAAGCGGCTCAAAACTTGGGTTATCCGGTTTTTCGACCTCAAAATCCCTACCCGCGAAAACAAGGAGCTCTTTCCAGCGCGACCCGAGAAATCGCAAATCAGATTGTTGATCTCGGCAACCGTCTCGGCCGCGCCAGGACTTCCGGAGAAAAAAATAAAATAGCGGCCCAGCTGGCGATGCTTGTGAAACATGATTTGGGCGGCGTTACGTTTATGAGCGATGAAGTCAACGACGTGGTCGATAATGGCGGACTTTTGCCCGGCACTGCCGCAGTGCTCTCCTCTGCCGTAACATCGGCTCATGCGGCCCGCTACCAAATTCCTATTCTATTCAAAACGGATTTGGAAATGTACACAAATACGATTGTTGAGAGTTTCCGGCTATTGCACGACCGGCTGTCAGAGGCCAAAGATCAATTGCAGAAACGGGCCGTCGCCGCTGATCGGATTCATCACATTGAAAGTATAGCGCTTAAGAATTCCGATCGATCCTGATACGGTCGTTACAGGGATATATTGAATCCGATTGTAAATTGAAATGCGATTTGAGCGGGTGCAAGAACATGAAAAAACAGGCCGAAAAGGAGAAGTTCGAAAATCGAGAGTATTTTGATAACGAATTTATTTTCAGTATGTTAGAGCAACTGTGCGACGCCCTTGTTGGCACTTTCCCCCGCAACCTCGAGGTCGTTGTCCACGATCTCTCACAGCCCCAAAAATCCATAAGGTACATCGCCGGGGATGTCACCCATCGCAAGGTCGGCGGACCGGTCACCGACATGGTCGTCAAAGCCCTGCACCAAGAGGGCCGGGAAATCCACGACCGGCACAACTACAAGACCAATACCAAGGATGGCAGGGTCCTGAAATCAACCACCTCCTTCATCCGCGATCCGAAAGGCGAAGTGGTGGCGGCGTTTTGCATCAATTTCGATATGACCGACTACCTTAATGCGACCCACGCCATAGAGATCTTTGCCAGCACGGCGTCGCTGTTCAACGGGCAGGGCAAGGTCGAAACGTTTGCATCCTCGATCACGGAAACTATCGAGGCCCTTTTTGAGCAGGCCGTCGCCAAGGTCGGCAAACAGCCTGCTTCCATGTCGACCGATGAAAAGATCGAACTGGTCAAAGAGTTGGAGATCAGCGGAGTGTTCCAAATCAAAGGCGCCGTCGACCAGGTTGCACTGTTCATGGGGGTCTCCAAGTACACCGTTTATAACTATCTTAAAAAAATTCGTATGGAGCAGGATATAAATCGGTTTTGATTACATGTGGTTGAGCTATCTTCAAGGAGGACATCGTCAATGGACCAGACCAATTCGTTAAGGCCGGTTTCAACTTCCGGCGCTCCGTCGGCCATAGGGCCCTATGCTCAGGGCATCGCCGCCGGCGGGCTGCTCTTCGTCTCCGGGCAACTGCCTCTGGATCCGGCATCCGGCAGCTTCGTTGCCGGCGAGATCGAAGAGAGGACCCACCAATGTTTGCGGAACATCTCTGCCGTCGCCCAAGCGGCGGGTTCCAGCCTGGATCGTACAGTTAAAGTGACTGTTTTTCTTACGGATTTAGAGAATTTTGCCCGCGTCAATCAGGTTTATGCCCAGTACTTCAAATCCATGCTGCCGGCGCGTTCGGTAGTCCAGGTGGCCGCATTGCCAAAAAACGCGGATATCGAAATTGAAGCCGTCATCCAACTCTAAACCGCTCGGAGGCTTATCATGAATTTGGCCAAATTCCCCCGCCGGCGCTACACCGTCGGCAAAACCCCCATCGAATTTCTGCCGCGCTTCACCGCTGCCCTGGGCGGGCCCAACGTCTACATCAAGCGCGACGACCTGCTCGGGCTCACCGCCGGGGGCAACAAGACCCGCAAGCTGGAGTTTCTCGTGGCCGACGCCCTGGCGCAGGGCGCCGACACCCTGATCACCTGCGGCGCGGTGCAGTCCAACCACTGCCGCCTGACGCTGGCCGCCGCCGTGAAGGAGGGGCTCAAGTGCCGCCTGGTGCTCGAGGAGCGCGTGGCCGGCAGCTACCACCCGGAGGCCTCGGGCAACAATTTTCTCTTCCGGCTGCTGGGGGTGGAGAAGATCGAGGTGGTGCCGGGCGGCTCCGACATGCTGGCCGCCATGCGCAGGACGGCCGAAGAGTTGGGCCGGGAAGGCCGCAAAGGCTACGTCATCCCGGGCGGCGGCTCAAACCCCATCGGCGCCACCGGCTACGTTGCCTGCGCCCAGGAGATCCAGGAGCAGCTCTTCGACATGGGGCTTGCGATCGACCGGCTCTGCGTCGCCTCGGGCAGCGCCGGCACGCATGCCGGGCTGGTGGTCGGCTTCATGGGCTGCAGCATGAACATCCCCATCGTCGGGGTCGGGGTGAGCCGCGATCCCGGGGACCAGGAGCCCATCGTCTACGACCTGGCGCTCTGCCGAACCAGAAAATGGTCGAGGCCGTCAATCTGATGGCCAAGACCGAGGGCATCCTGCTCGACCCGGTCTACACCGGGAAAGCCGTGGCCGGCCTGATCGGTCTGAGCCGCGCGGGCTACTTCAAAAAAGGCGAGAACATCCTTTTCGTCCACACCGGCGGCTCCCCGGGGCTTTACGCCTATATCAAGCCCGTGCTCGGCCTCGAGGCGGTTGCGGAGTGATGTCCCCCCGGTCGGCCCGCGAGGAGAGGTCGGCCGTCAAGGCGTTCGATTCCGACCAGATCCCGGCGGAGGCTTTTTTCTAAAGAGGCCCGAAGCGTTCAGCCATAAACGTTTCCGCCGGGTGGGTCGGAAGATGAGTTCAATACCCGAAGCGCTCGATGGCCTTGGCGTCCTTGCGCCAGTTCTTCTGGACCCGCACGAAGAGCTTCAAGAACACGCTTGCCCCCGTCATCTGCTCGATCTCCCGGCGCGCCTCGCTGCCGATCCGTTTGAGCATCGCCCCGCCTTTGCCGATCACGATCCCCTTCTGGGAGTCGCGCTCGAGATGGATCGTGGCCGCGATGCTCACCTTCCTGCCGTCGGCGCTCACCTTGAAGGCCTCAACGGTCACGGCCGAGGCATAGGGGACCTCCTCCCCGGTCAGCCGGAAGATCTTCTCGCGGATGAGCTCGGCCGCGATGAAGCGCTCGGTGGCATCGGTCAGGGCCTCCTCGGGGAAATAGGGCGGGCCCTCGGGCAGAGCGGCGATGAGGGCGGCAACGAGCTCCTCGACCTGGGTGCCGTCGAGGGCCGAGACCGGCACCACGGCTTGGCAACCCCGGCGGTCGGACCAGCGCTCGATCATGGCGAGCAGGGCCCCCTTTTCGGCGATCAGGTCGACCTTGTTCAGGGCGATGACGACCGGAAGCCTCCGGCCGGCGATCTTTTCCGCCAGGAGCTCCTCGGCGGCCGGGTCGGGACGGGCGGCATCGACCACCGCCAGCAGAAGGTCCGCCTCGGCCACGGCGCTCAGGGCGGTGCCTACGATCTTGGCGTTGAACCGGTCGCCGGCGGCGAAGATGCCCGGGGTGTCGTAGAAGACCACCTGGGCCCCGGGCCGGTGGCAGACCCCCAGGATGCGGGTGCGGGTCGTCTGGGGCTTGCTCGAGATGATCGAGACCTTCTGGCCCACGATCCGGTTCAGGAGCGTCGACTTGCCGGCGTTGGGAGCGCCGGCAATGGTGACGAAGCCGGATTTGAACACCCGGTTTGGGTCCTGGGCGGTCATAGGCTCATGCTCTTTCGTCCTCCGGGGGCGCCTGCGCCAGCTCCAGGATCTCCTTCCACAGGGCATCCCAGCCGTCCCGGGTCTTCGACGAGAAGAGAAGCAGCTCCTCCGG
>JALOOU010000178.1 GCA_025454255.1 Desulfobacterales bacterium | reverse complement strand
GCTCGGTCTTGCAGGCTCCTACACTCAGGTGGTAAAGGTCTTTCCCCCCGCGCCGAAAGAGGGCGGGCGGAAGCTGGAGGGCTTAGAGCCGGCCGCGGCGGCAACGCAGATCGCATCCTTTCTGCGGTCGGAGGGTTTTCTGTAAAAAGGCGGATTGAACCATGCTCCAAATCGACCATACCCTCTGCAACCTCTGCGGCCTGTGCCGGAAATCCTGCCCCTTCGGGGCGATCGCCGCCGGCAAGGAGACCGTCGCGGTGGACGAGCGCTGCACGCTCTGCGGCGCCTGCGTCAACGTCTGCCCGCAGTCGGCGCTCTCCATCGAGCGCCGTCAAGCCTCCCCCGAGGAGTTGGCCCGGTTCAAAGGGGTTTTCGTCTGGGCCGAGTGCGAGGAGAAAAACGGCCGTCTGCTCCCGCGGCGCGTGGTGCATGAACTGCTCACCCACGGCCGCCGGCTGGCCGACCGGCTGGCGCAGCCGCTGGCAGCGGTGGTCCTGGGGGATGAGCACATGGGCGGGCTGGAGCATCTCTGCCACCAGGGGGCGGACCGGGTCATCCGCTGCCGCCACGCGCTGCTCGGCGCCTATTCCACCGACGGGTTCACCACCGCCCTTGCGGCCGTGGTGGCCAAGGAAAAGCCATCCGTGCTGCTTTTCGGGGCCACCCCCAACGGCCGCGACCTCGCCCCGCGGGTGGCGGCGCGCCTGCGCCTGGGCCTCACGGCCGATTGCACGGGCCTGGCCGTCGATGAACTGGGTCAGCTCGTCCAGACCCGCCCGGCTTTCGGGGGCAACATCATGGCCAGCATCGTCACCCCCTACACCCGCCCCCAATGCGCCACCGTGCGGCCCAACGTCTTCGCCGCCGCCGAACCGGACCTCGCGCGGCCGGTTGTCATCGAGGACTTCCCGGTCGCCCTGTCCAAGGCATCGATCCGCACCAAGGTGGTGGAAGCCATCCCGGCCGCCGAGAGCGGCGAGAAGATCGAGGAGGCCCGCATCCTGGTCGCGGCGGGCCGCGGGTGCGGGGAGCCATCCCACCTCGATCTGGTTCGCAGCCTGGCCCTGCGGCTGGGCGGCGCCGTGGCGGGCTCGCGGGCCATCGTCGAGCTCGGCTGGGTGCCGCACACCGTCCAGGTGGGTCAATCCGGCACCACCGTCGGACCGGACCTTTATGTCGCCGTCGGCATCAGCGGGGCCATCCAGCACATCGTGGGGATGAGCTCCTCCAAAAAAATCGTCGCTATCAACAAAGACCCCGATGCCCCCATATTCAAGATCGCCGACCTCGGGGTGGTCGGCGATGCCATGGCGATCTTGCCGAAGCTGCTGGACGCCATCCAACCATAAGCGAAAGGCATGCCCTCCGAACATGTTCTGGGAAGAGACTTTCGAAACCCTGCCGCGCGACCAACTGCGTTCGCTGCAAAGCGAGCGGCTGAAGGACACACTCGCCCGGGCTGCGGCCGCGCCCTATTACCGGCGCATGTATCAGGAGTCCGGCGTCGCACTGGACCGCATCAACGGGCTTAGCGACCTCAACCGGCTGCCGTTCACCACCAAGCAGGACCTGCGCGCAGGCTATCCGTTCGAATTCCTGGCGGTCGACCGGGAGGCCGTGGTGCGGCTGCACTCCTCCTCCGGGACCACCGGCCAGGCGACCGTGGTCTGCCACAACGCCCACGACCTGGCGAGCTGGGCGAACCTGATGGCGCGCTGCATGTTCATGACCGGGGCCCGGCCCGCGGACGTTTTCCAGAACATGACCGGCTACGGCATGTTCACCGGCGGGCTGGGGTTTCACTACGGCGCCGAGCGGCTGGGGATGCTGACCGTCCCGGCGGGAGCGGGCAACAGCCGGCGGCAGATCAAGTTCATGCAGGATTTCGGCGCGACCATCGTCCATGTGATCCCCAGCTACGCGCTGCACCTGCTTTCGGTCTTCGAGGAGGCCGGGGTCGACCCGCGGCGCGACCTCAGGCTGCGGATCGCCTACCTGGGCGCCGAGCCCTACTCGGAACAGACGCGCCGGCGCGTGGAGGAGGGGCTGGGGGCCAAGGTGTTCAACTCCTACGGCCTCTCGGAGATGTCCGGCCCCGGCGTGGCCTTCGAGTGCCCGGAGCAGAACGGGATGCACATCTGGGAGGACGCCTTTGTCGTGGAGGTGCTCAACCCCACCACCCTGGAGCCGGTGCCGGAGGGCGAAGAGGGGGAGCTCGTCCTGACGAGCCTTGACCGCGAGGCCATGCCGCTCATCCGCTACCGGACCCGGGACCTGACCGCCATCCTGCCCGGCCCCTGCCCCTGCGGCCGCACCCACCGGCGGATCGCCCGGATCAAGGGGCGCTCGGACGACATGTTCATCGTCAAGGGGGTCAATGTGTTCCCCCTGCAGGTCGAAACGCTCCTGATGAGCGTCCCCGAAGTCGGGCGCAACTACCAGATCATCCTGGACAACGAAGGTTCGCTGGACTCCATGACGGTGCAGGTGGAGGTGCAGCGCGAGTTTTTCCACGGGGATGTCAAAAGCCTCAAGGCCCTGCAGCAGCGGATCACGACCGCCCTTAAAGGCGAACTGCTCTTCACCCCCAAGGTGGCCCTGGTCGAGCCGGACGCGATTCCCAAGAGCGACGGCAAGGCGGTGCGGGTCATCGACCGGCGGCGCAAGGAATAGCCCATGATCGCTCATCACATTTCGGTATTCGCCGAGAACAAGCCCGGCCGGCTCGAGAAGATCACGGGGGTGCTGGCCCAGGCCGACATCAACATCCGCGCCGTCAAGATTTCGGACCTCGGTGACTTCGGTGTCGTGAAGATCCTGGTCGACGACCCGGACCAGGCCTGCCGCGCGCTGCAGGCGGCCGGGGTTCTCGCCTCGCAGAAGGGGATCATCGCCGTGGCGGTCGAGGACCGCCCCGGCGGCCTGCACGCCGTGCTGACGATATTGACCCGCCGCCACATCAACGTGGAGGACTCCTACGGGTT
>JALOOU010000177.1 GCA_025454255.1 Desulfobacterales bacterium | reverse complement strand
TTTCCATCTCAACGAATCGGGGCGATTCTGCCGTGAGTCGGGCTCAGCCTCTTAACCGCAGCTGCGTAAAGCCGGAGCCCTTCGCATCCCCGGCCACTTTTAGCCAGTCAAGGCGCAACACTGGCCAGCCAACTTGGCTTATACCACAAAATTAGCTGTTTGGGGGCAAGTCGGTTGCGAAATCCATTGACAGGTTCTAACACGGTTCCATAAAACACTTATCCGACTCATCACCTTTCTAAAAGCGCAACTTTTTCAATTGGCGGGGCGGTGGACTTCGTGCCTCAGCCCAAACCTTGCATTGGTCGAAGAGAGGGTTGGTTTAGCAGATCAAAGGTATCGATTCCGGGAATTGCAGATTAGCGTAGCTGCCGACGGCTTGTCGGAAAAAGGCGCTTCAGGAGCGGTAGGCGCCGAGCGTGGTGAGGCACACCCCGGTGCAGACGAGCGCCGCGCCGGCGATGAGGGAGAGGGTAAGGGGTTCGCCCAGGAGGAGCACCGAGAGCAGCACGGCAAAGACCGGCACGAAGTTGATGAAGAGCCCGGCGCGCACCGGCCCGATGCGCTGGATGCCCTCATAATACCAGACGAAGCCCAGGACCGTTCCGAAAAACCCCAGGTAGACGATGCTGCCCCAGGCGGCGAGGGGATAGCTGCCGGCATCGAGAAGCCCGTCCATGAGGGCGGCCGGGAAGAGACACAGGGTGCCCGCCGCCGAACTGAAGGTAACGGCCGCAAGGGGCGAGAGGCGCGCCATCACGAGCTTGCCGAGCAGGGAGTAGGCCACCCAGCTCGCCACGCAGCCCAGGATGTAGAGCTCCCCGCGCCCGAAACCGCCGGTAAAAAGCGCCGCGGCCTCGCCGCGCGTGATCACGATGACGGCACCGCAGACCGACACGAGGATGCCCGCCGCCTTCAGAATGTTCAGCCGCTCGCCGAAGAAGATCGCCGCCATCAGCGCGATGCCGATCGGGTTGTTCGCGATAATGATGGCGGCCCGGCCGGCCTCGATCAGCTTGAGCCCCTTCAGAAAGAGCACGTTGTAGGCGAAGATCCCCGTCATTCCCATCAGCAGCAGGAGGGCGAGATGCCAGCCGGCGGGCCGGGCCGGATGCCGCTCCAGCTTCAGCATGATCGCCGCCAGGCAGGCCGATGCGACCGCAAAGCGCAGAAAAGCGCCGGAATAAGGACCGACGCTCTGGGCCAGCACCCGCCCGGCGATGAAGGTCCCGCCCCAGAAGAGGGCCATCAGCAGCAGTTTGATATAGGTGGACAGCATGGGGTCTTTCGAGTCTATTGAGTCTGTCGAGTCTGTTGAGTCATAGGATTTCGCCCAAGGTTTCACTAGTGAACTTCGAACGGTTGAGGGCCTGCACGACTCCCGGCGTGAGGGGCCTTCATTACCATGGCCCCGATGGGCTGTCTATCGCCTTGTATTGCAGGTTGCTGTTCGCTATAACCGTTCCCACCCTTTCACGCAAAAACGATCCCGATCCCAGGAGGTGCATTCCATGCTCGGTTTTCAGCTCACCCCCGAACAGGTGGAGATTCAAAAAGCGGCGCGGGAGTTTGCGCTCAAAGAGATTCTCCCGGTCGCCTGGCATTATGATGCCGTCGACGACACGCCCCTGCCGGTCCTGCGCAAGGCCTGGGAGGCGGGCCTCATGAACACCGACATCCCCGCGGCCTACGGGGGCAAGGGGTACGGCCTGATCGAGAACGTGATCATCACCGAAGAGCTCGCCGCGGCCTGCCCCGGGCTAGCCACCTCTATTTTCGACAGCTCCCTCGGAATGGAACCCCTACGTCTGTCGGCCAACGAGGAGCTGAAGCAAAAGTACTTCCCGCAGGTCGCCGCGGGCTTTAAGCTCTTCTGCTTCGCCACATCGGAGCCGACCCTGGGATCTGACGTCTCCGGGATCCGCTGCCGGGCCGCGCGCGACGGCGAGGACTACATCCTGAACGGCACGAAGTACTGGGTGACCAACGGCGGGATCGCCGACTACATGTCCATCTTCGCCACGGCCGATACCGAGCAGAAGCACAGCGGGATCTGCGGGTTCGTGGTGGAGAAGGGCTGGAAGGGGGTCCGGATCGGCGGGCGGATCCCCAAGCTCGGCCAGCGGGGATCCAACACCGTGGGCATCCATTTCGAGAACGTCCGGGTGCCGAAGGAAAATGTCCTGGCCCCGCCCGGGGAGGGGTTCGTTCTCGCGATGAAAACCTTCGCCCGTACCCGGCCGGCCATCGGCGCCTTTGCGGTCGGCGCCGCCCGGTCGGCCATGGAGTTCGCGATCGACTACGCCAAGCGGCGCAAGGCCTTCGGCGCCCCGCTCGCGAGTTTCCAGGCGATCCAGCACAAAATCGCCGACATGTACCAGAAGGTGGAGACATCCCGGCTGCTTGTCTGGAAATCGGCCTGGGAAGCCGACCAGGGAGAGGACCCGACCATCTCCGCCTCGATCGCCAAGCTCTATGCCACGGAGGCGGCCCTGGAGGTCGCCAACGAGGCCCTGCAGGTCTTCGCCGGCTACGGCTACACCAAAATGTTCCCTATCGAAAAGCTCCTGCGCGACACACGTCTTTTCCGGATCTACGAAGGCACCAGCGAGATCCAGCGGCTGATCATCTCCGGATTCGTGCTGGGCGGCGGGTTCGGCCCGGTGATGCCCCCGCTCGAGGATCTGCCGGTCCACCGGGAAAAGGACGTCATCAACGCAGAGCCGGGAACCACCGCCTGGCGCTGCCGGATCTGCGGCCATGTTCACTACGGCGCAGAACCGCCCGAGGAGTGCCCCTACTGCTTCTTCCCGCAGAGCGCCTTCAAGAAAGTGTAAAAGCGCTGCCGGCTGGCGCCGGCAGCGCTTTTAATTCGGACCCTTTTTCCCTACGCCTGCCCCGTCAGCACCATGGAGACCCGCCGGTTGGCGGCGTTGTCGGAGGAGACCGGGCAGCACTCGCCCATGCCGACGGCCGTCATCCGCGCCG
>JALOOU010000176.1 GCA_025454255.1 Desulfobacterales bacterium | reverse complement strand
GGCGGCCACGGCCCCCTTGCAGAACCGCTCCCGGTGGGCCGCCATGATCTCGGGGATCTTCTTGCCCATGGCCTTGCGCAGGTCGTCGGCCTCGGCCATAGAGTAGTTCGCCAGGGCCCCGGCGATCTTCATCACCTGCTCCTGGTAGACGATGACCCCGTAAGTCTCCCGCAGGACCGGTTCGAGCTCCGGCACCAGATAGGCGACGGCCTTGCGCCCGTGCTTGCGGGCCACGTAATCGTCGATCATCCCGCTTTCCATGGGCCCGGGCCGGTAGAGGGCCACCAGGGCGACCACGTCGGCGAAGCACTCGGGCTTGAGCCGCACCAGCAGGTCTTTCATCCCGGAGCTCTCCAGCTGAAAGACCCCGGTCGTGTCGCCGGAGGCCAGCAGCCGATAGGTGGCCGGGTCGTTGAGGTCGAGGTTGTCGATGTCCGGCACCGTCTTGCCCTGGCGCTTGATCAGCTCGAGGGTGCCGGCGATGACCGTCAGGTTGCGCAGGCCTAAAAAGTCGAACTTGACCAGCCCGATCTTCTCGACGATTTTCATGTCGAACTGGGTGATCACCTCGCCCTTCTTGCCTCGGAACAGCGGCAGATACTCCATCAGCGGCCGGTCGGAGATCACGACGCCGGCGGCGTGGGTGGAGGCGTGCCGGGGCAGCCCCTCCAGCACCCGGCAGATCTGGACCAGGTCGGCCACCTCGGGTTTCTGTTCGGCCAGCTCCCTGAGCCGCGGCTCCTGCTCGAGCGCCTGGTCGAGGGTGATGTTGAGCACGTCGGGGACCATCTTGGCGATGGCGTCCACCTCCGCCAGGGGGATGTTCAGCGCCCGCCCCACGTCCCGGATCACGGCCCGGGTCTTGAGCTTGCCGAAGGTGATGATCTGCGCGACGTAGTCCCCCCCGCGCTCTTGCGCGCGGGGTTGAGGAAGCGCTCGAAGATCAGCCCGTGGGCGATCGGGTCCAGATCGGTGATGCCCAGGCAATAGGCCACCAGGCTGCCCGCGGCCGACCCCCGCCCCGGCCCCACCGGGATGCCGCGCTCCTTCGCAAAACGGATGAAATCGGCGACGATCAGAAAGTAGCTGGGAAAGCCCATGTCCTTGACGACGCCGATCTCGTAGTCCAGCCGCTCCCGGTAGAGCGCCTCGTCGGCCTGCGGGTTCTTGGCGCGCACGCGGGCCATGATCCGCTCGAAGCCCGCACGCGTCTTCTCCTCGAAATGCGCCTCCACGCTCTGGGGGCCGCGGGTGTCGAAGTTGGGGAAATGATAGGTCTTGAAGTCGAATTCCAGGCGGCAGCGATCGGCGATCTCCACCGTCCGGGAGAGCGCCTCCGGGGTCTCTTTGAAGTAGGCGGCCATCTCCGCTGCCGGCTTGAAGTAGAGCTGGTCGGTGCGGAACTTGAGCCGCTCGGAGTCGTTGACGGTCTTGCCGGTCTGAATGCACAGGAGCACATCGTGGGCGCGCACATCCTCTCGGGAGAGGTAGTGGCAGTCGTTGCTGGCCACGAGCGGCACGGACAGCCGGCGGCTCATGTCGATCAGGGCCTGGTTCACCCGCTCCTGCTCGGCGATGCCGTTGTTCTGGATTTCGAGGAAAAAGCGGTTCTCCCCGAACGTCGCAAGGTAAGTGCGGGCGGCCTGGTCGGCCAGGTCCATCCGGCCCTCCAGGATTCGGCGCGGGATCTCCCCATGCAGGCAGGCCGACATGCCGATCAGGCCCCGCGAACACTCCTGCAGCAGCTCCCGGTCGATCCGCGGCTTGTAGTAGAAGCCCTCCAGCTGGGCCGCCGTGGCGAGGCGGCACAGATTGCGATAGCCTTCCTGGGTTTCTGCCAAAAGGATGAGGTGGCACAGCTCCCGGCTGTCGGCCGAGCTCTTGTCGAAGCGGCTGCGGGCGGCGATGTACATCTCGCAGCCGATGACCGGGTGGATGCCGGCCTTGGTCGCCTTCTCGTGGAACTCGATGGCGCCGAAGAGGGTCCCGTGATCGGTGGTGGCGACCGCCGGCATCCCGTATTCGGCCGTGAGCCGCAGCAGATCGTCGATCCGGATCGCCCCATCCAGGAGGCTGTATTGCGTGTGGACGTGCAGGTGAACGAATTCGGCCATGGGGATCCTCTGGAGCCAACGGAATTCGGAGGCAGGGTCAACCGTTAAAAAAGTGTCTCAGGGATTGGGGCGAATGTAAAGCAAAAGATCACAACGATTTTTATTTATCGGCAACGTCTTACGATTTCTGGCAGTTATTGCCGTTACCGAGAAAGACACCGGTTCCGCCCGAGGTCCAAGATCCCCGCTGGAGCGGGGCAGGCACGGCGCACAAGCATTCGCCGACCGAGGCGTGCTGAGGGCACGCAGCAGCGAGCGCGAAGCACAGGGCAGCGCGGAGATTGGACCTCCGGTGGAACCGGCGCTACTCTAAGCGGTAGTTGGGGGCCTCCTTGGTGATGATCACATCGTGCACGTGGGACTCGCGGATGCCGGCGGCGGAGATCTTGATGAACCGGGCCCGCTCCCGCAGCTCCTCGAGCGTGCGACAGCCGCAGTAGCCCATGCCGGCTTTCAGGCCGCCCACCAGTTGAAAAATGTTGGCCTGAAGCGAGCCGCGGTAGGGCACCCGGCCGACGATCCCCTCGGGCACCAGCTTGTCCCCCTCGCTCTCGTCGCCCTGGTAGTAGCGGTCTTTGCTGCCTTTTTTCATGGCCTCGATGGACCCCATGCCCCGATACACCTTGTAGCTGCGGCCCTGGTAGAGAATCAGCTCGCCCGGACTCTCCTCGGTGCCGGCGAAAAGGCCCCCGATCATGACGCTGTGGGCCCCGGCCCCAAGGGCCTTGGTCAAATCCCCCGAGAAGCGGATCCCGCCGTCGGCGATCAAGGGCACCCCGGTCTTCTCGGCCACCGGACGGCAGTTCATGATGGCCGTCAACTGCGGCACGCCGACGCCGGCCACGACCCGGGTGGTGCAGATGGAGCCCGGCCCGATGCCGATCTTGACCCCGTCCACCCCGGAGTTGACCAGGGCTTCGGCCCCCTCCGCGGTGGCCACGTTTCCGGCGATGACTTCGACCTCCTTGAACGTGGACTTCAGGCGCCGAACCGAGTCGAGCACGTTCTGGGAGTGGCCGTGGGAGGTGTCGATCAGGAGGATGTCCGCCCCGGCCCTGAGCAGCGCCTCGGCGCGCTCCTCCATGTCGGCCCCCACGCCCACCGCGGCGCCCACCCGCAGCCGGCCGAAGCCGTCCTTGCAGGCATTGGGGTATTTTTTGATTTTTTCGATGTCCTTGATCGTGATCAAACCGGTGAGGCGGCCCCGCTTGTCCACCACCAGCAGCTTCTCGATGCGGTGCTGGTGCAGCAGCTTTTTGGAATCCTCCAGGCCGATACCGTCGGTGACGGTCACCAGGTTCTCCTTGGTCATGACGTCGGCGACGAGCTTCTCCATGTCCGTCTCGAAGCGCAGGTCGCGGTTGGTGACGATCCCGACCAGCTGATCCCCCTTGACGACCGGCACGCCGGAAATGCGGTACTGCTCCATGAGCTTGAGCACCTCGGCCACTTTCTGGTCCGGGTGGATGGTCACCGGGTCGACGATCATGCCGCTTTCCGACTTCTTGACCTTATCGACCTCGATCGCCTGGGTCTGGATGTCCAGGTTGCGGTGGATGAACCCGATGCCCCCCTCGCGGGCCATGCTGATGGCGGCATCGGCCTCGGTGACGGTGTCCATGGCCGCGCTGACGATGGGGATGCTCAGCTGGATGGTGCGCGTCAGGCGGGTGGCGACGGTGACATCCTTGGGCAGGACATCGGAGTAGCAGGGCATCAGCAGCAGGTCGTCGAACGAATAGGCTTCCTCGAACAGCGGGTTGGGCATCGGGGGGTCCTCCTCG